>NZ_JAZGZU010000002.1:0-440120 GCF_036347315.1 Flavobacterium sp. C4GT6
AGTTAAGCCCGCTTGCGCAGATGGTACTGCAATTTGTGGGAGAGTATGACACTGCCTTTCTTTTCAAAACCCTATCCAATATCGGATAGGGTTTTTTGTTTTTATACATTTTCCATTTCTACATATTTCCTTCTTTAATAATTACTGTTTGTAGAAATTCTACACTTTTGTTGTGTATTTCTACATAAGTCTACGATGTTATTTCTTTTTTTATGTTTATTTAAGTTGTTGGTTTATAGTTGTTTATTGTGTTCAGCGTGATGCTAGACTCTATTGGTACGATTATTTCATATTACATATACAAACAGCCAAATAATTAAATGCTATGAAAAAGAAAAATTTATTATTGGGACTATTATTATTGTTTGGTGTTAATACGACAAACGTTATAGCAAATACAACATTAGATATTAATGAGGTTGTGTTACGCGGACAGGAAAAAGAGTATGCTAAGATAGATACATCAGATGTTCCGGTAGATGTTTTAAAATCTATTAGTGCTAAGTATAGCGGTTACTCACTTGATGAGGCTTACTTGTCAGATGATGTTGAGTACAAGGTTGTGCTTACTAAAGAGAAAACTAAAATAACAGCTATTTACAAAGCAACAGGAGAGTTTGTAAAAGAAGCTTAAAGATATATAGTAAGGTGATTTGAAGAATCTGGTAAATTCTTCGACAGAAGGAGATGGTAATACATCTCCTTTTGTTTTTATTAACAGTTTAAAATTCCAAAAACATTAAATTTGTGATTATTTACTTTAGATTATAATGAGTGTAAAAATTCTGGTTGTTGACGACGATACTTCTTTCTGCTTACTACTAAAAACTTTCTTGCAAAAAAGGGGGTATGATGTTGTTACTGCATTTAACGGTAATGATGCCCTTCAGGAATTAAACAATGACTTTTTCGATATAGTTTTAACTGATATTAGGCTGCCTGATAGTGACGGACTTGAAATACTTAAGTCAATCACACAAAAGGGGCTTAAAACGCAGGTTATCCTTATGACAGGGTATACTGATATTAAGACTGCTGTAAACGCCATGAAGATTGGTGCTTTTGATTATGTAGGGAAACCAATAAACCCAGATGAGATTTTACATACTATTCAGCAGGCATTATTAAAAAAGGAGACAAAAAAATCTAATACTGTTAGCGAACCTAAAAAAACGGTATCGGGTTTTGTAAAGGGGATTAGTAGCGATTCTGCAAAACTATACGACCATATTAATCTAGTTGCTCCAACAAACATGTCGGTGTTAATTATTGGTGATAGTGGTACAGGTAAAGAATATATAGCCCAGTCTATACATATGCAAAGTAAGAGGGCTAGTAAACCTTTTGTGGCAGTTGATTGTGGTGCTATACCGAAAGAATTAGCCTCGAGTGAGTTTTTCGGGCACATAAAAGGATCTTTTACAGGGGCTGTGACAGATAAAACAGGACACTTTGAAGCGGCTAATGGAGGTACCTTATTTTTGGATGAAGTAGGGAATCTTTCTTATGATGTTCAGGTGCAACTACTGCGAGCACTTCAGGAACGTAAAATAAAGCCTGTAGGAAGCAATACAGAGCAACAGGTAGATATTAGGGTAGTAGCTGCTACAAACGAAGATTTAGCCGATGCAGTAAAGCGAGGTGACTTTAGGGAAGATTTATACCACAGGCTTAATGAGTTTTGCATACATGTGCCTAAATTAAGTGAACGTAAAGAAGATATAATGATGTTTGCCAATCATTTTCTGGCACAGGCAAATGAAGAGCTGGAAAAGGATGTTGAGCGATTTGATCAAAATGTAATTGATCTTTTCCTTAATTATTCCTGGCCGGGTAACCTCAGGGAGATGAAAAATATTATTAAACGTTCGGTATTGCTAACCAGAGGCAATGCTATTTCGCTGGAAGTACTACCTCCAGAGATGGAGCAGTCTGCAAACGAGGAAATACAGTTAAGCTATACTAAAGAGAGTGAAGAAGAGGCTATAAGAAAGGCTTTAGAGCGCACAAATTATAACAAGTCTAAAGCTGCCAAATTGCTTGATATAGATCGTAAAACTCTTTATAATAAACTTAAACTATATAATATAGATCTTTAATTTACTTCCTCATTTAGTTTTTCTAAAAGGGTTTCTATGCTTTTACAGGCAGTATTGATTTGCTGTTCTATTTTATCCCAGTTGCCTGAGTAATGTTTTTCTTCGAGAGCGTCAAGAACTTCAGATATATGGAATGCTTCAATCTGTTTTAGCATAGGTATCATTTTATGCGATACTTCTACAATACGTTGTTCGTTTTTATCTGCTAAAGCACTTTGTAAGTCAGCGCAGTTTTCTTTTGAGCTGCCTATAAAAGTATCAATAATCATTTTTAAAGATTCGGGGTCATTTTGCGTAAACTGAGATAAACTTCTTAAGTCAAAAAGCGGACGATTTTTACGTTCTGTTGCAGTTATAACCTGTTCATCTATTTCTATATTGTCACCAAAAAGATTTGATACTATAACCAATAGTTTATTTACCTGTACCGGTTTTGGATGAAAATCGGTAAACCCTTTTTCTAAGAAATAATCCTTTTCAAGATCCTTTCTTCCTGAAAGTGCTATAACAGGAATATTTTGTTTAATTGAGCGGACTTCTTCAAGAAGCTCAAAGCCATCCAGTCCCGGCATTTGGATATCAGTTAGAATAATGTCAAAATATTTATCGGTTAAAAGCTGAGCGACTCTTGATGAATTTGCTTCTGTAGTTACTACAGCGCCTTTATCGCTAAATACTTCGTTTAATAAGGATAGCTGGGTTTCATCATCATCTACTAAAAGAATTTTTTTGTTTTTAAGGTATGGATAAGTTGTAATTTGGACCTGTTGTTGCGTAGGTTTCGTTTTTTTGCCTTTTTGGTATGGTAAAATTATAGTGAATTCAGATCCTTTTCCTTCTTCGCTTTGCAGTTCTATTGTTCCTCCTAAAAGTTCAATTATCTTTTTAGAGATGGTAAGTCCCAGTCCGGTTCCTCCAAATTTTTTCTCTATACCATCATTAGCCTGGGTGAATTCTTTAAATACATTGGCGTGACTCTCTTTTGCTATACCAATACCGGTATCTGTTACAGAAATGAAAACACTTTGATTCTTTATGTATGCCAGTACTTCTACAGTTCCTTCCTGAGTAAACTTAATGGCGTTACTGATAAGGTTAGTTAAAACCTGTTTAATGCGATAAGGGTCTGATATTATATTGTCTTCCAGCTTATCGTCGCTAACCCAATTAAGTTCAATGTTTTTATTTTCTGCAGAATGCTCAAGGGTTCTACAGGTATTTTCAATAAGCGTTTTTAAGTTAAAAGATGATTCTTCAATTGTGATTCTGCTGTTTTCCAGTTTAGAGAAATCTACGAGGTCACTTACCAGTTTAAGAATATAGTCGGCAGATTCTTTTATGTTGTCCAGATACTGTTTCTGTTTACTGTTTATTTCGGAATTACTTATTAGATCTGAAAAACCTATAATACTGCCGAGAGGGGTTTGTAAATCGTGTGTTACTGTGGCCATAAGCATTGTTTTGCTTCGTAACAGTTTTTCGTTTTCGGCATTAAGTTCCTCTAATTGATTTCTGTAGTTTTGGCTTTTTGTCAGATCGCTTAAAATTATCCAGGCAAAAATTATAAGTATGAGTAGGGCGGAAGCACCAATCCATGCCATTTTTTTTACGGTAGAAGAAATTGCCAATTGTGAAGCAGTCATTTTTTGTGATGATCTTTCGATAATTTCTTTTTCTACTGAAGCCAGTATTACCCGAAGCTGATCGGAAATAATACGGTTTTCATCCTGTAGTAACTGCTCGGCACGATTTAATTTATTTTGCTCCTGCTTGTTTTTGTTTATCAGTTCTTCAATCACCTGATTATAGGCAATAGTAAGTGAGTCGTTTGAAGCAAACTTCCTAATGGAATCTAGTGTTTTAGGAGGTAGTGCGGAATTTACCACTTGGCTCCAGGTGTATCGTTCTTCAGGTTTTAACGGAGTTGCCTGGTTTACAAGGGAGTCTTTTACGCTGTTTATTTTAATGCGAAAGTTTTTTTGTACATATTCCGGCCTGTTAAGTTTACGATATTTAATAATTCCCGAAATACTTTTTCTTTTCTTGTTTATTAATAATTGTATCGAGTCAAACTTTACAACCTGGCTTGAGTCGGCCTCTTTTTTAATAAGGTCGATATCATTATTAATGCTATCAATAAGTTTATTGTAGCTGTTGTAGTCACTATCAAGTCCACTAAGCATAGCGGTTTTGCCTATGGCTTCAGAAGTGTATAGGTTAGCTATGGTGTTGCTTATTTGTATAATTTTGGAGTTGTCATTTCCGGAAGCACTTTTAGAAGCAATTTTGGAAATCTCACTATATACAAACCATACCGATACTACTGCAAAAAAAAAGAGCAGCAGATATCCGGCAATTACTTTTGATTTTACTGATTTGGGTTGGGCCATAACGGTATTAGTGCGTTAATGCATCTAAGTTATAACGCAGGCACAAAGTATTCAGTATTGAATAGTGTTTTTTAAGAATATATTAGCTTTTTACAATTACCCTCAAAAAGTTTATCTCTTCTTTCAGGTGTTGTATTTCGGCTTTAAGGCTTTCAACAAGTATATCGTAAACTTCTTTGTTTGCCTGATTGAACATATCATCTCCCGGTTCAGATTCGCTTACAATCTCGTTGAAAAGGTAGTTGATGTTCACATCAAGAATTTGTACAATTTTGAGAAGTTTAACAACATTCAGTCTTCTGTCGTCTTTTTCAAGCCTTCCGTAATTACTCTGGGTAACATCAAGGTGGAGCGCCATGGTTTCCTGAGTAATTCCTTTTTCTTCTCTAAGCTTCTTAATTTTTTGGCCTATTACGTTCATGGTTTAGTTGGCAATAATTAAATTATAACTAATTTTCGGTTTTTTGTCTGTTTGTATTTAGTAAATACACTTTATTGGCTGTTATAAATATTGCAAGTAAGGTGTGCAAAACCGTAACTCTCTATAGTATTATAACTTGAGACATACTGTATTTATTTTATAAAAATAAAAAAGAAGTGTTCCAAGTTGAAGTTAAAACTTAAATAATCGATGTACGACGTATTTTATCCGTTAAAAAGTAAATATATAGTTAAAAAATGATAGTTACTTTTTGAATTATTTTTTTAACAATAATGTTAAAAGCCAGCTAATTAGCTGGCTTTTATTTACTTTATATATAAGCGCAAGATTTTTATTTGTTTATAAGTGATCTTGAAATTACAATTTTTTGGATTTCTGAAGTTCCTTCATAAATCTGAGTGATTTTAGCATCACGCATAAGTCTTTCTACATGGTATTCTTTCACATAACCGTTACCGCCATGTATTTGTACGGCTTCAATAGTGGTATCCATTGCAACCTGAGAAGCGTAAAGTTTTGCCATAGCGCCGCTTACATCATAGTTGTTGTGGTTGTCTTTATCCCAAGCAGCTTTCATACAAAGGTGGCGTGCTGCCTCAATTTGTACAGCCATATCGGCAAGTTTAAAAGCAATAGCCTGGTGATTGAAGATTTCTGTACCAAAAGCTTTTCTTTCCTGAGAGTATTTAAGAGCAAGCTCGTAAGCTCCTGAAGCAATACCTAATGCCTGAGAAGCGATACCGATTCTACCTCCTGAAAGGGTTTTCATGGCAAATTTGAAACCAAAACCATCTTCGCCTATTCTGTTTTCTTTTGGAACCTTAACGTCAGTAAACATTAATGAGTGTGTATCAGATCCGCGAATACCTAATTTTTGCTCTTTAGCTCCAATTTCAAAACCAGGCATCCCTTTTTCAACAATAAGAGCATTGATACCTCTGTGTTTTTTCTCAATATCGGTTTGAGCTATTACAAGATAAACATCGGCAGTACTACCGTTTGTTATCCAGTTTTTAGTACCGTTTAATAGGTAGTGGTCACCTTTGTCAATTGCTGTTGTTTTTTGAGAAGTAGCGTCACTTCCTGCTTCCGGCTCAGAAAGACAGAAAGCTCCTATTATCTCACCCGTAGCTAAACGGGTAAGGTATTTTTGTTTTTGCTCTTCTGTACCAAAAGTTTCAAGTCCCCAGCATACAAGAGAGTTGTTTACAGACATAACTACTGAAGCAGAAGCATCAATTTTAGAAATCTCTTCCATAGCGATAACATAAGAAACTGCGTCTAATCCGCTACCACCATATTTTGGGTCTACCATCATACCTAGGAAACCAAGCTCTCCCATTTTCTTGATTTGCTCTGTAGGGAAAATTTGTTTTTCATCCCTCTCTATTACACCCGGAAGTAATTCATTTTGAGCAAAGTCTCTCGCTGCCTTCTGAATCATTAGGTGCTCTTCAGTAAGTTTAAAATCCATAACTATCTAAATATTGTAATTTTGTTTTATTGCGCCCAAAAGTAATTATTTAATGTGAATTTTTCAATATCATTATTTAATTTTAGCACATGATTAGAGAAAACTATAACGTTTTAGGAGTTATGTCGGGAACTTCGCTTGACGGAGTCGATTTAGCCCATATTATTTTTAATTACCAAAATGGTATTTGGAGTTATAATGTTGTTGAATGTCAAACAGTTGCTTACAGTAATGTGTGGGTAGAGAGACTTAAGGAAGCGGTAGGTTATACTAAAGAAAACCTTGGAAAACTCAACGATGAATATACCTTGTTGCTGTCGGGTATTGTAAAAACCTTTATTGAGGATAATGCAATAAAAGGTCTTGATGCAATTTGTTCACACGGGCATACAATTTTACATCAACCGCAAAATGGCTTTACGCTCCAAATAGGTAATAAACGGGAATTAGCAAAAAACACAGGTATAACTACTGTTTGTGATTTTAGAGTACAGGATGTGCAAATGGGAGGGCAGGGAGCTCCGTTGGTTCCTATAGGTGACAGGCTACTGTTTAGTGGTTATAGTTATTGCCTTAACCTAGGTGGTTTCTCTAATATTTCGTTTGAAGATAATGGTAAACGTGTTGCTTTTGATATTTGTGCTGTGAATACAGTACTTAACTATTATGCAGATAAACTGGGTTTGCCGTATGATGATGGGGGGAAGATAGCTGCAAAAGGTATGTTAGTTGCCGAAATATATGCCGAATTAAATGAATTGGAGTTTTATAAGAAAGCATATCCTAAGTCATTAGGTTTTGAATATGTAAAAGAAGTTTTACTGCCATTAATGGAAAAATATGATGCCGAGGTAGAAGATAAGCTCCATACCTTTACTATGCATGTTGCTAAACAGTTGGCAGATGTAATAAATGCATTGCCTCCGGGTAAATTGCTTGTTACCGGTGGTGGTGCTTATAATGTTTTCTTGCTGAATTGTATGCAGGAGTTTATGCCTGATACAGCTATTGTTGTTCCGGACGATAAGACGATTCAATATAAAGAAGCGCTTATTTTTGGTTTATTGGGAGTTTTAAAATTAAGGGGAGAAGTAAATGTACTTTCCAGTGTTACGGGAGCTGTTGGGGATCATAGTTCGGGGGTTGTTTTTGGGGTTTAAATAATGCCAATTTTTTTTATGGCTTCAATAAGGTCATGGTCATCTCCGGTTTTACCTTCAAGAAACATGCTTTTTAAATTAGCCTTTCTTTTTTCAATGGCACTTAGTGAAAGCGGTACATAGTTAGGGATGTTTTTTGTGAGTATCCCTTCGCTTAGCCTCATGAGTATCTGTCTGTCATAATTGTCAAGGTTGTACTTGTCAAAGTCTTTGTCGCGAAGTGACTTTACAATTTTGCTGCTCATGTACCTCTCGCCTTCAAAAATAATCTTAAAGGCATTTACAAACTCATCAATATCGATGTCGCTTTTGCATAAAATGCCGTCAGGGTTAATTTCTTTTATCAGGCGGTCTACTAACGTGGCTTCACTGTGCATGGTTAGTATTATGACTACACAATCCGGTATCGTTTTACGTATCAATACACCTAAGTCAAGCCCTGAAGTGATGTTTTTTTCTTCATATGGGGGAAGGCTCAAGTCAAGATACGCAATGTCAAAATGCTGGGTGGTTATAAGTTCATAAGCCTGTTGGCAATCCAGCGCTTTGGTGAATATAAGATTGTGTCCCTCAATGTTTTCGTTACGTAAAACATTGATATAACCGTTAACCGTCATGGGGTGGTCGTCAACGATAAGAATTCTTAAATCTCTCTGCATATACAAGTCTATTAGGACAAATTTAACAAATTTTACGGTTAAACCGTAAAACGACTATTTCAAATTTAATATATTGCCATCGGTTTTTTAACATTTTTTTCAGGAAAGTGCAATATTCATATCTCATAATTGATGAAGATATCGGCGCGAAAGACACACTAGCGCGATTTGAGGAGTTTCCGGAATATTTTTGTGCAGGGGTGGCGAGTAGTAAAGATGAGGCTGTAAACAAGATACTTGATTTGCAGCCAATGCTTGTATTCATTGAAGTTTCCCCTAAAAGTAAAAAAACCGGACTATCTCTTTCTATTATTACAGAACTGCATCAATATATTGATAATCTGCCTTATTTTATAATAACTACTTCTACTACTAAGCATGCTTTTGATGCAATTAAGGCGGGTGTATCTGATTATTTGTTAAAACCACTTAACCGTTTTGAGCTAAGAAAAACATTACTTCGTTTTGAGAAAACAAGTCCTGTTGCTTCCAGAGATACTATATGTATTAAATCGTACGGTGATTATCAGTTTATTTCGCTTAACGATATTGTTTATCTTAAGGCAGATAATAATACTACTGACTTCCATTTGCAAAATGGCAAAAAGCTTACAGCTTACAAAACGCTTAAGCATTATGAGGCAAGCCTGCCGTTTTTCTTTTTCAGAATACATAATAGCTATATAGTAAACAGTAACTATATAACAAGAATTAATACCGGTAAATCATTATGCTATTTAAATAACAGTGATTTATCTGTTTCTTTCTCTAAAACATTTAAGGATAATATTGATGCTATTATCCGCAAAATTGCTCCCGAAAATATATAATTAGTCATTTTACCCTGCAAATCGGTCCAGTTACTCGTGTACGGGTGTGATTCACTAAAGTCACTGTAAATCATGGTTTTGGATGGTGTATTTAGCCTTAGTTTTGCTTCAGGAAATAACACAAAAAGCAAAACAAATTAAAAATATTAAAAAATAACACCTATCCAATTTTAAAAAATTTAACACCATGAAAAAATCACTTTTTACTTTAGGACTTATCGCATTTGTTGGTTTAACAGCAGTTTCTTGTTCAACAGATGATAGCGCTTTAGAGGATACATCAGCAGGAGATACTACGATTGTAGCGCCGATAGATAATGGAGATGTTGAACTTCCAAAACCTGTAACAAGCAACGGAAAGTAATCTTAGGTATTGCTATTAAATAAAATATATTATTTTTGAGGCTGTAGTATTAACAACTACAGCCTCAAAAATTTTGAACAAATTCCAACAAATACTCCTTTTTATACTGTTGTTTTTTGTCGTTATTTCCTGTAACGATAAAAACAATAACTATTCTGATAAAGATAAGCAGATAACAGAAATGTTAGATCAGGTATCTGCTACAGATAGTGACAGCTTGAAAAAGCAATTGCTTGAATCTGTTTATCAGAAAATAAATGACTACCCTTATAAGGATAGTATTCCCCGGTATTATTTAATGCTTACAGAGGCTTATTATAATTCAAGTAATTATCAGGGAGCTTTAAGAATAGGTAAACAAAGTGTTGAACTAAATAAAGAGATTAAAGATACAGTTAATGTTGCTCAATCACTTTATACAATAGGTAATACCTATTATTTTGGTTTAGCAGATACCGATAGTGCTTATATTTTTTATACTCAGGCCGAAAAATTGTTTCAGGAGTCACATCAGTACAGGAGTCTTGGTAAAACAAAACTTTATAAGGCTTATGTATTATATTATTTAAAGGAGTATCAGCTTTGTGAAACCGAAGCATTTAGGGCATTGGGGCTTTTGCAGGGCAGAGATGCTACCGATATTTATAATTGCCACAACCTGATAGCTGCTGCTCTTGATGGGCAGGGTTTGCATGTAGAAGCTATTAAGTACTATGAGTTAGCCTTAAGGCAATTACTTTCTTTTAATAAAGAAGATTCAAATAATATAGATGTAAATTATTACAAGTCCACCTGTTATAATAATCTGGGTAATGTTTACCTAAATATGGAGGATTATGCAAAGGCAGAAGAGTTCTATCTTAATGCACTTAAATTAACATCAAAAGAGTCTAATCCGTCGCTCTATGCAAAACTTCTAAACAGTTTGGCTTATGCCCGTTTTAAGTCGGGTAATGAGAAAGATTTGCCTAAAATGTTTTATGAGGCACTTGCTATAAGAGATAGTTTAGGGATTAGTTATGGTATCGTAGCTACAAAAAAATACCTTGGTGAATATTATGCGGCGAAAAAAGATACGGCAAAGGCAGTTGAATATTTAAGGGAAGCTTATAGTAAAGCCGAAAATATAAAGGGATACTATGATGTTGTAAACACCTTAAAGCTTTTAGGTGAAATAGACAAGCCTCAAAGTGCAATCTATTACAAAAGACTTAATGTGGTTAATGATAGTTTGCAAAAAGTTGAACAGGCCAATAAAGATAAGTTTGCCCGTATTGAGTATGAGACAGAAAGGCTTGAAGATGAGA
The DNA here is from genome assembly GCF_036347315.1 of Flavobacterium sp. C4GT6. Classification (NCBI taxonomy): domain Bacteria; kingdom Pseudomonadati; phylum Bacteroidota; class Flavobacteriia; order Flavobacteriales; family Flavobacteriaceae; genus Flavobacterium; species Flavobacterium sp. C4GT6. Next base: position 10,726 of record NZ_JAZGZU010000002.1, read on the forward strand.
AAGAAGCTTTAGTAAAGAGAAATGGGTTTATAATAGGTGTCTCGGCAATGGTATTGCTTTTTATAGGGGCAGTATTTATTATTTATTACCTGAACTCAAGAAATAAAAAACTGGTAATGGAACAGGAGCAGCAAAAGGCTAATGAAGAAATTTACCAGTTAATGTTTGAACAGCAAACTAAAATAGATAAAGCAAGGGCTGAGGAGAAAAGCCGTATTGCGATGGAACTGCACGACGGAATCCTTAATAATATATATGCGGTTAGGCTTAATCTTGAGTTTATAAACAGGAATACCGATGAAGAGTCGGTAGCGCAAAGAAAAGAATATATCAAACAGCTGCAAACAGTGGAGTCGGAAATTAGAGGGGTTTCACATGATCTTAGCCGTAATGCGGTATTCTTTGAAAAGAGCTTTAAAGATGTTATTGAGTCGCTTGTGCTTACCCAGAAAAATGAATTCAATACTGTTTTTGATGTCGATATAGATGTTAATATCAACTGGGAAAACCTACCTAATATTCAAAAAGTGAACGTATACAGGGTGATACAGGAAGGTTTACAGAATATCAATAAATATAGTGTGGCTCGCAATGCTATTGTAGTGATTAAAAAAGATCATGAAGCAATTGAGCTTACTATTACGGATGATGGTGTAGGTTACGATCCTGATAAAGCTAAGGGTGGTATAGGTTTAAAAAACCTTAGAAAGCGTACTTCGGTACTTAACGGTAAGCTGGATATTATTTCTGCTCCCGGTAAAGGGGCAAAAATTCATATTGTATTCCCTAATTAATGAGATAAATACAGAATTCTCATTTATATGTTTTATATATTTGTGCCGATTTATAAAAATTCAACGAATGAAAGATTTATTAAAGAAATTCGAAAATAAACAGCCTGAAATAGTTTTTAACTGGAAAGATTCTGAGACAGAAGCAGAAGGATGGACAGTGATTAATTCCTTAAGAGGAGGTGCTGCCGGTGGTGGTACCCGTATGAGAAAAGGACTTGATATGAACGAGGTGCTTTCTCTTGCAAAAACTATGGAAGTTAAATTTACGGTTTCGGGACCTGCTATCGGAGGTGCTAAATCAGGAATTAATTTTGATCCGGCTGACCCAAGAAAAAAAGGAGTATTACAGCGTTGGTATAAAGCTGTTTCTCCGCTTTTAAAAAGCTACTACGGTACAGGTGGTGACCTTAACGTTGATGAAATTCATGAAGTAATCCCTATGACTGAAGAGTGTGGGGTATGGCATCCGCAGGAAGGTGTTTTTAACGGACACTTTAAACCAAGCGAGGCCGATAAAATTAACCGCATCGGTCAGCTAAGACAGGGTGTTGTTAAAGTAATAGAGAATGCAACATTCTCGCCTGATGTTAACAGAAAATATACTGTTGCCGATATGATTACCGGTTATGGTGTTGCAGAGGCTGTACGTCATTTCTACGCTATTTACGGTGGTGATGTAAAAGGTAAAAAAGCAATCGTTCAGGGCTTTGGTAACGTAGGTTCGGCAGCTGCTTTCTACCTTGCAGAAATGGGTGCTAAAGTTATTGGTATTATTGACCGTGACGGAGGACTTTTAAACGAAAACGGATTTTCTTTTGAAGAAATAAGAGAACTTTTCCTTAACAAAGACGGTAACAAGCTTGTTGCAGATAATATGATTCCGTTTGAGGAAATCAACGATAAAATATGGAAAACAGGTGCAGAGATATTTGCTCCTTGTGCAGCGTCAAGACTGGTTACTAAAGACCAAATTGATAACATGATTGCTTCTGGTCTTGAAGTTATTTCATGTGGTGCTAACGTACCGTTTGCTGACAAAGAGATTTTCTTTGGTCCTATTATGGAGGAGACAGACAGTAAAGTGAGTCTTATTCCAGACTTTATCTCTAACTGTGGTATGGCAAGAGTATTTGCTTACTTTATGGAGAAAAAAGTAGGTATGACAGATGAGGCTGTATTTAACGATACATCTGAAACTATCAGAAAAGCAATTGAAAGAGTACACGAGCAAAACAGTTCTAAGCTAAACATAAGTAATACTGCTTTTGAAATTGCTTTAAAACAACTGGTGTAACACATCTTTAAAATTTATACATTTAATGACAGATATTTTTATCTGTCATTTTTTATTATGACATATCAGGAAACCATAGAGTGGATGTTTAACCAGTTGCCCATGTATCAAACACAGGGGGCTTCTGCATTTAAAAAAGATCTTACCAATACGCTGTTATTGGCAAAGCATTTAAATAACCCTGAGAACGGATTTAAATCGGTTCATGTTGCCGGTACAAACGGTAAAGGATCGGTATCAAATATGCTGGCTTCTATACTGCAGGAGGCAGGGTATAAGGTAGGTTTGTATACTTCACCCCACCTAAAGGATTTTAGGGAACGTATAAAAATAAACGGTCAGGATATATCTAAGGAATTCGTAATGGATTTCATGGCTCAAAACAAGTCGTTTTTTGAAGCAAGTCAGCTTAGTTTTTTTGAAATGACCGTTGGTTTGGCGTTCGACTATTTTACCAAGGAGAAAGTAAATGTGGCTATTGTTGAAACCGGAATGGGAGGTAGGCTCGATTCTACCAATATTATAACTCCGTTGGTATCGGTTATAACCAATATTGGTTTTGATCATACTCAGTTTCTTGGTGATACCCTGGAGAAAATAGCCTTTGAGAAAGCGGGTATTATTAAAAACAATGTTCCGGTAGTGGTAGGGGAATATACACCTGAAACCAAGTCGGTTTTTGAAACCAAAGCTCAGGAAATGCAATCGGATATAACTTTTGCTTCTGATGTTGATTTTCCGTTTTATGAATCTGATTTAACCGGGGACTACCAAAAGCAGAACAGGAAAACGGTTTTGGCAACCATAAATGTTTTAAAGCATCATTTTAATATTACCGAAGAAGTCTTGGTAAAGGGACTGCTAAATGTGGTAAAAAATACCGGTTTTATGGGTAGGTGGCAGATAATACACCAAAATCCTATAGCGGTTTGTGATACGGCACACAACAGTCACGGACTAAAAATTGTACTAAACCAGATAGCGCAGCAAAAATTTAAGGATTTAAGGATTGTTTTTGGAGTGGTAAACGATAAGGATCTAACCGAAATTTTACCGTTAATGCCTAAAAATGCCATTTATTACTTTTGTAAACCAAATGTTATGCGTGGCCTTGATGCAAAAAATCTTCAGGATAAATTTTTGGGTTACGATTTGAAGGGAAAAGTATACTCTTCTGTAGCAGATGCTTATAAAAATGCTTTGGCAGATGCCGATCAAACTGACTTTATTTATGTAGGCGGAAGTACATTTGTGGTTGCGGAAATTTTATAATTTTTTAAAATAATGTTTGCAAATACAAAAAAACGGTCTATATTTGCACTCGCAATAAGGAACTAGTATAGTAACGAAGTTGCAAACATATCGGGCGATTAGCTCAGTTGGTTCAGAGCACCTCGTTTACACCGAGGGGGTCGGGGGTTCGAATCCCTCATCGCCCACAGAAAAAGCCGAAACGAAAGTTTCGGCTTTTTGCATTTTATAGTGTGAGGATATTTAGGCTATATTTACTTTTATCTTGCTGTTACAGGAGAGAAAAAGCCGGCAAGCTTATCCAGTTTAAAGGCTTTTGAGAGGGTTACTACATAAAATGGCCTTGGGTTTTTAAGCTGATTGTTTATTTCTGCCTGTAATGTAAGTCCTGTTTTAGGTTCGGTTATCCATGCGCGCCCGGTATAAAATATGTCTTTTTTCTGTTCAACTTTTACTTCGGTTGAATTAATGGAGCTGGGGGTTAAAAAATAGTTTGAGGCATAACCTATAGTATGATGTATTCTTATGCTAATATCATCATTCTCTAATGCTAAAAATATTCCGGGTCCTAAATGAAACGCATACTCATTGACTGATTGAGTGCTGGGCTGTAAGCTGTTTAGTACTAAGTGGTTTCTTATTGAACTGTTAGATAGTATTGAATCTACGTGTTTAACCTCGCCATACTCAGTTGATATGTTTGTACGTTTCCATATAAACTCAATAGATGCTGTTAAGTATGTTTTAAATTCGCTCTTACTTTTCAGGGTGCCAAATATGGGGTGTAGTGTGCTAAAGTGTGCGCCAATATTATCTGTAGTTGTAGTTCGTGTTGATGAGACCATTTCTCTTACTCTTATTGCCTGAATACTGTCAAAGGGAATAACTTCTGTGGTTATATAGTTCTCATCTATATTTTCGGTATTGCTCATGGCGCGGTTACCGTATAGGCTAAGATAAAAACCCGTTTTCGAATTTTTTGACGGATGAGATAATATGTTTGTTGCAAAAAAGAGGTTTTGGGCTTTTACTCCCTCTACTAAATCAAAATTTGTTCCTATGTACGAAAGGTTTTTGTACTTACTATAGGGCGCGTTAGAACCACTTTCGAGATTCAATACTATTGTCTTGTTAAAAGCAGTGTTTTCGTCTGTAATAATTCGGCCTAAAGAATCTTTTACAATTAATTTTAAGGTAAGATTTGATTTTTCGGGGATAACAGAGTCGGGTTTAATACTTATATAAACGGTCTCTCTAACAATTTTTGACTTGTCTTTTTTAAATTCTGAAAATGTCTTTTCATAAGATTTTTTATTGTTGAAGAGTATCTTTGTGTAAGGTAAAACGGTTTTGGCACTATCGGTCTCTACAGAGAATTTAAATTTACTGTCTATAAAATTTTTAGATATATTTTTTCCTATAATTTCTACAGGTATAATAGTTTCTTTACCTGTTGTAACATCATAAACGCTTTTTTTGTTAGAATCAAATCCTAAATCAAAGCTTTCCTGCCCCTGCATGGTGTTTAGTAAGAGTAAAACAATAAGGGTTAAAAGTTTTTTAATCATGATATTTTATTTAATGTTAGGTGATCATGTAAAATTCTTTACTTTTTTGATACTCTGAAATACCTATTACTGGGTATTTTTTCGACTAAACTGTTTGTATATGAATAAGTTGTTTTTTTAGGTGTTGAATGGATGAATTGCTATGATATTTTTTTGAAAAAATTGAGACTCAAATACAAAAAACCGTTTATATTTGCACTCGCAATAAGGAACTGATTAAGGGACGAGATTGCAGGCATATCGGGCGATTAGCTCAGTTGGTTCAGAGCACCTCGTTTACACCGAGGGGGTCGGGGGTTCGAATCCCTCATCGCCCACAACAACAAAAAAGCCATTGGATTCCAATGGCTTTTTTGTTTATCAAAGTTCCCGGTGTTGTAAGTGTCTAAATTACATGAGAATACTTATATTAGTCGTTAATTTAATGAAATGCAGCTATATTTATTTTTCACACAACAAGTAATGAGTAGTTTGGTGAAAAATAATTTTAGCATCAATATACTACAAAATGAAAAAGACCATTTTAATATTGACTTTTATTTTTATAACATTTTTAAGTTTTGGACAAAAGCAACATTTGGAACCTGTAAGAGACTTTAAAAAATATGACGGAGTTTTAAAAGAATATTACGATAATGTTTTTCCGTTATTGTATAAAGGATATTCGGAAAAACCTATAGCGATATATACATCAATGCCATCTTTTTCTAATGAATACTCTTTTTCTGTAGAGAGAATAGAGGGGAGAAATTATGTAGTAAGTAATAGACTGTCTGAGAATTATTGGTATGCGAAAAATAAAAAGAAAGTTAGACTAATTTCAAACAAGACGGAATTAACCAACGATTTGTATCTTAAAATTGTTGATTTATTCGAACTATTAGAGGAGCAGATCAAGGAGCCGGAAGATAATTTAATGGGGCTTGACGGAGTGACATATTATTTTACAACAACCGACAAAAATGGAGAGGTAAAAATTGGCGAGACATGGTCTCCTGGTGAAGGTTCTTTGTTCGGAAGGCTTGTTGAGATTTGTGATAATATCTACTCATTGGGAGTTGGGAATAATTTGTCTCAGTTAGATATTTCAAAAAGTATTGACAAATTATTAAACGACTTAAAGAGTAAAGAGTAACAGGTAAATACGCACCGCTAACATCGATTGCTGCCTGTGAGACTATATAAACAAAAGCCCTCAAGTGAGGGCTTTTGATTTAAAAATAATTTTTACTCAGGTCTTCCAGTATTCCTATTTGTTGAGGTGTCCAGCCAAGTACTTTTTGGCTTTTCTCACTCGAGGCATAACCATTCATGGCAGCAAAGTGTTTGAACCAGGTAAAGTGGGTTTCCGCTTCTGCTTCATTTAGGCTTTTTAGAGGTAGAGAGGTGTTTTTGCTAATAATACGGGCAATTTCCTTAAAATGTACTCCTTCTTCGGCTACAGGGTGAAAAACGACCTGTTGCGGTTGTTTTTCTACAATGAGTCGGTATAAGCTGGCAACGTCCTTTCGGTGCGCTGCAGGCCATCTGTTAAGTCCGTCGCCTATGTAGCCCGACTGTCCGTTTTCCTTATCCATCCCTATAACAATAGGGATAAAGCCATGATCGTCTTTTCCATGTACTATTGGCAGGCGTACTATATAGGCATTAACGCCTTTTGATCTTGCTTCGAGCGCAGCTTCTTCAGATGCGGCTCTAGGTACTGATGCTGAACTGGCCGGGGTATCATCTTCGGTAATAGCTTTTTCACTACGCAGTATCCCAACGCCAGATGTTACAACCAATGGTTTTTTAGTGTCTAAAAGAGTATCTGTAAAAATCTCAATGACCTTTCTATCGCCTTCGCAGTTTTCCTTGTATCTGGAAAAATCGTGGTTAAAGGCAGTGTGAATTACGGCATCACATGAAGTGGCTCCTTTACGGATAATTTCCGGGTCATTGATATCGCCCATTAGTATCTCAGCTCCTGAATCTTTTATTTTTTCTGCCGAAGCCTGCGATCGTACCAGTCCAAGTACCTGTATACCGGATGCTATTAAATCGTTTACTACTGCTGAGCCTACAAAACCTGAGGCTCCTGTTACAAATACACGCATGATATTAAGTTTTTAATTATAACAAAGCACGTTAAAAACAAACCTAAAAATATGGTCAAATGACCATATTTTGGGTTATCGCTGTGACTGGTTGTGGCGTATTCTTGTAAGCGTTTTAATGGAGATGCCAAGGTATGAGGCTATCATTCGTAAAGGCAATCTTGATAGTAGGTTTGGGAAACGCTGTATAAAATCGTCATATTTTTCCTCGGGTGTGCCGCTAAGTGTTGTTAGTATACGTTGCTTGCTGTAGTATATATTGCGTGATATTACCTGTTGGGATAGTTTGGTAAGCTCTGGGACTTCGCTTAACAGTCTGTTGAAATCGTCTTTCGTCCACAGTAATACTTCGGTGGGTTCAGTGGCTCCTATGTTTGTTTCGGCTGGTATTTCTTTGTCATAACTCTCTACGTCCAGAGTCCATGAATGTTCTGGTGTAAATTGCAGTATGTGTTCATTACCGTTTGCATCAATGCTATAGGTGCGAAGTAATCCTTTAGCAATAAATACTTTGTACCTGCAAATATCTCCTGCCTGTAACAAAAGTTCATTGCGGCGTAATGTTTTATCGAAAGCCTTGCTACTTATGTGATGTATGGCGTCTTCGGTAAGACCGGTGTTTTCTTTCAGGTATTTCTCAAATTCGGGATGCATAGTAAAAAGGTAAGGAATATCTTGTTTTGTTTGTTGTGTGAAAAAGCCCCATATAAATAGGGCCTTTTAAACTACATATTTTGATTGATGTTTATGCTTTTACCGGAGCAGGTACAGGTGTTTCTATTTTTGGGTTTATTAAAATATCTACTCTTAGTATAAGCAGTATTGATAGTAGCGTTATTATACTAATCACGTAACCTAATACATCATAATTTATAAGCGGACTTGTTTTGGTTTCCTGATGTACTATATACCCGGCACATACAGCGGCTATACCACCTGCAATTTGCTGCAACGATGAGGTTATTGCCATATAAGCACCTCGATCCTGTGTTTCGGGCACGGCAGTATTTAATGTCGTTGCAGGTACCATTCGGCTCATTATGCCCATAAACAGTATCATGTTTATTACTATAATTTGCCATACCGGGATAGGGGGTAGGTTAGTATATATTAATATCATCACTATTGAGATAAGTGAGCCTATAGTGAATAGCTTAAGCTTGCTCATTCTGTCACTTAGTTTACCAACCATTGGCATGATGAACAATACTGCAAGCCCTGTGAAAAAGAATATTATAGGTAGTTCTTCATGACTCACCTTGATGTTGTTTACCAGATAAGCAGTTCCAAATGGTTGTAGCATAAAACCTCCTACCGATAGTATGGCAATTGCAGTAAAACCTGTTTGATACCTTTTATTTGTTAGTGTGTGTAATAAATGTATAAACGGATTTTTATCTGATTTAATTTCAAGATGTTTGTTTACAGGTTCCAGTTTAATGATAATTAGGGCAAGTATTACTACCGCCAGTATTACTATCATAAGGAATGACGAATGCCATCCCCAATTATTGGCAAAATAAAGTCCAAGAGGTATTCCAAGTATCTGGCTTGTTGCAAAAGCCATTTGTATAAATCCCATTACACGGCCTCGTTGTTCCAGTAGAAACAAATCTGTTACTATTGCCAGTGATACCGACCCGATAACGCCACCAAAAAGACCAGTCACAATTCTTGCTGCAACGAGAGTTAAATAACTGTTTGCCATTGCACAGCAAAATGTTCCTAATATGAACCCTGTGTAAAAGAAAATAAGGAGTTTTTTACGGTCAAACTTATCGGCAAATCCTGCTGCAAGAAGCCCTGCTATCCCTGCGCTAAAGGCATAGGCCGATACGGCAAAACCAAAGTTTGCTGTAGTCATGTCCAGACTTTTCATAAGGATATCTCCCAGTGGAGATATAACCATAAAGTCGAGTATTACGGTAAACTGCGTTAGTGCCAGCATGGCTATCACCAGTTTTTGATGTGATGTGAATTTTGCAATTCCTTTTTTAACGTTCATTTTTTTGATTGATGATTTATATTGATGATTTGTTTATAGTTCACTGCAGTAGTGTCCGGACTCTGTAACCAGTTGTACTATCTGTTGTGGTACAATGTTAGTAGTTACTACTCTTAAAACGTTATCCTTATCTTCAGTATCTATAGACCATTCGTTGATTAATGGGTGCATGTTAAGTTTTTTGGCAACTTCGCAGTTGCCGCATAATTCAGTTATGTCGGTTTTAAATACTAATATCTGAGGGTTTATTTGTTTCATTTTGTCAGGGTTTTAGACCTTTTATCATTAGGTCAAAAGTTTCTTTCATTATTTCTTGGGTTAGGATGAAAGGTCGTCCTCCTATGCTTTTGCCTTCCCTGTGAAAACCGAGTAGACTATATAAGGGCCCATAAGCTATACTCCAAAAAACATCTAAGCTTATAGGGTTTAATTCTTTGTTCTTTATTGCATGCTCAAAAAACTCTGTCATATATTGCTTAAACATGCTTAACTCTCCTGTTTTTAATATCTCATCTGCATAGGGAGAATGTTTCATAATCTCAAAGCAGGATACCTCCATGGGGTTCTCTAAAGCAAAAGCAGACCTGTTTCTCCATTGTATCCACATACCTTCTTCAAAAGGCATTTTTGGATTGAAATCGTTAATGACCATGCTGAAGAATTTTTCTGCAATCGTGGTTCCTATTTTTTTTATAAGGTCATCTTTGTCTTTATAATATATATAGAGGGTAGCTACAGATATGTTGCAAGCCTTGGCGAGTTTATTCATGCTAAAGGTGTTGAAGCCTTCGTTTACAATCTGTTCTACAGCTTTTGTGTAAACCAGTTTTTCCTTATCTGTATCCCTTGTTCTCATATGGTAGTGTTGTGAGAAAACAAAGGTATATAAATAAATGAATATTCATTTATTTATAAATAAAAAGTTTTAAATAAAAAAAACGCCTTCAAAATGAAAGCGTTATGTTTTATATGATATCCAGGGTTCTTTCGAGAGCCATCCCTCGTGAGCCTTTTATTAGTATGGTTTTTTCCATAGGTTTGGCTTTTTCCATATATGATTTAAAGTCATCAAAACTCTCGTAGAAGTTTAAATGGTCATTGCTAATTTTATTAGCAAAGAAATCTTTTCCTATAAAATGGGTTGTTATGCTAGGAGTGTGAGATAGTTTCTCTACCAGCTTTTTGTGTTCTTCAAGGCTTTCTTCTCCCAATTCAAACATGTCTCCCAGTATTGCTATTTTAGAATTGCCTTCAAGTTGTATCAGGTTGTTTAATGCTGCTTCCATACTGCTTGGGTTTGCATTATAGGCATCCATTATAATATGGTTTCCGTTTTTTTCTATAATTTGAGACCTGTTATTGTTAGGAGTGTAGTTTTCAATTGCTTCCTTTATTTTGTGATCACTTATTTTAAAATTAGTTCCTATGGTTATGGCAGCATTTATATTATTAGCGTTATAAATTCCTATAAGATTGGAATGTATTTCCAGTCCGTTATATTTTACCGTAACCATTGGGTTGGCTTCTATTTGGTTTATGCGGATGTCACAGTTGTATTCATCAACAGCAAAAGTAATGCGTGACATGTCTTCGGTTTTTTTGTCCTGAATAGGGTCGTCCAGGTTTACAAAGGCAGTTTTGGTATGAGATTTAAGATACGTGTATAATTCACTTTTTCCTTCTATAACACCTTCTACTCCTCCGAAGCCTTCCAGGTGTGCCTTGCCGAAATTGGTTATATATCCAAAGTTAGGTTCGGCTATTTCGCATAATTGTTCTATTTCTTTTTTGTGATTGGCGCCCATTTCAACAATGCCTATTTCAGTATCTTTTGTGAATGAAAGTAGGGTAAGGGGTACGCCTATATGGTTGTTGAGGTTGCCTATGGTAGCTGTAGTATTGTACTTTTTGGAAAGTACAGCGTTTATAAGCTCTTTAGTTGTGGTTTTTCCGTTACTACCGGTTAATGCAATAACAGGTAGGCCTAAATAATGCCTGTGGTATTTTGCCAGTTGCTGTAGGGCGGTAAGTCCGTTTTCTACAAGCAGTATTTTATCGTTTGTTTTGTATTCCGGATTGTCAACTACGGCATAAGCGGCACCTTTTTTTAAAGCCTCTTCAGCAAAAGTGTTAGCGTCAAATCTTTCGCCTTTCAGGGCGATGAAAAGAGATCCTTTTTCTATTTTTCGGGTATCTGTAGTAACAGTTCCGCATGATAGGAAGTACTTGTGTAGTTCTTCGGTAGTTGTCATATGTATATAAAAAAATAAAGCCCTAAGATAGGGCTTTATTTTTTTATATATAAAGATTTTAGTCTTTGATTAACCGCGGTGTCTAGCTGATTTTTTAGTAGACTTAGGACCAACTTTAGACATTGCACATCTGAATCCGATGAAGTCTGTAGCCATATCCTGTGGGTAGTATCTTCTTTGAGCAGGGTCTAACCAGTAAGCTCTGTCTCTCCATGAACCACCTTTGTAAACTCTTACATTATCGTTAATAAGTGTAGTTCTCTTGTTAGATTTATCCCATGATCTTACCATGTTACCTAAACTATCAGTTTCAACTGTGTGTTGAGGTGAGTCATACATTTGGTCTGTAGTACTAACACCTTCTTCAGATGAACCTCCGTAGTCATAGAAACGAGTAGACTGTCTGTCACCATCTCTAAAGTTACGGTTATCACTTTTAGTATAGTTTTGTCTTAGGTATACATCTTCTTCCGTAATTGGAGTTCTTGCGATTTGACCAGGAAGGTTTCTGTATTGAATTCTACCGTTACTTAAAGTATCGTATTCGATAGTTTCAGAAGTTACAATCTCGGCTCTACCGTCTTCACCAATTTGATTTTTCATGTAAACGTTACCTCTGTAGTAGTTAAAGTCACTAGCTTCATCGTCTATAATAGGACGGTAAACATCGGCAACCCATTCGGCTACGTTACCAGCCATGTCATAAAGACCAAAGTCGTTTGGTGGGTAAGTTTTTACAGGAGCAGTAATGTCTGCATTGTCATCAGACCATCCTGCAATTCCTCCGTAGTCACCTTTACCTTGTTTGAAGTTAGCTAACTGATCACCTCTTTTTTGTCTTTTACCAGAACGTGTGTATTGACCTTTCCATGGGTATTTTTTACTACCACGGTAAATGTTGTACTCACGGTTACCTACAAGAGCTACAGCAGCATATTCCCACTCGGCCTCTGTTGGTAGTCTGTATTCAGGTGAAATTAATCCTGAAGTTCTTTGAGCATAAACGTTTGTAGCTTCGTCGTCACCTGCTAATTTATTGTTACGACCTCTAAGAACAACTTCTTCGTTACCACCATAAGCTTTTGTAGGGCTTTCAAGGTAAGTTTCTGTATCAAAGTTGTTTTCGGCTGTTACATCAAGAATTTTGGCATCTCTTTTAAGGTAGCCTTCTTTCTCAAGTATAGACTCATTTACACGGTTTGTTCTCCAGTCACAAAACTCAACTGCCTGAATCCAGTTAACCCCTACTACCGGATAGTCTGCATAAGCAGGGTGTCTCAGGTAGTTATTGGTCATAGTTTCGTTGTAGCCAAGAGCGCTTCTCCATACTAATGTATCAGGAAGTGCACCTACATAAATGTTTCTGTAATTCTCTTCTGTTGGAGGGTATACTCTTTTTAACCAGTCAAGGTATTCCATGTACATAACATTGGTAACCTCGGTTTCATCCATGTAGAAAGATTGAACGTGCTGTTGGTTTGGAGTATTATTCCAATCGTGCATTACGTCATCCTGAACTCTACCCATGGTAAAAGTTCCACCTTCTACTTCTACAAGTCCGGGAGCTGGCTCCTGTTGTTTGTAGTTAGAGTTGTGCTGGAAACCGCCCTTCTTGTCATTGATTTTCCATCCGGTTGCAGAGGAAGTGTTACCACTGCCTTTTTTGCTACAACTGGTGTAACCAACTGCTACCGTAACTGCTAATAGCAGTTTAAAAGCTGTAATCTTGTTAATTTTCATACTTTCTGCAGGTAATTAATTTCGTGGCGCAATATAATAATTAACCATTAAACCGCAACACGTTTTTAAAATTTTTAATAAAATTCCAAAATTATGTTAATAGTGTTTTTAAATAACGCACTATTTGAAGTAATATTGCAATCGTTTGACAGAAAAAAAAGTTTTTCTGTATCGTAATATATTTTTACTATTTACGTTGTCACAATTGATGAAAAAGAATTTACTCCTTATTATATTACTATTTTCTTTACTTTCCTTTGGTCAGCAAAATACTGTTAGTGTTAACTGGAAAGACGGGGAAAAGTATACGGTTACCGACAGGGTAGTTGTATCAATTCCGCAGTTTGACTATGTTAATATGGATTACAGGTATTTAACTAAGGAGTTGTTTTTTAGGCTTAATATCCCGGTTAGTGGTTATGTTGATGCTTCGTCATTGCAAATTACTAATATAATATATGAGAGTGTTACTTCGGAAAAATTGGGTATTCTTGACCTGCAAAAAATACCTACATCACTAAAACCTAATATTGTATCGTCTCATGCCCGTAATGACTGGTATGCTAATTTGTATTTATCACCTATTATAAAGGATGGTTCAGGGTATAAAAGAGTGAAGTCTTTTTCTTTCTCTTTTGTTACAGGAGTGCGTAGGTTTAATCCTAAAGATACTCAGGTTGTAACTAATTCGGTTTTAGCTTCCGGTGAATGGCATAGGTTTTACGTGGAGCGATCTGGGGTTTACAGGATATCCAAAAGTTTTTTGCAGCAGCTAGGTGTTAATGTTAATGTCGATCCAAGACGAATTAAGATATATGGTAACGGTGGGCGTATGCTTCCGTTAAAAAACAGTATTCCTTATCCCGATGATCTTGCTGAAAATGCTATTGCTTTTATAGGAGAGGACGATGGTGACTTTGGAGATTCTGATTATATACTTTTCTATGCTGAAGGTGTTGATAACTGGAATACCGAAAGTCAAACCCATTCTAATCTGTTTGCTAACAGGTCGTATTACTATGTTACTTCACAGGGCGGGGAAGGGAAACGTATAACTACTCAAATTCAGCCTACAAATCCTGTTACTGCAACAGTGACTTCTTTTGATGATTATTATTATCATGAAGAGGATTTGGTTAATATAGGTAGGATAGGCAGGAAATGGCATGGTGAGCAATTTAATGTGAATAATAGTCAGGATTTTGAATTTTCTGTTCCTGATATAGACTTAAGTACGCCAGTTTCGGTAACGGTTAATGCAGCGGCATATTCAGTGGTGCCAACCTCAATGACAGTTATGGCTAATGCTCAAAATTTGGGTGCAATATCTTTTGCTGCTGCTCAGGAGCACGATTCGGCTGAAGATGGTACCGGTGGAAATAATGGTTACACGGCTACATTCACACCGGCAGGCGGTACAATTACTGTAAATCTTTCTTATAGTAATGGTGGGGTGCCGGGGTCTAATGCCTGGTTAGACTATATTATTCTAAAAGCGAAACGTTTTTTAAAAGGTAACGGTTCTCAGTTTAGGTTTAGATATAATGCGGCTTCGGGTAATACTGGGGTTTTGGAGTATCAAATGTCTAACGCTTCCGGGATAAGTGAGGTTTGGGATATTACTGATATATATAATGTAACGAAATATGTTAATGAAGGAGGGCAAAGCCAGTTTTCATTCAAAGCAGAGTCTGGAGAGGTGAGGGAATATGTTACTGTGGTATCTTCAAACTTTTATACTCCGTTAAGGGAAAGTCAGGCCAGAGTGGCTAATCAAAATATAAAAGGAACTATATTTAATGGTAGTCAGGGGCAGTTTGAGGATATAGATTATCTTATTGTGACTCCGGTTTCATTGAACTCTGAAGCAGAAAGATTGGCTAACATACACAGGTTGCGAAATGGTCTTAATGTAAAGGTGGTTAATCTTGAAAATATTTATCAGGAGTTTTCTTCCGGTAAACAGGATGTGGCTGCTATAAGAAACTTGGTAAAGTATATTTATTATAATGCGTCGAGTGATGCAAATAAAATAAAATATGTTTGCCTGTTTGGTGATGCGTCTTTTGATTTTAAAAACCGTATTCCTAATAATACTAATATAGTGCCTACGCTTCACGGGTACGATCCTTCCGGTTCGATACCGAATTATAATTCTACTAGAACATTTGTTTCAGATGACTTTTTTGTTCTTATGGATCCGGAGGAAGGGGCTCAGCTTGGTAGTGATCCTTTAGGGGCAGATGTGGCTGTTGGGCGTATGCTGGTTAGTAGTATGTCTCAGGCAAGGGAAATGGTAGATAAGGTGGAGCAGTATCTTAATGAAGAGTCGTATGGCAGATGGAGAAATGAGTTTATTCTTATTTCAGATGATTTAGATGACGGTGGTCAGCAATTTGTTGATAAGATGGAAGATACTTATGATGGTCTTGTAGAGTATAAGCCTTTTATTAACGTTAGGAAAATATATACTGATGCCTATGTTCAGGAGTCTTCATCGGGAGGGTTTAGGTATCCGCAGGCTAAGGAGCAAATTATAAGAACCATAAATAATAGTGCTCTTGTAGTTAACTATTTAGGACATGGTGGTGAAGACGGAATGGCGGCTGAAAGAATTTTGGAAAAATCAGATGCTCAAAATCTAAATAATCAATACAAGTATCCTTTGTTTGTTACTGTTACCTGTGAGCTTACCCGTTTTGATAATCCCTACAGGCCTACCTGTGGTGAATATTTGTATTGGAACACTGCAGGTGGGGCTATAGGTCTTATTACAACTACGCGTTCCATATTTGTTAGTGCGGCTTTTAATTTTAATCAAGAGCTTCCGGGTAAGTTATTCGCGTTTGATGGGGGTGATTACCCTTCTATGGCCGAAGCTATGAGGCAGGCTAAAATTGAATCGAGTGATAGTAATTTAAGAGTTGTTTCATTTATTGGGGATCCTGCGCTTAAATTAGCTATTCCTAAGCCTAAAGTTGTCTTAATGGCTGTGAATGATGTTCCTGTTGATCAGTCGGTAGAGGTTTTAGAGGCACTTTCTTTTGTGAAAATGACAGGGCGCGTTACAGATGAAGCGGGTAATTCATTAAATACTTATAATGGGGAATTAGGAGTTACAGTGTTTGATAAAGAGATACAAAGGCAAACACTGGCTAATGATTTTCCTGATAATAATAGCTTGAAATTTGATTTCAATACTCTTGGTGAAGCGATTTTTAGAGGTAATGCTTCGGTAACAGGAGGTCAGTTTGAGTTTAACTTTGTTGTTCCCCGTGATATACGTATACCTGTTGGTAATGGTAGAGTGAGTTTTTATTCTAAAAGAGGTAATGTGCTGGAAGATCAAACCGGCTATGATAACTCTATACAGATAGGTGGTATAAACGAAAATGCAGAGGAAGATATTACAGGTCCTACTGTTAGGTTGTATATGAATGATGAGTCATTTATATCTGGTGGGATTACTAATGATTCGCCAATATTTCTTGCTTTCCTGGAGGATGAGCATGGTATAAATACGGCGAGTGGTATTGGTCATGATATAATAGCCATACTGGACGGGGATGAAACAAATCCGTTTATATTAAATGATTATTATGAAACGAATGTTGATAGTTATACTAATGGTAGCCTGAGATATCCGTTTAGCGGTTTAGAACCCGGACTCCATACTTTAACTTTTAAAGCCTGGGATGTGTACAATAATCCTGTTACGGCAGAGTTACAGTTTGTGGTGGTGGGCGATGAAGAGTTACGATTGGAAAAGGTGCTTAATTATCCTAACCCATTTGTGAGTTATACAGAGTTTTGGTTTACCCATAACAGGCCATATGAACCGCTTGATGTGCAGGTTCAGATTTTTACCGTTAGCGGAAAGGTGGTTAAAACCATTAACCAGTCGGTTACTACCGAAGGTTTCCTTTGCAGGGATATAAAATGGGATGGACGCGATGATTTTGGTGATCGTATTGGTAAGGGAGTTTATGTTTATAAGCTCACTGTACGCTCGGCTTCAACAAATAAGAAGGCCGAAAAGTATGAGAAACTTGTATTGCTATAAGAAAATACTATATTTGTTACCTTAAAATTTTCAAAATAAAAAATGAAGAAAATAGTTTTATTTGCTCTTGCTCTTTTAGGAGTGCAAATGGCAAAGGCTCAAACACAAACAGAGAGAGTAATTACTACAGGTGTTCCTTTTTTACTGATTGCTGCAGATGCCAGAGCAGCGGGTATGGCAGACCAGGGGGTTGCTACTTCTGCAGATGTTTATTCGCAGCAGTGGAACCCGGCAAAATATGCTTTTGCGCTTAAAGAGTATGGAGGGTCTGCGAGTTATACTCCTTACCTTACTGATATTGCAAACGATATTTCATTAGCTCAGCTAACATTTTATAACAGATTTAACGACAGGAGTGCCTTTGGTGCCAGTCTTCGTTATTTTGGATTAGGAGATATTGAGCTTAGGCAAAATCCGGATGATGTGCCTGTGGTGAGAAGTCCTAACGAACTTGCTCTGGATTTATCCTATTCGCTAAAACTTAGTGAGCGTTTCTCTATGGCAGTTGCAGGTCGTTTTATCAGTTCCAATTTAAGGATTCCTGAAACAGCAGGAGGTGGTGATGCCAGTGCGGCAACAACATTTGCTTTTGATGTGGCGGGTTACTACCAGTCTGAAGAGATTCCTTATTCTGATTTTGACGGTAGATGGAGAGCTGGTTTTAACTTCCAGAATATGGGGCCTAAAATCAATTATAATAATGATGATAGCGAAGAGAATGCAAACTTCCTTCCGGCTAACTTAAGATTAGGTGGTGGATTTGACTTTATTTTCGATGAGTATAATAAAATTGGGGTAAATGTAGAGTTAACCAAGCTTTTGGTTCCTACACCTCCTGCTGTTGTTGAGGCGGTAGATTCTAACGGTGACGGAGAGATCACTCAGGATGAGCAAGCGACGGCTAACGCTCAGTATGCTTCAGATCTTCAGGATTACAGAAACACAGGTTGGGTTTCGGGTATATTTAAGTCGTTTGGAGATGCTCCCGATGGTTTTAGCGAAGAGCTTAAAGAAGTTACTTACTCTATTGGGGCTGAATATAGCTACCAGGATGCCTTTATGTTTAGAGTAGGTTATTTTAACGAAAGTGAAATGAAAGGTGCGCGTAAGTTTTTATCACTTGGTGCAGGTTTTAGATATAATGTAGTTAAAGTAGATGTTTCTTATTTATTCTCTGCTTCGCAGGTAAGAAACCCACTTGAAAATACACTTCGTTTCTCACTGTCATTTAATTTTGGAGACGACTACGACGAATATTAGTAGTTAATCATAACAGTAAATAAAAAAGGGATTTGTTGTAAATCCCTTTTTTATTTTGTAGTGCAAAAAAAAGCCTAAAATACTTTGATTTATTTTTTTAGTTATTAACGGGATGTGTTATTTTTGCAATTCGCAAATTTGTGTGAGGAAACTTTTTGCGTCATAATCAAATTTTTTAAAGAACACATTTAGCAACATCTATTAGGAAATGAAAGAAATTACAAAAGAAGTTTATCTGAAATGGTATGAAGACATGCAGTTTTGGAGAAAGTTTGAAGACAAACTTGCTGCTTTATACATACAGCAGAAAGTTAGAGGTTTCCTTCACTTATATAATGGCCAGGAGGCAGTACTTGCCGGAGCCCTTCATGCAATGGACCTTTCAAAGGATAAAATGATTACTGCTTACCGTAACCACGTTCAGCCAATAGGTATGGGTGTAGACCCAAGAAGAGTAATGGCAGAGCTTTTAGGTAAAGGTACAGGTACATCAAAAGGCCTTGGAGGATCTATGCACATCTTCTCAAAGGAGCATGGGTTTTATGGAGGTCATGGTATTGTAGGAGCTCAAATTCCTGTTGGAGCAGGTATCGCTTTTGCCGATAAATATTTTGAAACAGGCGGTGTAACACTTACTTATTTTGGTGATGGTGCTGCACGCCAGGGATCACTTCACGAAGCTTTCAACATGGCAATGCTATGGAAACTTCCTGTAGTGTTTATTGTAGAGAACAACGGTTATGCAATGGGTACTTCTGTAGAGAGGACTGCTAACCATACAGATATCTGGAAACTTGGTCTTGGTTATGAAATGCCATGTGGGCCGGTAGACGGAATGAATCCTGTGAAAGTGGCTGAGGCAATGCACGAAGCTATGGAAAGAGCGAGAAGAGGAGAAGGTCCAACTTTCCTTGAAATGAAAACGTATCGTTACAGAGGTCACTCAATGAGTGATGCTCAACACTACAGAACTAAAGAAGAGGTAGAGGAGTACAAAAAAATTGACCCTATCGCTCAGGTTCTTGATATTATCAAAGAAAACAACTACGCTACAGAAGAAGAGATTGAAACAATCGATCAGAGAGTGAAAGATCTTGTTGCTGAGTGCGAGAAATTTGCAGAAGATTCTCCGTACCCGGATCTAAGCGTTATGTATGACGTTGTTTACGATCAGGAAAACTATCCTTTTATACCACATAAATTACAATAAAAATGGCAGAAATTATTACAATGCCACGATTAAGTGATACCATGACCGAAGGGGTTGTGGCTACGTGGCTAAAAAAAGTTGGAGATAAAGTAGAAGAAGGAGATATACTGGCAGAGATTGAAACAGATAAAGCGACTATGGAATTTGAGTCGTTTCATGCCGGTACATTACTTCATATAGGAATACAGGAAGGCGAGTCGGCTCCGGTTGATTCACTTCTTGCAATCATCGGTAAAGAAGGTGAAGATATTTCAGGTCTTCTAAACGATGGAAGTGCTCCTGCTGCACCTGTTGCAGAGGAGAAAAAAGAAGAAGCTGCACCAAAAGCAGAAGAGAAAAAGGCTCCTGCGGCAGAATTACCTAAAGATGTTAAGGTGGTTACTATGCCTCGTCTTAGTGATACCATGACCGAAGGTACTGTTGCTACATGGCTTAAAAAAGTGGGGGATAAAGTAGAGGAAGGTGATATCCTTGCTGAAATTGAAACCGATAAAGCTACAATGGAGTTTGAATCTTTCAATGAAGGTACGCTTTTATATGTTGGAATTCAGGAAGGTCAGTCTGCTCCGGTAGACAGCGTTCTTGCTATAATAGGTCCTGCAGGTACTGATGTTAGCGGTATTGCCGATAACTTTCAGGCCGGTGGTTCTACTGAAGCAAAAGAAGAAGAAAAACCAGCTGAGTCTAAAACAGAAACTGCTGAAGCTCCTAAAGCTGAGGCTGCTGCTGTAACTAATGATGGTGGTAGAATTTTTGCTTCTCCGTTAGCCCGTAAAATTGCTGAAGAAAAAGGTATAAACCTTGGTCAGGTAAAAGGTACAGGTGAAAACGGAAGAATTGTTAAGAAAGACGTTGAGAACTTTACTCCTGCTACTGCTCAGGCTGCACCGGCTACTCAGGCTGCTGCTGCTCAAGCTCCTGCTGCACCGGCTGCAAAACCGTTTGTTCCTGCAGGTGAGGTAAGTAGAGAGGAAGTTAAAAATAACCAGATGCGTAAAACTATTGCGCGTCGTCTTGCGGAGTCTAAATTCACTGCACCGGAATACAGCTTAACTGTTGAGCTTGATATGGATAATGCTATCGCAAGCCGTGCTCTGATTAATGCTGTGCCAGATACTAAAGTATCGTTTAACGATATGGTAATCAAAGCAAGTGCAATGGCACTTCGCAAACATCCACAGGTAAATACACAGTGGAAAGATGATGTTACTGTATACAACAAACATATTAGTATTGGTGTTGCTGTAGCTGTAGAAGACGGACTTGTAGTTCCTGTACTTCCGTTTACTGACCTAATGAGTCTTTCTCAAATAGGTGGTAACGTGAAAGATCTTGCTGGTAAAGCAAGAAACAAAAAACTTACTCCGGCAGAGATGGATGGTAGTACCTTTACCGTTTCTAACTTAGGTATGTTTGGTATACAGGAGTTTACTTCTATCATCAACCAGCCTAACTCGGCGATCCTTTCGGTAGGTGCTATTGTACAGAAACCGGTTGTTAAAGATGGTCAAATTGTAGTAGGTAATACTATGACAGTAACACTTACTTGTGATCACCGTACTATTGATGGTGCTACAGGTGCTCAGTTCCTGCAAACACTTAAACAATATATTGAGAATCCTGTAACTATGCTTGCATAAGCTATAAGGTGCTTATTATATCAAATCCGTTCTGGTTATCAGGGCGGATTTTTTTTGGTAACATAGTCAGCTATAAATCCCTTTAGGTATAGCAATTGTTTTTTAGTATTTTAGCAAAACAAAACAAAAGATAATGAAAAAAGCCGTTTTTTTAAGCGCATCGTTAATCGCGCTATTAACATCGTGCGCTGTTAAAAAAAGTAATCCTGAAAATTATCAGGTTAGTGAGGAGAGTGTAATAAATACACTTAAGTTTTTAACATCAGATGAGCTTGAAGGGCGTGACAGTGGTAGTGAAGGAATTGAAAAGGCTGCATTGTATCTTGAAGATGTTTTAGCTAAAAACAGTGTTAAGCCTTATTTTACTACATACAGGGATACATTGTCTAATTTTCCTAAGCCGGCTTACAATATAGTAGGTTACCTTGAAGGGAATGATCCTAAACTTAAAAATGAAGTTGTGGTAATTGGTGCTCATTATGATCATGTGGGTATAGGTATGGCAGTAGCCGGAGACAGTATTTATAATGGTGCCGATGATAATGCATCGGGTACTACAGCAGTGGCCGAACTGGTAAACTACTATGCTAAAGAGAGAACCAATAAACGCAGTATTTTATTTTGTTTCTTTTCGGCAGAGGAGAAAGGTTTATTAGGCTCTAAACATCTTTCCGCAAAATTAAAACAGGCAAATATGGATGTTTACCTTATGCTTAATTATGAGATGATAGGTGTGCCAATGCCTGCCGGTAAAGACATGGTTGCCTTTATGACAGGGTATGGAAAATCTAATCTTGCCAGTAAAATAAACGAGTATACAGGAAAAACTTTCATAGGATATTATGATTTTGCAATAAAGTACCAGCTTTTCAGAGCGTCAGATAACTATCCGTTCTATTCTGAATTTAATATTCCGGCACATACATTCAGTACTACTGATATGGAAAGCTTCCATTATTACCATCAGCCCGGTGATGAATTTGATGAAATGGATACGGCTCACATGACTGATTTTATTCAGCAGATGATTCCTGTTACAGAGAAACTGATTAATGCAGATACCAGAGAAATTGTTTTAAAGAACTAAATGAAAAATATAATAATAACAGGAACGAGTAGGGGAATAGGCTATGAGCTGGCACTGCAGTTTGCAAATTCCGGTCATAAAGTATTGGCGATTTCCAGAAAAGTTCCGCAGGCATTTATAGAAAACCAGAATATTTCCTGTCTTGCAGTTGATATTTCTGAAGAAGATAATCTGCAAAAAGTACACGATTTCATAGCCAATACTTGGCATAATGTAGATGTTTTAATACACAATGCCGGTGCACTTGTTAATAAGCCGTTTGAGCAAATTACCGCTCAGGAGTTTGAATATGTTTATAAAGTAAATGTGTTTGGGGTAGCTGCCTTAAACAGGGTAGTGCTTCCTTTTATGCAAAAAGGGGCTCATGTAGTTACTATAAGCAGTATTGGTGGAGTTAAAGGTACGGTTAAGTTTGCAGGACTTGCTGCATACAGTTCGAGCAAAGGTGCTGTAATAACTTTATCAGAGCTTTTGGCAGAGGAGTACAAAGAGCAGGGGATAGCTTTTAATGTACTTGCTCTTGGAGCAGTAAATACCGAAATGCTTCAGGAAGCATTCCCGGGGTATGAGGCGCCGCTTTCGGCTGGCGAGATGGCTAACTATATTTATGATTTTGCCTTAACAGGAAACAAATACTATAACGGAAAAGTGCTTGAGGTTTCTTCAAGTACACCATAAAAGAAAGAATTTTTAAGTGAAACATGTAATTGAGCCTTATTTGCCTGAGCACGCCGTAGACAGCGTTTTTGAGCTGATTAGGGAATATGGTGTTCATCTTAAAATAGTAAACGACAGGGTTACACGTCACGGTGACTATCGCAGGGATGTAAACGGTTATCATCAAATCACGGTTAACGGCAGTCTTAATAAATACAGGTTCCTAATGACGCTGATACACGAAATAGCCCATTTGGTAGCATTTGAAAAATACGGACGAAATATCAAACCTCACGGTGTGGAATGGAAGTCTACTTTTCAAAAACTGATGGTTCCTTTTATACGCCCTGAGATTTTTCCGTCTCAGTTGCTGCCCTTGCTGGCAAGGCATTTTAGGAATCCAAAAGCCAGTAGTGATACCGATGCTACACTGTCAATTGCCCTTAAGCAATTTGATGAAGTATCAGATAAAAATTATATTTTTGAAATTCCGTATGGCAGTCATTTCCGCATTTACAATGGTAAGATATTCCGTAAAGGTGCGCAAAGGGTTAAACGGTATGAGTGTCTGGAGGTTAGTACCGGTAAGATTTATTTATTTAATCCTAATGCCGAGGTTGAACTCCTGCCACATTAATTGTTAAATAGAGATTAAAGCACTTTGAAATTGATTTTAAAATTAAAAACTTTATATTAATACAAAAAACGATTACCATATAATGAACGAAAATTATTTTGCTGTTTTAATGGCTGGAGGAGTAGGTTCTCGTTTTTGGCCGGTAAGTACGGTTCAGTTCCCTAAACAGTTTCACGACATGTTGGGTACTGGTGAAACACTCATTCAAAAAACTTTTTCAAGGCTATCAAAATTAATCCCTAAAGAAAACATACTTGTTTTAACAAACGATATATATAACGATTTGGTGCTGGAGCAACTTCCTGATTTGTCTCCGGAACAAATGGTACTGGAACCGGCTATGAGAAACACGGCTCCGTGTATTTTATATGCCACTTTAAAAATCAAAAAGCTTAATCCTAATGCTGTTATGGTGGTAGCGCCAAGCGATCACTGGATTGAGGATGAAGATGCTTTTCTGGACAATGTTCAAAAGGCTTTTAACTGCGCTTTAAAACAGGAGGTTTTAATGACCCTAGGTATACAGCCAACTTTTCCTAATACGGGTTACGGTTATATTGAGTACAATAAACAGGATACCAATTTGATTAAAAAGGTATCTCAGTTTAGGGAGAAGCCTGATTATAAAACGGCAAAGGAATTTTTAAACAGCGGTAACTTTTTATGGAATGCGGGTATTTTTATATGGACGGTAGAGTCGGTATTAAATGCCTTTGTGAAATTTCAGCCTAAAATGTATGAATTGTTTGAAGCCGGTTACGAACATTATAATAACCCGGAGGAAAAAGAGTTTATTGAAGAGAACTATGTTAAGGCCGATAATATATCTATTGACTACGCTTTAATGGAGAATGCAGAAAATGTATATGTTCTTCCTGCCTCATTTGACTGGAATGATCTTGGTACCTGGGGATCACTGCATGAAAAATTAGGTAAGGATGAAAACAACAATGCTGTTGTTAACGCCAGGGTTTTTCTTGAAAATGCTACAAATAATATTATCCGTACTGACTCTGACAAAACTGTAGTTATTGACGGATTGGATAATTATATTGTGGTAGATCGGGATGATATATTACTTATTTACCCAAAGGAAAAAGAGCAGGAAATAAAGAAGATTACTGCTATTGTTACTAAAAATCAATAAATTTTGAGTTAGGCTATTTTGTTAAATTTAACGTTTAATTAAGAAATTAAACGCTAATGTTTTATATTTATTCCTGAAAACCAACAAAATAGCTTGAAAAAGATTTGTCAATTCATACCTGTTTTCTGTAAACAGGCGGTGTTATGTAGTAATTTACCTTGTATTTAATGCGCAAAACCTGCTTTTACTAATTACAGGCTGTCTTTTTTATAAAGGTTCAGTGAACTGATTATATCTATTACCCTTTCCTTTTTTTTATTTATTACGGGTTTAACCAACGTTGTTTTTTAACAATTAATAGCGATAAAGGTTACAACTATTTGTATGGTGAACAGCATCTTATACAATAAGAGCTTACACTGCTGTAAATGTTTATTGTAGTATAAACCTACGTGAATGCTTAAAGGCATGTGCTTGCTTGGAACAACCAACAAAACCGCTATATAATGAACATAAGCCTTACTGTAAAGCGATTACTTTTTATGTTTTCGTTCCTATTGTTTAGTATGGCAACTTTTGCACAGTTACCTGATTTTACTTTAACGGTTACCCCAACTGCTCAAACCTGTTTGGGTAATGGTGCTTTGGGGTTTTCGGTATCAGGGGTAAACCCGTCGGCAAATATAGATTATACCATATACCTTTTACCCGATACTACAACCCCTGTAGGGATTACTACTTCCTCCACTTACAATAATCTTCAGGCCGGCGATTATATGGTTGTCGCTACACAATCCTTATCGGGGCAATCAAATACACAAACGCAAAACGTTACTATTGATGATGAGACTGTAGAGCTTACTTATCTTTTTGAATTAAAAAATGCAATATGTGGTAACGATGGTCGTATAACGGTAAATGTAACTTCGGGTACGGCGGTGTCGTATGAAATTTTTGCAGGTCCGGTAACAAGACCATTACAGGTATCTAATGTGTTTGATAATTTACCGGCAGGATTATATCAGGTAAGAGTACATGATATTTGTGGTGATGCAGTTGTAGTATCGGTACAGTTAACACAGGCTACAGCAGGTTTAACTCTTGGAGAAATATTAGATAGTTTTTATCAGCCTGTATTACCTGATTGCAATACAGTAACAGTAAATTATGGGTTTGGAAAGCCAGATGGACAGGTTGTCGCTTTTCCTTTATCATTTACGTTTACGGTTTATCCTCCTGGTGGAGGTACACCAACCATAGTAACGGGTGAAACTCAGTCAGACCCAATTGTTGTAGATCTTCCGTATTATCAGGGAGAGGAATACAGTTGTGATATAACAGCAGTTGATGCCTGTGGTAATATATATACTATAGAAGATGTTTTTATGCAACCATCTTTTTCAGGTACCGGACTTCAGGAAATATACGGCTGTGACGATTTTAGTTTTGGTTTTATGCTAATCAATTGTTTAGCTCCTTTTGAAATAGAGTTTCTTTCTGTACCTGCAGGATTTGTCCCATCACAATACAGTACGCTTCATCCTAACTTTGAGTCGGTGGAAGAAATTCAATATGGTTCAGAATCAAACCCGGTTCCTGCTGGTGAATATAGTGTTTTGATTACAGACTCCTGCGGGCAGGAGCTGATTGTAGATTTTGAACTGGAAATGCCAGAGCTGGATATATCGGTAGTGACTCAAAGTGTAGGGTGTGATGGAGTCTCAATAGAACTGGAAGTGCCTTCAAGATTAATTACTGAAGCAACACTTCTAAGTGCTCCTGTAGGTTATCCGGAAACTTTGCCGGAGGATTTGGAGCCTTATATAACAGACGAAGGGAAGGTACTTATGACCGATGTTGAGTTTGGCGTATATGTTTTTGAAGTGACTGATTCTTGTGGTTTTACGTATACAAAAGAAGTTTTGGCAAGTCCTTCCTCATTTAGTGTTAGCGTAGAACAAAGGCCAGGCTGTGACGAAGGTTATGGTTCTATAAAAGTAGATGGAGTTGGTACTGATTTAACAATTGCTGTAATTGAGGCGGCACCGGCAGCATTTACTCAAACGACTCCTTACGATGTTACTTTTAATATAAGTACAAACGGTAATTTTTATATGAATACTCTGCCGGAAGGAGATTATGTATTTACGTTTTCTAACACCTGTGGAGGTACTATAAGTGTTGATATAACAGTTGAAGGATATCATAAAATAGTAAATAGCTATACATTAACCGAAAATTGCGGCTCTTTTGAACTTAATATTCAAAATGCAAGCAACGGTACACAAAATCAACAGTTTTGGTTACAAAAATATTATCCTCAAACAGGGGGATGGGGGCATCCTCAAACCGGGGCTCTTTATGATGAAGGTACTCCCCCTACAGGAGGTAACTCTTTAGCACTGATTAATAATGCAAATAATATAAACCTTGCTTTTAGCGGGCAGTTCAGGATAGTAAAATCATTCTATACCTATAGTAATGGTATTTCAACAAACTTTAAGTGTTTTGAGGTTTTACATGAATTCTATTTTATGGGAGGGCCTAAAATTTTAGACATATACAGCTTTCCTTGTGATGATGGTCTTGCCGAAGTAGCAGTAATGGCCGAAGGGATGCCTCCTTTGGAGTATAGTATTATCCAGAAAGACGGAGAGCCTTTTAGTGTTGATAATGGAGAGTCTAACGTTTTTTCAGAATTGGTAGCTGCTGTATATACTATGAGGGTAACCGATGAATGCGGAAATTTTAGAACTGCACAAATTGATATAAACGAAGCCGATCCAATTGAAATTGAGGCTTCCGGTTTGTGTGACGGTCAAAACGGACTACTTTCGGTACCGCCTTTTTCTTTCCTTAATTATGAATGGTATAAAGGAGATGATCCTGATACTGTTTTAAGTGCTTCAAGCTCTCTTGAATTTACTCCGTTTAATGAAAGTAATGACACCGGAACTTATTATGTAAGAATATCTACCTCTAATCCGGTTTCGTGTATGAATCAAACTCTTGAATATGTTGTGGAGCCTTCTTCCGGATTAAATGCCGGTGATGATAGTGCTGTTTTGTATTGTAATGACGGACAGGCTGTGAATCTTGAGGCTTATTTAAGTAATCCGCATGATGAAGGCGGGATGTGGAGTGATATGAACGGTACCGGAGCCCTAACTGATGGTACTCTTGATATAGCTGATTTACCGGAGGGTGTTTATGAATTTAAGTATATGGTAACTGGTATGTGTAATGCTGCAGATGAGGCCGTGATAACCTTTGAACTAAGGGATATTCCCGAAGCTCCTCTGGTTACACCTTTAGATGGAGTGTGTGAAGGAGAAATGATTCAGCTCGCAGTTACCAATGTGCCAAATGCAGTTTATGAGTGGACAGGCCCTAACGGATTTACGGCTTCGGTACAAAACCCGGTTATTGAGAGCGTGGGTCTTGCCGCAGCAGGTATTTATGAAGTAAGAGCTGTAGTTAACGGTTGCGCTTCTAACGTGGCTACAGTAAATGTAAATGTGAGGCCGTTGCCTCAGTTTGAATTACAGGGAGATACCACATTATGTGAAGGTCAGGAAGGACTCCTAAGTGTTGTTGCTTCAAATTTTGATGAAGCTACGGCAAGTTATCAATGGTATTATGATGATGCTTTGCTAAACGGTGTAACTGCTCCCGATATTGAAATATATGAAACCGGAGTGTATAGGGTAGAAGTGAGTAATGAAGGCTGTGTAACCGAAGAGTCTTTTAATGTAAGTCAGAATAATGATGCTTTTAACGTAGTACTTGATAATGGCTGTATTGATTTTGAATATGGTGTTTGGGTAACAAATGCAGATGAGCTTGACGGTTATTTATTTAACTGGACAGGTCCCGAAGGATATAATGCTACGGGTACACAAATAATAATATCAGAAATGCCGGTGGGTATTTATACAGTAGAAGTTACTAACTCTGATGGTTGTAGTGTAACGGCATCTGTAAATGTTGAAAATACCTATTGCAGGATACCAAAAGGGATATCGCCGGGAGATGATGATTTTAATAATGAATTTGATTTGTCTAATCTAGGAGTACAAAACCTGAAGATATTTAACAGGTACGGACTTAAAGTATATGATAGAGATGGCTATCTCAACGATTGGCATGGACAGTCTGATAAAGGAGAACTCCCTACAGGTACCTACTATTATGTGGCAACGCTCTCGGCAGGAAAACAGGTAACCGGATGGGTTTACCTTCAAAGAAGAACAAACTAAACTACTATAAATTATGTATAAAAATTTTACTCAATTAAAACGATGGTTATTTATACTGTCGTTGTTGTTGTCCTGCACAGCAGTATTTGCGCAGTTGCCTTCCTTTACTGTTACGACAACAGCCACACCACAAACCTGTTTGGGTAACGGGTCGTTATCGCTTTCCGTTTCGGGCACAAACTCTGCAGCTACTATTGATTATACCGTATACTTATTGCCTGATACGACTACTCCTGTAGCTACTACAACCTCAACTACAGTAAACAGTCTTGAAGATGGAGACTATCTTGTTATAGCGACTCAGTCATTGGGAGGAGATTCAAATACAGCGTCAACAAATGTTACAATAACCGATGAAACAGTCGCTCTTAGTTATACTATAATGGGAACTAATGTACATTGTGGTAATGACGGAGCATTAGTTATAAATGTTGCAACCGGTAGCGGACCTTTTACTTATGAAATTATGTCGGGTCCGGTTACTTTTCCGGAACAGGCTTCAAATGAGTTTAATAACCTACCTCCGGGAACATATCAGGTAAGGGTGCACGATGCGTGTGGTGATGCAGATGTGGTTACTCATCAATTAATTACAGCTCAGCCGAGCTTTTATATGGAAGATCCGGGACTTGATTATACTGTTCTTCCCTCATGTGATACTGTAAATATTGGTTTTCTGTATACCAATGGAGGAAGTAATACAGAGGTGTTTTTCCCTCTTGTATTTCAGTTTACTGTTTATCCTCCGGGTGGAGGTGCTCCTATTATAATAAATGAAAACGTTGCATCTGGAAACCCAACAGGTATTAATGCTTTAACGACAGAAATTCCTTTCTATAATGATCAGGAATATACCTATGATATACAGATTACCGATAAATGTGGTAATGTTTTTAACCATGATGATGTAGAAGTTGACGACGCTATTAATTTCGCTCTTTTTGACAATAACCTTGGATGTGAGGAATTTATTATGACTATTGTACCGTCTTTGTATATGCCTCCTTTTCAGGTAACTTTTTTAAGTGCTCCGGCAGGTTTTGTACCGGCTAATTTTAATCCGTCACATCCTACATTTAGTGCACCAGAGGCTATATACGGTTCTTTTAGCAATCCATTACCTATGGGGAGTTATAGTGTACAGGTTACAGATGCCTGCGGTAATAGTGTAGTTCAGGATATTGAACTTACTAATGAGGGTGAACCTAGTTTTTTAACAAGTGTAAATCCTACAACCTGTTTAGGTCAAATTGATATAGCTTTTGATGCACGTGTTTTAGTGGGGGCAGAAATAATTGCTGCTCCTGATTCATATCCTAATGCACTACCGGACGATGTGTCTGAATTTATATCTGATACAGGAGTGTTATTGACTCATATGCCGATAGGTACCTATACAATTGTAGTTACCGATGCCTGTGGGGATGATTATATACTTGAAATTGAAATTACTCCATCGGGCTCCGGCGCCGGATTAACTTTTGATCAACTACCGGGGTGTGCCTTAGGTTATGGATCGGTTAATTTCTATATATCTGGTAATAATATTGCTACTGCAGAAATTACTTCTGCTCCGGCTACCTTTACCGAAACACTTCCTTATGATATATCCTTTAATATTTCAAATGGACAAGTGTATATGAATTCGCTTCCGGCAGGTAATTATACTTTTGCAACTATTGATAATTGTGGTATAGAACATATTGATTCTGTACTAATTGAAGGTTATGAGGATAATCTTGAAAATATAGACGTTATACCATATTGTGGATCGTTTGATTTGCAGTTTTCTCATACAGCAAATAGTAACTTTGCTGTTTCCTACTGGTTACAAAAATATGATGAAGCTACTGATGTGTGGGGGCATCCGCTAACAGGTAGTGCGTATACAGAAGGAGGTCAGCCAAACGGTACAAATTCAAAATTAATAGACAACGGTGATCCAAACCTTAATTTACCTTATTTGGGACATTTTAGGATAATAAGAGTTTTCTTTGTGTACTCTAATGGTATGGTACCAACAACACGATGTGTTTCTACAATACATGAGTTTGATTTTGATGCCCAGCCTAAAATTGTTGATATATACAGCCTGCTATGCGGAAACGATGGTATGTATGTAGCTGTAGAAGCCGAAGGTATAGCGCCACTTCAATATAGTATTACACAGCCGGTTGTTATTGATAACGGGACCGATAATGTATTTGCCAGCCTTACTCCGGGCACCTATAACTTTAGAGTTACTGATGCCTGTGGTAATTTTAGGAATGTACAGATGGATATAAGCGATCTTGAACAGGTTCAAATTGTTGGTGCCGGACTTTGTGATGGTGCTGAAGGGCAGCTATCTGTATCGCAGTTTTCGTTCTTTGATTATGAATGGTGGAAAGAGGGAGCTCCCGGTACTATTTTAAGTACTGCTAATTCGTTAGATTTTGCTCCGTTTAATTCTGATACCGATGCAGGTACTTATTATGTAAGAATGACCTCAACGGGAGGAATTGAGTGTGAACAGGTGCTGGAATATGTTGTTGAGCCAGCTTCGGCTGCTAATGCCGGAGATGATGATACTATAACATACTGTAATGATGAACAGCCTGTAAACCTAAACGACTTTTTAAGTAATCCGCACGATGAAGGCGGTACATGGACCGATGTTAACGGTAGTGGTGCACTTTCGGGCAATATGCTAACAACAGCAGGGCTTACGGCGGGTACATATCAGTTTAGATATCGTGTAACCGATATGTGTGATAATATGGATGAGGCAATTATTATTGTTGAATTAAGAAACATTCCTGATGCTCCGGAAGCCGATCCTGTAGCTGCAGTGTGTGAAGGTGAGAATGTTCAGCTATCTTCCGCAACAGTTGCTAATGCAACTTATGAATGGATAGGTCCTGATAACTTTGCTTCAACAGATCAAAACCCTATGCTTACAGGGGCGGGGCTAGCTGCTAATGGTACTTACCAGGTGCGAGTACTTGTAGACGGATGTGCTTCATCTTTTGCTACGGTTGATGTGGAAATAAAAGCATCACCTGATTTTGTTATTGATGGTGATACTTCGCTTTGTGAAGGGCAGTCAGGACTGCTTAATGTAGTACCTTCTAATTTTGATGAGAATGCAGTGACTTACCAGTGGTATTATGAATCTGATTTACTTGACGGAGTGGATGCTGCAACTATTGAGGTGTTTGAAGTAGGACAATACCGTGTTGAAGTTGATAACGACGGGTGTATTACCGAAGAGATAATTCAGGTTAACAGGAATACCAATGCTTTTGATGTGGTGCTGGATAACGGTTGTAATGATTTTGAATATGTAATTAATGTAGCTAACCAAGATGAACTGGAAGGAGCTACTTATAGCTGGACAGGACCTGAAGGATTTAGTGCCGCCGGGCCGGAAGTGGTAATATCTGAGCTGACTGCGGGTACATATACTGTTGAGGTTACCGATACAGAAGGTTGTATGGCTATAGCTTCGGTAGATGTTGAAAATACTTATTGTAGAATTCCTAAAGGGGTTTCGCCGGGTAACGATGGTAAGAATGATACTTTTGATCTTTCTAACCTAGAAGTACAGGAACTGCTTATATTTAACAGATACGGACTTAAAGTATATGAGAAAGAAGGCTACTTAAACGAATGGCATGGTCAGTCTGATAAAGGAGATTTACCTACAGGTACTTATTACTATGTGGCTACTTTATCTGCAGGGAAACAGGTAACCGGATGGGTATACCTTAACAGGCAGGAAAATTAATTAGTTATTAATACAGCATAAAAAAAGCTTAGCAATTGCTAAGCTTTTTTTATTCATCTTTAATGTTAAGATCTTGTTTTCTTTCTTCGTCATCTTCTTCAAGTAAACTTTCACGTACTTTTTTAAACAGTTCAGACGAGTAAACAAACTCTACTATCGATTTATTTCTTGTTTCAAGTATTTGCTCATTAGTACCTTCCCATTCCTTAATACCGTTTTTAAGGAAAATAATTTTCTCGCCAATTTGCAGTACCGAGTTCATGTCGTGAGTATTGATAACTGTAGTTATATCATATTCTCGGGTAATTTCCTGTATAAGCTCATCAATAAGTATTGAGGTTTCCGGATCAAGTCCTGAGTTAGGTTCATCGCAAAACAGGTATTTAGGGTTGTTTACTATTGCCCTCGCGATTGCTACCCTTTTTTGCATACCACCTGATATTTCGTTAGGGAATTTATAATTGGCATCAACAAGGTTTACCCTTTCAAGTACTTCGTTAACCCTGTCTTTAATTTCCCTCCCTCTTTTATTGGTAAACATTTTTAGCGGGAAAGCCACATTGTCTTCCACATTCATGGAGTCAAAAAGGGCGCTTCCCTGAAATACCATTCCTATCTCGGTTCTCAGACTTCTTTTTTCGTCTCTAGTAAGTTCAGAGTATATTCTTCCGTCAAAAGAGATAGATCCCTTTTCAGGTGTATGTATACCTAACAGGGTTTTTAGCATAACGGTTTTACCCGATCCGCTTCGCCCAATGATAAGGTTGGTTTTTCCGGTTTCAAATGTTGTAGAAATACCTTTAAGCACTTTGGTATCCCCAAATGATTTTTCTATGTCTTTAATCTCTATCATTAGCTTAAAAGTAATTGTGTTATAATGTAGTTTACAGTAATTATAACCACACTGGTCCATACAAATGATGTGGTACTTGCTTTACCTACTTCAAGCGCACCACCTTTCATGTAAAAACCATGGAAGGAAGGTATTGTTGCTAGCAGCATCCCGAAAACAAATGTTTTAAGGAAGGCGTAAAAAACATGGAAGGGTATAAAATCAGTTTGTATACCCTCAAGGAACTGATCGCTTCCTACAAAACCACCATATACTCCCGCAAGCCATCCGCCCATTATTCCTAAAAACATTGATATTGCAATCACAAATGGATATAATGTGAAGGCTATAATTTTAGGGAATATAAGGTAGTTAATGGCATTTACACCCATTACCTCAAGAGCATCAATTTGTTCGGTTACCCTCATGGTACCAATACTAGATGTGATGTATGACCCTGCACGTCCTGCCATAATAATAGAAATAAATGTAGGGGCAAACTCTAATATTACCGACTGCCTTGTAGCAAAAGCAATAAGTGATTTAGGGATTAACGGGTTAGTAAGGTTAAGGGCAGTTTGTATGGCAACAACCCCGCCTATAAAGAACGATATGAATGCTACGATACCCATTGATCTTATAATAAGGTCATCTATATCTTTGAGGATTAGTGACTTCATTACCGACCATTTTGTAGGTTTATTAAAAACCTCCTTAATCATAAGGAAGTATTTGCCTATCTGGTTTAATGCTTTAATCATTTAGTTTAAAAATAAAGGCTAAAGTACCGAATTGTAGCCAGTTTTTAGTATTACTTAATAGTTTTTTAATATGTACGATTAGTTAAAATATCTTCTGTTTTATTTTTTCCCAGCGATACTGCCGTATAAATTTTGCCTGTTCTTTGTTTACAAGCATGGGTTTGTTTTCTTTTTTAGCTTTAAAATATCCGTTTATATAATCGATAAACAAACTGGGTTTGCCTTTTTTCATAGCCAGTTTTAGAGAGGCTATTGCTGTAATAACGAATCCGTAACCCAGAGTATAGAAAGCGGCTCCCTGTTTGTAGCGTGCCGATTTATCATAATTGGATCCGGTAGGTTTTAGATGTTTTACTTTTAGCCTTTCTACTGTAATCACTTC
This sequence comes from Flavobacterium sp. C4GT6, assembly GCF_036347315.1. NCBI lineage: Bacteria > Pseudomonadati > Bacteroidota > Flavobacteriia > Flavobacteriales > Flavobacteriaceae > Flavobacterium > Flavobacterium sp. C4GT6. The sequence continues at coordinate 45,370 of NZ_JAZGZU010000002.1, forward strand.
CCATCCGTAAAATTTAGCAAGTAGTTCATCGGCAGTGTCCCAACCCATAGCAGTTCTTAACTTGCCCATTTGCAGGAAAAGTTCTTTACGGTAAGCTTTAAATGCACCACGAATGTGATCTTTATCAGTAAGGCTTTCCAGTATCCATTCGCCGTTTTTCTCTATGTAGGCAAATCCGCCTGCCATACCAGCTTTAGGGTTGTTTTTAAAAACTTCCAGTATTGACTCAAAATAATCAGGAGGTAAAATCAGGTCGGCATCCAGTTTTACGATAATATCATATTCCTCATCTATAGTTTCATAACCGGTGTTAAAAGCCTGTATAACCTTGCTTCCCGGTAGGTGAACAGCATCAGATGCTTTGTTTACCAATGATAACCACGAGTACTTGTCAGTAAACTCCTGTACTATTTCGGCAGTCCTGTCGGTAGAGTTATCATTTACCACTACTGCTTTTGCCGGTAATACGGTTTGTGCTGCCAGTGACTGCAGTGTTGCAGCCATGAAAGCTTCCTCGTTATAAGCCGGAATAATAGTGTAATATCTCATGGTTTACAGAAGTAGGTGCAAATATCCTTAAAAACTTTCAGTTTATAAATTATTAGCAGCTCTAACTGTAATTATGAGGCAGAAACTTTGTGAAAATTATTTAGCTCTTTCGGCATATACGATGTAGTAACGCGGAACAAAGTGCCTTAATAACGGACGGATGCCCAGTTTTTTAGGAGGGTTGGTCCATTTTTTACGGTCCTTAATTACCCATCCGGTTTTTTCAAGAAGCCAGTCCAGTTGCCAGTCTTCAAACTCATGGTAGTGCCTGTCCCACATATCTGTTTTGCTCCTGTAAGCAGAGCTAAACCATAGTCGTAAGGGAACCGATATAATAATCTTATCGCTTTTTACCTTTTGTAAAATGGTGTAGGGATTTAGTAAATGTTCAAAAATCTCAAAAGCAGCAAATACATCATACTCCGTTTCTGTAATGGAACTCTGGTTGTTGTCTATATCTTCTCCGCCGGTATTTATTACGGTATAACCTGCCTCTTTCATGATTTTAGAAAAAGGATTTTCAATCCCAAGGTCGAGCAGGGTGTTTGTTGTAGGGATATGCTTTTTTAAAAAAGCAAGTGTAAGGTTATAGCGTTTGTGCGGAAAAGTCTTTTCGTACATTTTTTATGGAATTGAGTTTCAAAAATATAAAAAAAGTATATCTGTAGTCTCATAAATGAAAAGTATATTTGTTGTTACTTATATACTTTTACACTTAACTATTGGGGAATAAGGTTATACATAAACAGGCATTTTTTTACACTGTAATTAATTACCTGGGAACTGCAATAGGTATTGTTTCGGCATTGTTTATTTATCCTTTGGATTATGGCTTTTCGGGGATTATAAAATTTATCGATTATCTTACCCAGCTTTTGTACCCTGTTATGGTGCTTGGTGCATCGCACGCACTTATTAAATTTTATCCTGCTTTAGATAACCAAAAGAGGAAACAACTGTTTAACTACAGCCTTGTTTCCATAAGTGTGGCATCACTTGTTGTGCTGGTGCTTATTTTTCTGTTTGATAAGCTAACAGGGTATAAGGATATAATATTGGTTTATTTTTCCTTCCCTATAGCTATTTCATTAGCCTTTATTGATTTGTTTAGAAAACAGGCACAACAAATGCAGCGACTCGCCGTGCCTACACTGTTTGAAAAAATAATGCCTAAGGTAGCATTGCCTTTACTCTTTATCCTGTTACTTAATAATGTGCTAGGCGTAAATGAGTCGTTGTTTTTCTATGTGCTTACCTATGTGTTTATATTCCTGTTTACGGGGTTTTATCTTTTTAGATATTTTCAGCCGGGGTATAATTACAGGTTTAAAACACTGTTTGAGGAAATATCAAGGAAGGATTATTTCAGGTACAGTCTGTTTTCTTTTGCCGGGAGTTTTGGGTCGGTACTGGCTTTTAGGATAGATGGTATAGTAGTGTTTAATTTTATATCCGATGAGGCTAACGGTATATTTGGTAATGCGGTTACTATAGCTTCTGCCATGCAGGTGCCTGCTGTAGGCTTATTTGCATTATATGCTCCGATTATTTCCGACTATCTTAAATCAGAAAATTTTAAAGATCTTCATGTAAAATATAAGGAAACGGCAAGGCTACTGTTTTTTATAGGTGCATTGCTGTACAGCTGTATCTTTTTAGGAATAGACGACCTGTTTAGGTTACTCCCGTCTTATGACAAGCTGAGCCAAATGATCCCTGTAATATGTATTTCGGGCTTTAGCGTGCTTATTAATATGGCTACCGGATTCAATACCGAAATCATTACCTACTCCAAATATTACAGGTTTAATATGATTGCTATATTGTGCCTTGTGGGGCTAAATATACCGTTAAACCTTTTTGTGGTGTATTATACTGACTGTGGTATAGAGGGTATAGCCTGGGCTTCGTTCCTTTCGGTAACTTTATTCAATGCTTTGAAAATGGTTTTTATTTACAGGAAGTTCGGACTGCTGCCTTTTGATAAGGCTTTTGTAAAGATGGGACTGATATTCGGACTGTCACTCGCAATAATTTATCTTTTACCGGATGCTTCTAATAACCTTCTTAACCTTGTTTACAAAACCGGACTATCGTTACTGATAAACATCATAGCGGTATATAAACTGAGACTGGTATATCAGGTAAACGTATGGATGGATAAAGCACTTTCGTTTGCTAAAAAGAAATAACCGATAAATAATAAACTAAAAAAGGACAGCCGATAAGCTGTCCTTTTTATATGTTGTAATATATAATTATACTTTGTATACAAAGGCATTTACATTCATACCCGCACCTACCGATGCAAACATTACAATATCACCTTTTTGTATTTCCTGATTTTCAAGCTGCCCTTTGATTAAAAGGTCGTATAGGGTAGGGACTGTTGCAACACTACTGTTACCCAGTTTATGAATACTCATAGGCATTACACCTTCCGGTGGAGTTTTTTTGTGCAGTTTAAAGAAACGGTGGATAATGGCTTCATCCATTTTTTCGTTAGCCTGGTGTATCAGTACTTTTTTAACATCCTCTATAGCTACACCGCTTTTGTCAAGACAGTCTTTCATAGCCAACGGAACGTTAGTAAGCGCAAACTCATATATTTTACGTCCGTACATTTTAATATAACGTACATCAGGATCGTGTGTAACGTTGTATGAATTTCCGAAGAAAAGGAAATAAGCCTCGTCATGAGTGAAAGAAGCTGTTTCGTGTGCCAGTATACCGCCTTCGTCATTAGTAGCTTCAATAATACTTGCCCCTGCACCGTCAGAATAAATCATACTGTCACGGTCGTGTGGGTCTACCACACGTGATAAGGTTTCGGCACCAATAACAAGGCAACGTTTTGCCATGCCTGCTTTGATATACGCCTGTGCCTGTATTACACCTTCTACCCAGCCAGGGCACCCGAATAATATATCGTAAGCCACACATTTAGGGTTTTTAATTTTCAGGCTGTGTTTAACGCGTGATGCCAAACTTGGCAGTATGTCTGTTTGAATGGCTCCGCTTTTTACATTACCAAAGTTATGGGCAAAAATGATATAATCAATAGTTTCTGGGTCTATTTTGGCATCGTCTATAGCTCTTTGTGCAGCAAAATAGGCAATGTCTGAAGTAAGTAGGTCTTTATCCACATAGCGGCGCTCTTCAATACCGGTTATCTGTTTGAATTTTTCTGCTACCTCTTCGTTAGAATAGGGAAGTGGTTTCCCGCCTTCACCTAAAAACTCGTGTTGAGCAAACTCTAAGTTTGTTACAATCCTGGTAGGGATATAACTCCCTGATCCTGTTATTTTGATATTCATTGCTTGTTTGTTTAAAGCTAAGTTAACTATAAAAACGTTAGATTAACCTTAAAAATACTATGCAAGCATATAAATTAAGGATATATAAAAATAAAGTCTTTAAAATAGTAAATTGATAATTTAAGTTGTATGAATTTTTATTTTCATAATTGTAGCAATACTTAATGCTCTTGTTTTTATTTTCTCGGCATTACTTCCTGAAAACAAATCATCTACCGATTGGTTAAAATACCCCAGCCAAATGTCAAAATGTGTGTCTGTTAACCTTTCTTTTTCATTGAGGTTCAAATGCAGCTGCATCACATTTTTCTTATAAGTACCTGTATGAAGTACACTTAATTCCCAAAAATCGGTTAGGTGAGGCAGGTGAGCCTCAAGGTCTATTTTAGCAACATCGGTAAATATATAGCTTATGGCAGGGTCGGTTAAAAGGTGGTTGTAAAACTCCCGCATCAATAGTACTATATCCTCTCGTGTTTCAATGTCTTTCATTATACTTTGATATTTAAGGTAAAGTTAGCTACTATGGTATTGTGTTTTTATGATGCAGGTCAGTATAAATAAAAAGGCTGCCATTAGGCAGCCTTTTTAGGGAATATATTTCTTATTCTTCTATATAAGCTTCGATTGGAGCACATGAACAAACCAGATTACGGTCGCCATAAGCATCATCAACCCTTCTTACGCTTGGCCAGAATTTGTTTTCTGCTAAATACTCAAGTGGGTAAGCAGCTTTCTCTCTTGTGTATGGGAAATCCCATGAATCAGAAGTAAGCATTGCTAATGTGTGAGGAGAGTTTTTAAGTACGTTATTCTTATCGTCTGCAGAAGCCTCATCGATTTCCTTACGGATAGCAATCATAGCATCACAAAAACGATCTAACTCTTCAAGGTTTTCACTTTCTGTTGGCTCAACCATTAAAGTGCCTGCAACAGGGAACGATACCGTAGGAGCGTGGAAACCGTAGTCCATTAAACGCTTAGCGATATCAGTTACCTCAATTCCGTTTTGTTTGAACGGACGGCACTCAATAATCATTTCGTGAGCAGCACGACCCATTTCACCTGTATAAAGTGTTTGGAAGTGACCTTTAAGTCTTTCTTTAATATAGTTAGCATTCAGGATAGCGTGGTGAGTAGAGCTTGTAAGTCCTTCTGCACCAAGCATAGTGATGTAACCATAAGAGATAAGACATACAAGAGCCGATCCCCATGGAGCTGCAGAAATTGCAGTGATAGCATTATTACCACCTGTAGTAATTACAGGGTTTGTAGGTAAGAACGGTACAAGGTGAGCAGCCACACATATTGGACCAACACCAGGACCACCACCACCGTGAGGGATAGCAAATGTTTTGTGCAGGTTAAGGTGGCAAACATCGGCACCAATTGTAGCAGGGTTAGTTAAACCTACCTGTGCGTTCATGTTAGCGCCGTCCATATAAACCTGTCCGCCGTTATCGTGAATAATTTTTGTAATCTCTTTTATAGATGCTTCGTATACACCGTGAGTAGACGGGTAAGTAACCATTAAGCAGGCAAGGTTGTCCTTGTGAAGTTCTGCTTTTGCTTTTAGGTCTTCCACATCAATATTTCCGTTTTCAGATGTTTTAGTAACAACCACTTTCATACCTGCCATGTGAGCAGTAGCTGGGTTAGTACCGTGTGCCGATGCCGGTATAAGCGCAATGTTTCTATGCTCTTCACCTCTTGACTGATGGTAAGCACGGATAACCATTAGTCCGGCATATTCACCCTGAGCACCAGAGTTAGGCTGAAGTGTAGTGCCTGCAAAACCGGTAATAACATTAAGCTGCTCTTCCAGTTTTTTAAGCATTGTTTGGTAACCCTGAGCCTGCTCTAGCGGAGCAAACGGGTGGATGTTATTCCATCTTGGGTAACTTAACGGAATCATCTCTGCAGCAGCATTAAGTTTCATGGTACATGAACCTAATGAAATCATAGAGTGGTTTAGCGAAAGGTCTTTACGCTCCAGTTTTTTAATGTAACGCATTAAAGCGGTTTCACTATGGTATTTGTTAAATACCTCGTGAGATAAGAACTCGCTTGTTCTTATTAATGTAGACGGGATGTGTACAGTTTCTGCAAGTGCAGTAACAGCCTCGGCAGTTTTACCTGTAGCTTCAGCAAATACGGCAACAATATCATTAATATCTTTTAATGAAGTTGTTTCGTTAAATGCGATAGCAACAGTTTCACCATCTATATAGTAGAAGTTAATCTCTTTGTTTTCGGCAGCAGTCTTAACTTTAGCAGCATCAGCCTTAACTACGATAGTGTCAAAGAATGATGTGTTAGTTTGGTAAACACCAAGTTTGTTAAGAGCATAGGCAGTTGTAACAGCACTTGCATGTACTTTGTTAGCAATGTACTGAAGTCCTTTTGGACCGTGGTATACCGCATACATACCTGCCATAACAGCAAGAAGTACCTGTGCAGTACAAATATTTGAAGTCGCTTTTTCACGCTTAATGTGTTGCTCCCTTGTTTGTAAGGCCATACGAAGCGCACGGTTTCCGTTTGCATCTATGGTAACACCAATAATCCTTCCCGGCATACTTCTTTTGTACTCTTCTTTAGTAGCAAAGTAAGCAGCGTGAGGACCACCATATCCCATAGGGATACCAAAACGTTGTGTAGTACCTACAACAACATCGGCTCCAAGTTCACCCGGAGAAGTTAATTTAACTAAGCTTAATATATCGGCAGCAACAGCTGTCTTGATTTCTTTTTCTTTAGCCTTAGCGATAAATCCGGCATAGTCGTAAACCTGACCGTATTTACCAGGGTATTGCAGGATAGCACCAAAGAACTCTTCAGAGAAGTCAAACTCCTCGTGGTTACCAATTACAAGCTCAACACCAATTGGGGTAGAACGTGTTTGAAGTACCGAAAGAGTTTGTGGTAGTATCTCTTCGGAAACGAAGAATTTATTTACGTTGTTTTTCTTTTGGTCGCGGGTACGAACATCAAATAAAAGTGCCATAGCCTCGGCAGCTGCGGTACCTTCATCAAGAAGAGAAGCATTTGCGATTTCCATACCGGTAAGTTCTATTACAGTGGTCTGGAAATTCAATAAAGCCTCTAAACGTCCCTGAGCAATTTCTGCCTGGTACGGAGTATAGGCAGTATACCATCCCGGATTTTCAAAAATGTTCCTTTGGACAGCTGCAGGTACAATAGCAGGGTGGTAACCCAAACCAATGTATGACCTGAATATTTTATTTTTTGCTCCTAACTGATGTATGTGGTTTAGATACTCATATTCCGTCATGGCAGGATCCAGGTTTAGCGGAGCCTTTAAACGTATATCATCCGGTAAAGTTTCATAGATTAATTGGTCTATGGATTCGACACCAATGGTCTTAAACATGTGCTGCAGATCATTCTCCCTCGGGCCAATGTGTCTTAAAGCAAAAGCATCTGTTCTCATATGATATTGTTGCGTGTTTTTTAGAGGACACAAAATTAGTTAATTATATCCAAATTTTAATGTCTTTTTTATCGTGATTTTTAAGAATTTTTTAACCTAAACTAAAACCTGTTGTGAGATTGATTATTTTTGTAAGTATGAAAGTATTAAAACGGATATTTGACCTGTATTTACACGGTAGTATGCACGTGGCAATGTCGGTGCTGGCACTGGTGCTAATGACGAACCATATGTTTAACCTTCCGTTCAATTTTCACATGGCGGGTTTTGCCTATTGCGGTACCATGTTTAGCTACAACTTTATGAAGTATGAAAGCTGGTATAGGTTTAAAAGACCCATTAGTATAAACCTGAAAATAATAACGGCATTAAGCGCTGTGGCTTTTGTGGCAGCGGGTGTTTTTTTCCTGATGCTTAAACGCCAAACCCAAATCACAGGGATTATTTTTTTTGGGTTAACGGCTTTGTATACGGTTCCTGTATTCCCAAAGCGTCCTAACCTTAGAAACCTCAGCGGTATAAAAGTGTATATAGTGGCTCTTTGCTGGGCAGGTGTTACCACGCTGATGCCTATTGTTGAGGTAGGTAATGAAATTGTAACCGATCTTATCCTTAAATTCTGTCAGCGATTCCTTTTGGTACTTATCCTTATCCTGATATTTGAGATAATTGACTTAAGTGAGGATGACCCGATGCTACGCACCATACCGCAAATAATAGGGGTAAAGATGACCAAACTCCTTAACCTGATACTGTTGCTTCCGTTTTATTTTCTGGAGTTTTTTAAAAGTACTATAGACCATATGCAACTTATAGTAAATGTAGTGCTGGTGGTAGCAACGGCTTTATTTACCATATATGCCACTCCAAACCGTAGTAAATACTATACCTTGTTTTGGGTAGAGAGTATCCCTATTTTCTGGTTTGGACTCGTGGTACTGGCCAGTTATTTATAAATTTTGCAAAGCAGTACTCAATTCAGGGTAGGTAAATGTAAAACTGTTTTCCTGTAATCGCTTAGGGATTACATTTCTGCTTTTTAGAATCAGTTCGGTTTCAGTACCTATTATTTTTGCTCCTATTTCAAGCATTGTTTTGCTAACAGGAATAGCAAAAGAAGCTTTAACCTGTTTTACAATTGCCTTCATAAAGTTATTATTACGAATAGGAGTGGGGCTTACAATGTTTATTACGCCCTCTGTTTGGGTATTGATTACAAATTCTATGGCGCGGGCAAAATCATGCTCATGAATCCAGCTTACATACTGCCTGCCATTGCCCTGTTTGCCGCCCATTCCCAGTTTTGCTAATTTCCTTAGCATAGGGTACGCGCCTCCGTTTTTACCCAAAACGATAGAAGTACGCAAAGCCGTTTTAAGTGTTTGCGGAGTTTCGGTCCTGAAAAATACTTTCTCCCATGCACGTGCCACTTTCATTGAAAAGTCAAATCCCTTGTCGCCATTAATCTCATCCATCTGTTTGTGGTAAGAGCCTTTGTAAATGGTAGCGGTAGATGAGTTAAGCCAGTGCTTAGGCGGATTTTTACATTGTAATACTGCCTTGTTGAGTATTGCAGTGCTGTTGAGGCGAGATGCCATAATCTCGTTTTTGTTTTGCTCGTTATACCTACAGTTTACCGATTTACCCGCCAGATTAATAAGTACGTCGCTGTTTTCCAGTTCAGTTTCCCAGCCGCTAAAGGTTCGGGCATTCCAGTGTACATATTTTATATTACCCGTGGTGCGTGATTTACCGCGGGTAAGAATAACAATCTCATCAACTTTGTTTTTAAAGTGCTCGCTAAGAATGCTGCCGAGAAAGCCTGTCCCGGCAGCGATAATCATCTTTTTCATAACATTTTATAATTCAAGGTAAGGTGTGGTTTAATGTTTTACTGTTTATACGTTACATACTCTTCCGGTTGGTTTCCTTTAGCTTTTCTTTTTCCTCTAAAAAAGAAGTACAGATTTAAAAATAACATGATGCCTAAGTAAATAGAGAAACCGCCTATTTTATAACTTAGGGTTTCTACCAAGTCCTGATAAGAATTGTCATCTAGGCTTATTTTTAAAATCATTAATGCAAAGCCTAGGTTTAAAAGGTAAAATCCGGTTTCAAAAAGTTTGTTAGTGGCATTGGCTATTTCTTCGCGACCTTTAAATATGTCCAGCATAAAAATCTTGCTGTTTTTAAACAGAGTTCGAGATACTGTAAATGTTAGTGCTATAGCAACAGGAAGGTAAATGGCATAACCGATTAATATTTTTGTAGTTTCCATGATGATAAAATTTAGTCGTTAATAATTTTTTGAACGTATTTGGTTAATATGAATATGTTTAGATAATGTAGTATGCAAAGTATGCTGATTATTATGGCCGACTTAACCGCTATGGTTTCTATAAGGCGTTTAAAAGTGTTTACGGTTTCCCAGTTTAGTAATGTCATTGCCGCATAGCCTATGTTTACCAGATAGTAGCCTAACAGTAGTATCTTATTGATACGCAGGCATAATTCTTTATCGCCATGTAGCAATTCCAATACATAGATGTTTCCGTTTTTATAGCAAATTTTCCCTACCACCACAATGATGTAAATAATTATGAGCAGGAAAATGACGTATGTAAGAATATTAAGGTTCATTTTTTTTCTCTCTTTTATATAGTGTGCGAATGATATTAAAGTGGTATATAGCAAGTGCTGGGGGAAGAAAGAATATTGCCTCGTTGTTAGGGTACAGTTTCCATAATAAAAAGAATAGTATGGTAAGTGTACTATATATGTATAGATGTACTTCTTTTGGGTTTTTATAAAAGGAAATTATAGCAAGAAGAACCTGTAGTCCGCCTGTAACCATTGTTGAGAGCAAGGCAAATATCAAAAAATCCTGATTAAATACTCCTAACGTGGCTATTGCAAACGGGAGTGTTACAGCAAAAATGTTTATTCTGTAAATATATTTCATGATTTATTTTTTGTTTTAAACTTTCAGAAAAAAATGAAAGTTTTGGTTAAAAAAAATGATGTTATTTCATCATCTTCATTAAAAGTTTAGTAAGCCAGTTATCTTTATACTCAGTAGCTTTTTCAATTATATTGTCGGTTTTTAAAACAAATTCATAGAGCTTGTCGGTTTGTTCGGCAAAATATTTTCCTTCGGTTGTTTTGGTATCTACATCGGTAGATACTTCTTTTAAAACTTTAAGTGCCGGTTTAATTTCGCGTTTGCTTCGCTCTTTAGCAATTTTAATGGCAAGCTCATCAAGATCTTTCTCAGCTGTAAAAAACTCCCTGCGTTCTCCGTGCTTAAATTCTTTGTATACAATTCCCCAGTCAATAAGAGCACGAATGTTCATACTGGCATTACCACGTGATATTTGTAGTTCTTCCATAATGTCTTCCATAGAAAGCTGTTCGTTACTTACCATAAGCAGGGCATGTATTTGAGCCATTGTTTTGTTTATGCCCCATTGTGAGCCTAATGCCCCCCAGGTTTGTACGAATTTATTTTTTGCTTCTGTGAATTCCATGAGCCAAAGATATAAACTTATTTTTAAACTTTCAAAAATATATGAAAGTTTATTTTCTTTTAATGGCTATATTTACATAAAAGCTTGTTATGAAATGTGTTATATTATTTTTGGTTGCTCTGTTGGCTATGGGGTGCAAGGAAGAAAAGCATCCTAAAATTGAGATTTATTTGTTAAAGCACAGATTAGCTTTTGTTGATGCTGTACCTTTTAAAGAAACTTCCAAATACAAGGAAATTGAATACGACAGGGCTAAGGATATTTTTAAAGATGCCCAGTTTGATACAATAAGAGAGGAGGTAGTCTTTGCAGGACAGTTTGAGGCCGATTCGGTCGATTTGCAGTCAGAACCTTTTATTGATGATAGTGATATTAAGGCCTTTGATTTAAGGGCTAATAAGTTGATGCTTAGTAAAAAGGTTATAAAGCGGATTTGCAATTTATATCCTGATAGAAATTTTGGAGAGCAATTTGTTATAACCGTTAATAAGGAACCAATGCTTACAGGCTATTTTTGGAATACGCAATCGGCTGTTAACTGTAGATGGTATTACATAGAGTGTTTAGATAATGAGGCATTTCCGGATAACGGTTTTGATACGGATATTGTTACCTTATATAGTGGTGTGAATAGTGAAAAAGTAGAACAATATGGCTTTACACGACATAAAGAGCTTATAGCTGCCTTTGAACAAACTCACAGACTAGTCGAATAAAAAAAAACTGCTAATATTATTAGCAGTTTTTTTGTTTTATAAGGTTTATGATAACAGTCCGGCTCTTTTTAATAAAGCTTCCGGTTTAGGCTCCTGCCCCCTAAAACGTTTATAAAGTAGCATAGGGTGTTCTGTTCCTCCTTTAGATAATATGTTGTTTTTAAACTTATCGGCAGTTTCTTTATCAAAAATACCTTTCTCTTTAAAGTATTCAAAAGCATCGGCATCCAGTACCTCAGCCCATTTGTAGCTATAATAACCGGAAGAATATCCGCCTTGGAAAATATGAGAGAATGCAGTACTCATGGCATTTTCCTGTACATCAGGGTAAAGCTGGGTAGGGGAGAACTGTTCGGTTTCAAAACTTTTAACATCTCCTATCGCAGCCGGATCCTGTGCATGCCAACCCATATCAAGCAGCCCGAAACTTAACTGACGCATAGTTGCCATACCTTCCTGGAAAGCGGCACTATCCTTGATTTTTTTAATGTACTCCATAGGGATAACTTCCCCTGTTTTATAATGGTGTGCAAAAAGCTCTAATGCTTCCGGTTCGTAGCACCAGTTTTCCATTATTTGGCTTGGTAGCTCAACAAAATCCCAGTATACGCTGGTGCCCGAAAGGTTAGGGTAAGTGGTATTTGCCAGCATACCGTGAAGCGCGTGTCCAAACTCATGGAATAATGTGGTGACTTCATTAAATGTAAGTAGTGATGGTTTGGTTCCTGTAGGTTTTGTGAAATTACATACTATAGAAACATGCGGTCTTTCGTTAACGCCGTTTTTAATGTATTGTGATTTAAACGATGTCATCCATGCTCCGTTACGTTTCCCTTTTCTCGGGAAAAAGTCGGCGTAAAAAATAGCTACAAGGTTACCCTTTGTATCTTTTACCTCATAGGTCCTTACATCCTTATGGTATTTGTCTATATCCTGAACTTCGGTAAACGAAATGCCGTATAATTTCCCTGCAATGGTAAAGGCTCCGTTAAGCACTTTGTCCAATTCAAAATAGGGTTTCAGTTTTTCGTCATCGAGATTGAATAGTTTCTGTTTTAGTTTTTCAGCATAATAAGCACCATCCCATTTTTCAAGATGATCCAGTCCGTCCAGTTCTTTAGCGAAAGCAGTAAGCTCAGCAAATTCTTTTTGTGCTGCCGGCTTGGCTTTTACCAATAGGTCGTTTAGGAAGGTGCGAACTTTTTCCGGGCTTTCTGCCATGCGTTCTTCCAGTACAAAGTCGGCGTGCGATTTATAGCCTAAAAGATTAGCGCGCTCGTGGCGAAGCTTAACTATCTGCAATACGGTTTCCTGATTGTCGAACTCATTATTCTGAAAACCTTTTGCTCCAAATGCCAACGCCATTTTTTTACGCAGTTCCCTGTTATCGGCATAAGTCATAAACGGCATATAGCTTGGGAAGTCAAGTGTGAAAACCCATCCGTCTTTCTCAAGGCTTTTGGCTACTTCATGTGCAGCTTCTATAGCTCCTTCCGGAAGTCCCGAAAGATCTTTCTCATCTGTTATATGCAGTTGGAAAGCATTGGTTTCTGCCAACACATTCTCACCGAACTTAAGGCTTAGTTGAGAAAGCTCTTTATCAATTTCACGAAGTCTTGACTTTTTGTCTTCCGGCAGGTTGGCACCATTACGGGCAAAGCTTTTGTATTTCTTTTCCAGTAATGTGCTTTGTTCAGGGGTTAGTGTAAGGCTGTCTCTTTTGTCATATACTGCCTTAACCCTTTCAAACAAATCTTTGTTTAAGCGGATATCATTGCTGAATTCCGAAAGCAGAGGCGAAACTTCCATGGCAATTTTCTGGATATCGTCATTGGTTTCTGCCGAATGCAGGTTGAAAAAGATGCCCGATGTTCTATCCAGCATGTCGCCACTAAAGGAAAGGGCTTCGATAGTGTTTTCAAAAGTAGCCTCTTCCGGGTTAGAGATAATTTCGTCAATCTCTTTTTTTGCCGCTGCAATCCCTTCGGTAAAAGCAGGAAGGAAATCTTCTGTTTTTATGGAGTTAAAGGGAGCTGTATCGTGTTTTGTATTAAATTTTTGGGTAAGTGAATTCATAGTCCTGTTTAAGATTTTTTAATCATAACTGTGTTGAAACGGTCAACAACTATACCAAAGGTATACTTTTTACCCGATGCGTAAAAGCCATAAAAAAAGCTGCCCAATTGGCAGCTTTTAATTATTTCTGTAAACCTTCGGCAGCTTTAAGTACAGCCTCCTTCAGTTTTAATTTGTAAGCGATAATCTTATCTAAAACAGCTTTGTCGTGGCTGCCTACAATTTGTGCTGCAAGTATGCCCGCATTTTTAGCACCGTTAAGGGCTACTGTTGCAACCGGAACTCCGCCCGGCATTTGCAGGATAGAAAGTACGCTATCCCAACCGTCAATAGAGTTACTTGATTTTACAGGTACACCAATTACAGGAAGCGGAGACATAGAGGCTACCATTCCCGGTAAGTGTGCTGCGCCACCGGCACCTGCAATAATTACAGATATACCATTGTTGTGTGCGTTAGAACTGAAATCTACCAGTTTCTCAGGGGTACGGTGCGCCGAAACAATATCTACGTGTGTTTCTATACCAAACTCTTTTAAAATGTCTATGGCATCCTGCATTACCGGCATATCCGATATGCTGCCCATTACTACTGCTACTTTCATACTTTATATTGTTTAGTACTTACTGGCTTATTACTTTAATTGTGTTTTTTACTTCTTCGGCAATTTTTCTGGCAACGGCAATGTCTTCGTTTACTATGGTAACGTGTCCCATTTTCCTGAAAGGTCTTGTTTGCTTTTTACCGTAAATGTGTGGTGTTACACCATCTTTATCTAAAATGGTTTCAATGTTTTGGTATAAAACGTTACCCGAGTGTCCTTCGGCTCCTACCAGGTTAACCATAATCCCGGCAACTTTACTGTCGGTATTACCTAAAGGCAGGTTTAATATGGCACGCAGGTGTTGTTCAAACTGAGAAGTGTAACTTGCCTCAATAGAGTAATGACCGCTGTTGTGTGGTCTTGGTGCTACTTCGTTTACAAGAATCTGGTCATCTTCTGTTTGGAACATTTCCACGGCAAGAAGCCCAACATGGTTAAACGATTCAGACACCTTTAAGGCAACTGCTCTTGCTTTTTCTGCCACAGCATCATCAATACGTGCAGGGCAAATAACATATTCTACCTGATTGGCTTCCGGGTGGAATTCCATTTCAACCACAGGGTATGTTTTTATCTGTCCGTCAGGGTTACGGGAAACTATAACTGCAAGCTCGTTTTTAAACGGAATCATAGTCTCAGCAATACACTGTACATTGGCAACGCCTTCAAAGCTTTCCAAGGTACGGATAACCTTTACGCCGTTTCCGTCATAACCACCTTCGGTACTTTTCCATACAAACGGAAGTGTTATCTCGTTGTTTTCTACCGCCGTTTTAAGATCGGTAAGGCTTTCAAACCTTTTATAATCTGCAGTTGGTATCCCGTTAGCAGTATAAAAGTCTTTTTGAGTACCTTTATTCTGTATCTGTTTTAAAGTTTTTGGAGAAGGGTAAACCTTAATGCCTTCGCTTTCCAGTTTTTCCAGCGCGGCTACGTTTACATGCTCAATCTCAAAAGTAAGCACGTCTACCTGTTTTCCAAAGTTGTATACGGTGTCAAAATCCATAAGGTCGCCCTTAAAGAATTTGTTGCTTCCTATTTTGCACGGAGCTTCATCACTTGGGTCAAGTACATACGTTTGTATGTCAAACTTCCTTGTGTCGTTAAGCATCATTTTGCCCAGCTGGCCTCCGCCTAAAATCCCTAATTTAAAATCAGAAGAAAAATAATTCATTTATCGTGTTTCTTTTTTGCTGTGCAAAGATACTTAAAGCGTTAAAATTATTAGTTACCAAAAAACACTTTTATATAAGAGAGCTTTTGGGATAAGGTTTTTCTGGTGTTTTTTGGTTAATTTTAGCAAATGGTCCTCAGTATCATCAAAATAATATTCGTAATTTAGAATTTGCTTTCCCCGAAAAAATTTGATTTATGAGATTGAAAATTGACAGAAAACCTGAAAAAGTACTTCCGGATACAAGACGTGTAATAGCCCGCTTTTTTTTTAATGGCGAAGAGAGGGCGGTAGCACTTATTAAAAGAATACTGGCTTTAGAGAAGGATGAGGTATTTGCCATTATTTCGCCTTTACTTCAGGATTTTTCTAAAAGGCATAGAAGTATTACCCAAAAACTGATGCGTCACTGCGAACGAGTAAGGCACTATATTGAACTGGCAGGGGCTAATTTCAATGAGCTTGATGAATACTGTAAACTGCTTATAGGTTCTTATTTTACACATGAATATTCTATTGAGTCGGCGGCATTTTTTAATCCGTCTATCGTACCCGATCCCGATCAGACCAACCTTGAGGAAGGTCAGCTTCGTGTTATTATCAGTTTTAGGGCTGTGGGAGAGGGGCATGTTTCATCGGTAGTTTTCAGGAGGGCAATTATAGACAGGGATGGTTCTATCTCTGTAATACGAGCCGGGAAATATATTGATGAGGCCGAAAAGATACACAACCTTGTTTACCATAAAAGACAGTTTTTAAGGAAAGCGATAGAGGCTGATATAAGTGAGTTTTTTATACAGGTAGTAGCCGATAAACTGGAAGACCGTTTTGATTACAACCAGTTAAAGGGACTGGTGTATGAAGCCCGGGATAAAACCAGCGACCCAAAAGAGATTGCCCAGTATAAAATGATACTTGCACTGAGTGACAGTTACAGGCGCATAACCTTCTCTAAGGATACCGATATTAGTGATAGGGTTATTTTTCCTATTTCTGATTTTGAAAGTAAAGGGATTGAAGATGCCCGTTTTGTAAAGTTTACTGATGATAACGGACGTACCATTTATTATGCTACCTACACGGCTTATGACGGAGTGCATATTATGCCGAAACTTTTAAAAACTACCGATTTTTATGAGTTCAGGACGAGCCCGTTGCATGGTAGCGGGGCGCGCAATAAAAACCTTGCACTGTTCCCAAGGAAGATAAACGGGAAGTATGTTATGCTGTCGCGAATTGACGGCTGGAATAATTACCTGATGTATTCCGACAATATAAATGAATGGGAAGACCCGGTTAAAATACAGGGGCCGGAGTATTCTTGGGAATTTGTACAAATGGGGAATTGTGGTTCGCCTATTGAAACCGAATGCGGATGGCTGGTTATTACCCACGCGGTTGGGCCTATGCGTCGTTATACTATTGGAGCTTCATTGCTGGATATAGATGATCCGTCAAAAGAGATAGGAAGGCTAAAAGATCCCCTTATTATGCCTAACCCGGATGAGCGTGAAGGCTATGTGCCAAATGTGGTATATTCCTGCGGATCGATAATACATAACGGCGAACTTATTATCCCATATGGACATTCTGATCATAGTTCGGGGTTTGCATCGGTAAATCTTAAAACCTTGCTGGACAGGTTGAAAAGCGGAGGTTAAATAATTGTGTAATTGCTAATCGCATAATGTACTGTTGTATATTTGCATGAAATTACGCATCTCAACTTTTTATGGAAAATAACAGTACCGGTAACGAATCCGGTTTCTTTAAGAAGAATCCAGTACTTAAAATAAAAGAATTCCGTTCGTTTTTATGCATCCGTTTCGGGCTAATTTTTGCCCTGAACATGCAAATTACCATTATCTTTTATTGGATATATCATCTTACCTCAAACAAACTTGCCCTTGGAGGGGTAGGACTATCAGAAGTTATACCCGCAATCACATTTTCTTTTTTTGCAGGACATTTTGTAGATCTTAACGAAAAAAGGAAAATGGTGCTGTTATGTCTTTCAGCCTATATACTGTTAGGGTTAAGCCTGTTTATGCTAACCACTCCCTATGCTTTGGAGCGACTGGGTATTCAATATACCCTGTATAGTGTATATGCACTTGTTTTTTGTGGTGGGGCTATCCGTTCTTTTATGGGACCTTCGGTGTTTTCACTTTTCGGGCTGGTGGTCCCGCGTAAAAACTATGCCAATGCAACAAGTTGGAGTAGTATGGCATGGCAAACAGGTTCGGTACTAGGGCCTCTTGCCGCAGGTATACTTATTGCTTTTAACGGTATTACTATGGGTATGGCAGCAGTGGTGTTTATAGAGTTGTTACTGCTTATCCCAATGCTGAGTATTGGGGTTAAACCAATACTTAAAAAAGAACGTGAACCCATACTGCAAAGTCTTACACAGGGTATCCGTTTTGTAGTGAAAACCCCAGAGCTTTTAGGAGCACAACTGCTTGATATGTTTTCGGTTTTATTTGGTGGTGCGGTTGCACTATTACCGGTTTACCAAAAGGAAATACTTATGGTAGATGAGGTGGGTTATGGTATACTGCGTGCAGCTCCCGGTATTGGAGCATTAATCACACTGGGTATACTGGCGTTTTTACCGCTGCGTACTAATCCCGGTAAAAAACTGTTTGTTGCCGTTGGTGGATTTGCCATTTCGATAATCATTTTCGGTATCTCAAAAAACTTTTACCTGTCATTTTTCATGCTGATGTTCTCGGGTATGTTTGATGCAGTGAGTGTGGTAATACGCAGTACGATATTACAACTTGTAACCCCCGATCATATGCGGGGAAGGGTAGCATCTGTAAATACTATGTTTGTGAGCTCTTCTAACGAATTAGGGGATTTTGAAAGTGGTGTTATGGCACACTGGCTGGGTACGGTTAGGGCTGTAGTTGTAGGCGGATGTCTTACACTGGGTGTGGTAGCTGTTACTTTTTTCTCAGCACCACAACTACGGAGGTTCGGTTTCCATGAGGAAGAAAAAACAGAATAGCGAAGTCTATCTCTTTTTTGCCTTTTCAATCTGCTTTAAAATATCTTTTGCTGCGGCTTTATAGGCTGCTGTATGTAGTGGGAATCCCTGTGGGAGTATATACTCCAGTTCAGGGTATATCCAGTCTTCTTTCTTTCCTATAAGGAAAAGGGTACGCATGGCATAGGCTTTATTGGCTACTTTGCCTTCGGGGTTTATAAGCCAGTCAAAACACGATTCGGTTATCTGTCTAATGTGTTTTCCGTTTAGGAAACCCGACTTGCTTTTTTGATGTTCCTGTACGGCAAACAAACATATTTTTGATATGGAACGTATGGCACTATCACTGGTGAAGTTTGGCAGGGTGTTGCAAAATACATTCAGGTACTCTTTTAGCCATTCAATTTTTTCCTCAAAAACAAGTTCGCTTATCCAGCAGGCTTTATGATGATTTTTGTCTGATATGTTAAGGGCTGTTGCTATGAGTTCCGGTAACAGGCTCGTGTCATTAAGTACCATGCTGCTAAGTTCGTCCCTTATGGCACGATGTGCAGTGCTTTTTTCTATTTTAAGGTAATAATCAGTGTTCAATGTGTTGCCGACTTAGTGGCGGGAAATTACAAAAAATACCCCTGCATAAAAAACGAAAGGCAAAACATTACGTTTTGCCTTTAGCGCACAAAATCAGGAAATATGGCTTATTTCCTAATGAACATATGGGCTGTTTGGCTGTTTCCTCCTGTTAGTTTTAAAATGTAAGTTCCGTTAGAAAGTGAGCTAACATCAATGCTGTTGCTGTTAGGGAACACACCTTTTAAAAGTGTTTTTCCGGTAACATCTAAAATCCAGTAGTCAGTAACTGTATTGTTATTCGGAAGTGTTATGTTAAGAATGTTTGATGTAGGGTTTGGATAAAGTGTAACCTGATTGTTTGCTATAGGGTCGTTAATGCCAAGTGAGCAATCAGGGTTCATGGCAACCACCACAGGAGTTCCAGATGTGTTTGAAACGGCATTAGAACAATATTCAGGAGCTGCTTCAACATAGTAACTTCCCGGTTCGGTAATTACATAGGTAATATCGTTGGCACCTTCAATCGCTACGCCGTCTTTGTACCATTGTATACTACTGTCATATGGACTGTTTAACTCACATGTAATTGTCGATTCATCACAAATCATCCATGTGAAATTTTCGTCGTTTGGTACTACATCATCACTAAAGGTCATACTAAAAGAAATGCCTGCCCAGTTGTAACTGTCAATTTGTATAGTGTTTGATTCATAAGTTTCTCCGTCAAGAGTTACTACAACTTTCAATAATGCCTGATCGTAAGTTAGCCAGTCGTAAGTAAATGTAGCTTCTGTAGCCCCGTCGATAGCAACAAACTCATCGTCTGTAAACCAGTACTTGTAGTGCCACTGGTAAGTGTCATATTCCATGTCGTTAGTAATTGTAGCTGTACCGTTTGTGTCTGGGCAAAGCATAATATCTCCGGCTATAACAGGGGTTGGGTTGGCAGTAGTACATTCAGGATTGTTCATTACCACTATAGGTAATGAAGGACTTGTGCTGTTAGGGCAAAATTCAGGAGCTGCGACAACGTAGTAAGTTCCAGCTTCTGTAATTGTGTAGCTCATATCGGTAGCGCCTTCAATTGCTACATCATTTTTATACCACTGTACAACAGTATATGGAGATTGAGTTGAGCTTGTAATGGTGCTCTCATCACAAATATAGTAAGCCTGATTCTCTGGGTTAAAAGTTACATCGTCACTGGTTTGTGTCGAAACAATAAGCCCTACCCATGCATAGCTGTCAATTTGTATAGTGTCAGATTCATAAGTTTCTCCGTCAAGAGTAACTACAACTTTCAATAATGCCTGATCGTAAGTTAGCCAGTCGTAAGTGAAAGATGCCTGTGTAGCACCATCTATGGCAACAAAATCATCGTTAAGAAACCAGTATTTATAATACCACTGGTAAGTGTCATACTCGGTGTCGTTGGTAATTGTAGCTGTCCCGTTAGTGTCTGGGCAAAGCATAGTGTTGCCTTCAATAGAGGGTGCTTGTGCAACCGATAAAAGCGGTATAAAACACAGGAAAAATAGTAATAGCTTTTTCATAGATACATTAGTTTTTAGTTTGAATAGTAAAATTACCTTTCAGTACTTATGTAGCTAGTGTTAAAGCCCGGACAAAGTGTGACACTTTTATTTATTAGTGTGACGTGTAAAGTTTATTGTTTTGATAATCAGTTTTTTTTAGTTTTTAACTAAATTTAAGAGAACCAAAAAACAGTTAAAATTTAAATATGCTTAAATTACTAATGCTACTATGTGTTACAGGGGCTTTTGCTCAGGAAGTACACAAAAATCAGCAGTTTTATGTAGGAGGTTGTTATGGTTTCGGTAATGAATTTGCCAACAGCAATTATACCCTTAGTAATAGCTATGTACAAATTCAGTTTTATTACTCTTTTAACCCCTCAAAAAAGTGGGAGTATCTTGTGGCTTTTCAGCCCGAACTCAATTTTGCCAAGCATCAGCTGCTTAATCCTTATTTTGTAACACCCGATGAACCGGATTATGAACAGAAACGAAGAGAGTTTACACAGTTGAAAGACTTAAATCAGTATGCTTTTAATGTGGCTTTTTTTGCGAAGTATAATTTTTCTAAAAGCATATCGGCTTATGCAATGTTAAATGTAGGGCCAACAATTAGTACTAAAGAGACCGAAAGGCTTACCAGCGGGTTTGCGTTTAATGATGTGTTTGGATTAGGAGTAGCTTATAATACGGGTAGTATAATATTTGATATAAGGCCTAATGTAAGGCATGTCTCAAACGCAGGACTAAACGATGCTAATGCAGGGTTTAATACTTTAAATATATCATTTGGGTTTATTGTCCCAATGGGATAAGGCGGAATTGAATTCCGCCTTATTTTTTCAGTTTTCTTACTTTTTAATAAACAGTTTGGAAATGTAGTTTCCGTTACCTGCAATTTTTATGATGTAAGTTCCGGGAGTCAGCTCTGTTGTGCTGATATTATTATTTTGTGAGAGCGTACCGTTAAGTAACGTTTTTCCGGTAAGGTCGGTAATAGAGTATTCATCCAGTCCGGAATCTTCAGGTAAATTTACATTTAAGTAATTTGTACTTGGGTTTGGGTAAACTTTAATTTCATTAGTGTTAATGTTTGAAGCGGTATTTTTAAGTTCAATTCCCGGTTTTCGGTCGCATTTTGTTAAGGTTACATTTACTCCGATACCTAGCGTTTCTATATGGTCAGGACACGGTGTTGGAGCACCCTGAACAGTGTAGGTTCCTGATTGTGTAACAGCGTATGACGGACTGTTAGCACCAAGAATGGGTTGTCCGTTTCTAAACCACTGAATGTTCTCGGTAAAAGGTGGGCTGTTTATTTCTAATACAAAACTGCTGCCGGCACATAAATAATAAGTGTCTTTACTACCGTCATAATAAACGTCTTTTGTAGGTTCGTAAGTTAAATACATAGGAGTCCACATATAGCTCGCAATAAAAAGGGTGTTTGACTCATAATGTACCCCGTTTACTTTTGCTTCCAGTTTAATTTCAGATAAGTCGTAATAATACCAGTCGTAAGTAAAAGACGCTTGCGTGGCTCCGGGAATGGCTTCAAAAGTGTCACTGTAGTACCCTTTTTTATACCATTGATAAGCATCAAAAACAGTAGAATTTGCTACCTGTGCAGTACCATCGGTGTTGGGGCATAACATAGTGTCACCTTCAATAGTGAGTTCTTGTCCTGATGCTAACCCGCATATCAGAAACAGTGAAAAAAGTAATAGTTTTTTCATAATGAATAATTGGTATTTAATTGGTTTGATTTTTAAGATAACAAAGCTATATGGGGTATCAGGTCGTTTTAAGATTTTTTTCACTAAAAAACTACGGGTTAATTAAATCTTAAATTTTTGATATTCAGTATATAGATTAAAAAAGAGTTTTAGTTATTGATTCCTTGAACTGAATCAGGAAACATTTGTATAATTTATTACAAAATAATACGGTATATAAATGAGGCAAATTCCTAATTAGTATATTTGCAAATTATATCAAACCTGTTAGTAAGCGTGATACAGCTTCATGATAAACAATTTGTACCCTTTATATCTGCTGCCGAAATTGATAAAACAATAGCCGGAATGGCGCAGCAAATAGAGGCTGATACCAATAATGAGGTTCCTGTTTTTGTAGGGGTGCTTAATGGCGCCTTTATGTTTTTAAGTGACCTTATGAAGCATTATAAAAAAACTTGTGAGGTGAGTTTTGTAAAACTGGCATCTTATGAGGGTACCCAGTCTACAAATACGGTTAAGCAACTTGTTGGGTTGGATAAAAATGTGGAAGGGCGTACGGTTATAATAGTGGAAGATATAGTAGATACAGGTAATACAGTAGTAGAACTTGTAAAAATGTTTGAAGGCAGGGGAGTAAAGCAATTAAAAATTGCCAGCCTGTTTTTTAAGCCTGAAGCTTATAAAAAAGATATAAAGCTGGATTATACAGGCTTTTCAATCCCTAATAGGTTTATTGTAGGCTATGGTCTTGATTATGACGGACAGGGGAGAAATATACCGGAAATTTATCAACTTAAATAAATATACTAATAACATACAATGGTTAATATCGTACTATTTGGAAAACCGGGTGCAGGTAAAGGTACTCAGGCAGAATTTTTAAAAGAAAAATACAACCTAACTCATATCTCTACCGGAGACGTTTTCCGTTACAATCTTAAAAACGGAACTGAGCTTGGAAAACAGGCGCAGGTTTTTATTGATAAAGGGGAGCTTGTTCCGGATGCATTAACAATCAAAATGCTTCAGGATGAGGTAGAGAAAAACCCTGATACTAAAGGTTTTCTTTTTGACGGTTTCCCAAGAACAGTTGCACAGGCTGATGCCTTAGATGAGTTTCTTAAAACAAAAGGATGGGAAGTGACTGCTACAGTTGCACTTGAGGCAGATGATGAAATACTTGTACAACGTTTGCTGGAGCGTGGTAAAACCAGCGGAAGGGCAGATGATCAGGATGAGAATCTTATAAGAAACCGTTACCAGGAGTACAACGAAAAAACGGCTCCGCTTATTGAGTACTACAAAGGTCAGGGTAAATTCTTTGCCGTAAACGGTATAGGTGAAATCTCTGAGGTTACTCAAAGGCTAAGCCTTATAATAGACAAGCTGTAACTAAAAGCCTAGCGATTGGAAATAGCCATAATATTATTTTTAATACTGCTTAACGGTGTTTTTTCCATGTCGGAAATTGCACTGATATCAGCACGTAAAAACCGACTGGAAACAGCGGCAAAAAAAGGTAACTCCAGTGCGCAAACCGCATTGGATCTTGCCAATTCGCCTAATAAGTTCCTTTCAACGGTACAAATAGGTATTACCCTTATTGGTATTCTTACCGGTATATACAGTGGTGATAAAGTTACCGATGATGTAGAAGCGTTTATTGTTAAGTTTGAAGCCCTTGCTCCTTATGCCGATAGTATAGCTGTTGGGGTAGTGGTAGTGATACTAACGTTTTTTTCGCTTATACTTGGAGAACTTTTGCCTAAAAGGATAGGGCTTACCTACCCTGAAAGTATAGCAAGAATGGTAGCCCTGCCTATGAAGTTTATCTCCATAATTACGGCTCCGTTTATATGGTTACTTACCTCTTCGACCGACTTTCTTATGAAAGTATTTAACATTCGCCCTACGGCAGATGGTAAAGTAACTGAGGAAGAGATTAAGGCAATTATTAAAGAAGGAACCGAAGGTGGTGAGGTGCAGGAAATAGAACAGGATATCATGGAACGTGTGTTTCATATTGGAGACAGAAAAGTAAACTCTCTTATGACGCACAGAAAATCGGTAGCTTACCTGTCTACCCAGTCCGATAAGGAAAGTATAAAAGGTATAATGCTGGAAGAACTGCACTCGGTATATCCGGTATGTGAAGATAATCTGGACGATGTGGTTGGTGTAGTATTACTAAAAGATATTTTTGCCAATTACGAAAACCCGCAGTTTAACCTTCAGGAAATAACCAAAGAGCCAGTATATTTAATAGAGCATACATCAGCTTATAAGGCACTTGAGATATTCAAGAAAACAAAAGTACACTATGCTTTGGTGACCGATGAGTATGGAGTATTTCAGGGGATAATAACCCTGAATGATATTTTGGAAGCGCTAGTAGGTGATGCATCCGACTTTTACCATGACGAGTTCCAGTTGGTTGAAAATGACGATGGAACCTGGACGGTTGACGGACATTATCCGTTGCATGACTTCCTTACTTATTTTGATCTTGACGAGCTTACTACCGATTATGAGGTAACAACCGTAAGCGGGCTTATAATGACTGAACTTTCGTATATCCCTAAACAGGGTGAGAAACTCGCTTGGAATCACTTTGAGCTGGAAGTGCTTAAAATGGATGGTGTTAAGATTGATAAGGTAAAAGTAAGGTCTATTAGCAAAGAAGAATAGTCTGCGTAAATTTGCAGGCAAACAAACAATAATTGGTGACGGATTGGGTACAGCCCAGCGCCTGAAACCTGAAACATAAAGAAATGACAGAAGGGAATTTTGTAGATTACGTAAAAATATATGTTGCCTCAGGTAAAGGAGGTAAAGGGTCTACTCACCTACACAGGGAAAAGTTTATTGAAAAAGGCGGACCCGATGGTGGAGATGGTGGTCGTGGCGGTCACGTTTATCTTGTAGGTAATAAAGGGCTGTGGACACTTTTTCACTTAAAGTTTGCAAGGCATATTAAAGCCGGTCACGGAGGGGATGGCGGTAGCGCCAGAAGTACCGGAGCCGATGGTGATGATAAGTTTATTGAAGTGCCTCTGGGTACGGTTATTCGTGATAAGGAAACTAATGAGATTTTATTTGAAATAACCGAACACGGAGAGAAAAAAATAATAGCAAAAGGAGGTAAGGGAGGTTTAGGTAACTGGCACTTCCGTAGCTCTACAAACCAAACACCGCGTTATTCACAACCCGGGTTGCCGGGGGAGGAGCTTGATGTTATCCTTGAGCTTAAAGTACTTGCCGATGTTGGTTTGGTAGGTTTCCCTAATGCAGGTAAGTCTACATTATTATCGGTACTTACATCTGCAAAACCAAAAATTGCTGATTATCCTTTTACCACATTAAAACCTAATTTAGGTATTGTGGCTTACAGGGATTATCAGTCGTTTGTAATTGCCGATATACCGGGGATTATAGAAGGTGCTGCTGAAGGTAAAGGTCTTGGACATTACTTTTTAAGGCATATTGAGCGTAACTCTACATTACTTTTCTTAGTTCCGGCTGATGCCGAAGATATAAAGAAGGAGTATAATATACTTGTAGATGAGCTTAGAAGGTATAACCCTGAAATGCTGGATAAAGACAGGCTGGTAGCCATTTCAAAATGCGATATGCTGGATGATGAACTTAAAACCGAACTGAAAGAACAGCTTGACGAAGAGCTTAAAGATATACCGTATATATTTATCTCGTCGGTAGCCCAACAGGGACTGGTCGAATTGAAAGATAAACTATGGCAAATGCTTAATGCATAAAGAAAGTTTTAATCCTTAATGATACATGAAAGAATCCTGAGCATCATGCTCAGGATTTTTTGTTTTTAAGCAGTAAAGAATCATGCGGTTTTTACGCCGTGTTTATTTTACGAAATTCTCAAAAAAGAGGTATATTCGCAGCACTAAAGCAATAAAGTTGATAATAACCGTGTAACAAAATATGTAATACGGCTACTTATTGGCTAAACTTTTTAATCGTATAAAAATCAGATGAAAAAACTTATTTTGTTCCTTACCATGTCACTCATGGTAATGCCTGTAAGGGCAGACGAAGGTATGTGGTTTTTAATGTTCATTGAACGTTTAAATCACAGGGATATGCAAAAAATGGGCTTACAGTTAACGGCTGAAGAAATTTACAGCATTAACAATCATAGCCTTAAAGACGCTATTGTGCAGTTTGATGGCGGATGTACTGCAGAGGTTATCTCTAAAGAAGGTTTGGTTTTAACAAACCACCACTGTGGTTATGAGGCTATTGCCGAGCTTTCAACTCCTGAGGCAAACTACCTGAGAGATGGTTACTGGGCACCAACAAGAGGCGATGAGCTTAAGCCAAAAAGTCTTTATGTTCGTTTCTTTGTAAGAATGGATGATGTTTCTAAAAGAATCCTTTCTAAAGTTAACGACAGTATGACTGAAGAAGAGAGACAAAAAGCGATTCAGCAGGAAAGTGCTCTAATTGAAAAAGAAAATAGCGAAGGTGGGAAATATGTTGTTTCTGTTCGTTCTTTCTTTGAAGGTAATGAGTACTACTATTTCGTTTACCAGGATTACAACGACGTTCGTCTTGTAGGTACTCCACCGGAGAGCATCGGTAAATTTGGTGGTGATACAGATAACTGGGAGTGGCCACGTCACACAGGTGATTTCTCTATGTTCCGTATTTATGCAGATGCAAACGGTAACCCGGCAGAATATTCTCCAAACAATGTTCCTTTAACACCTAAGCATTATTTACCTGTAAGCCTTAATGGTGTTCAGGAAGATGATTTTGCTATGATATTAGGTTACCCTGGTCGTACTAACCGTTGGATGCCGGCTGCCGGTATTGAGCAAAATGTAAAATATGCTTATCCTGCATGGGTAGAGTCGTCTAAACTGGGTATGGACAGAATGAAGGTGTATATGGATCAAAGCGATGCAGTTCGTCTTGACTATGCTTCAAAATATGCTCAGGTAGCAAACTACTGGAAAAACCGTCAGGGTATGATTGATGCCCTTACAAAACATAAAACCGCCGAAACTAAAGCTAAAGGTGAGGCTAAGTTCAATAAATGGGCTAACAAAAAAGCAAATAAAGATAAGTATGGTGATGTTATCGCTAACATAAACGCATACTATGCTAAGACTAACGAAAAAGCGCGTCAGGACAATTATCTTATAGGGCTTTTAAGAACAAGTACTTTTGCTGTATTGCCATACAGAGTAGGTGGTGCACTTATGCAGTATGCATCGGCAGGGGAAGCTCAAAGAGCTCAGGTACTTCCAAGAATAGAAGAGTTTGTTGCAGAAGAGTATAAAACATTATACATGCCTCTTGAAAAAGATGTGCTTGCTGCTCAGCTCCATTTATATGCTACAAAATCTACAGGATATGATATTGCTCCGCTTGTGGCTCAGTTAGGTAAAGAAAACAACTTTGATTATACTGCTTATGTAAACAATGCATTTGAGAACAGTATATTCAAATCTAAAGAAAGCGTTGAGGAGTTCCTTAAAAATCCAAATGCTGAGGCACTACAAAATGATCCTTTATTCTTACTTTCTAACGATATCCTAACTCAGTACAGAGCTGTACCGGATGATATTACTGCTCTTCAGGACAGTTATTCTAAATCTTTCCGTTTAATGGTACAGGGTATGAGAGAAGCAAACCCGAAAGTAAAATACTATCCGGATGCTAACAGTACACTACGTTTAACTTATGGTAAAGTAAGAACTCTTCCTAAAGACAGCCGTAATGATGCTGCTAAAAATTACTACACTACAATGAAAGGTGAAGTGGCTAAATACAAGCCAAACGATCCTGAATTTGACCTGCCTAAAAAACTTATTGAAATGTATGAGGCTAAAGACTTTGGTCGTTATGCAGATAAAGCAGGTTATATGCCGGTAAACTTCCTTACTGATAACGATATTACAGGTGGTAACTCTGGTTCTCCTGTATTAAACGGTAAAGGTGAGCTTATTGGTCTTGCTTTTGATGGTAACATTGAGGCAATGGCTGGTGACGTAATATTTGATAAAGAACTTCAAAGAACTATTAACGTAGATATTCGTTATGTGCTTTGGGTAATCGACAAGTTCTCTGGCGCTAAGCATATTGTAGACGAAATGACTATTGCAGAATAATTTAATTATTATTTGTTCAAATAGAAAACGCCTCCTTTTAACAGGAGGCGTTTTTGTTTGCCCTTATTTGTATCAAGGTTAAGGTGTGGTTTTTATTGTTATACCTTTTGTATGTCCTGAAAACTCTGGGGCATACATACTTTGTATGGTTGATATACCATTAGAGAATGTTCCGGCATTATTTACCCTTACATCATATTCCAATACATAAGTTCCTTTGTCCAGCCTGTCAAAAAAGAAGTTAGTCGCGGCATCTCTGGTTGTCATATAGTACCTCGTGTTTGCTGTATATTTATTACCCGAAAAAATATCTATAGGTTCAAAACCCGAAGCTCTCATGTCTTTAAGATGAACATACTCCATATCTTCAGTTATGTTCAATACAATCCTTACAGTAACAAGGTCGCCAATTTTTAAAGGTGAGTTGGCTGTAATTTTATTTAAGGATGCTTCATTTTCGTTTTTTACTTTCAGGTAAAGTTCCTTAGTAATGTTCATTAATCCTTTTTGGGTATCCTGTATTTTATCCAGATCTTCAAAGTACTGCCAGAATAACCCTCCATATCCCGGTACTTTACTTTTGTTTTCTATACTGAATTCTGATAGCTCTTTAGAAACTTCAGAGCCATCCCATTCCAGTTTTATATATCCGGTTTCAGCTTCTTTTTCTGTTTCAGCCAGTTTGTTGTTTAATGAAATGTTGTCTCCACATTTTATGGTAGTATTTTCCTTAACCGATAACCAGTCGCTTCCCTGCATTAATAAGGCATAAACGGCTTCGGTAGTAGCTTTGGTGGTTGACCAGTGTTTGTTTTGCTTGTTTTTAATAAGCCATACCTTCATTCCATCTGCCGACTCTACGTCGTTATCAATTTCAATTATTGCCTCAATTAAAAGCGCCTGTGTTTCAATAGGTGATTTGTACCAGTACCACCCAGCCTTGTTTTCTATCCAGTACATCCCCCATTCGGTATTATTGGAAGAGGTTTCCCTTAGGCTTTCGGTTATTTTTTTTGCAGTGATGGTGTCACCAAACCTGTTGAGGGTTAGGGCGGCCATTCCCTTTTCATATAAAGGGTAGTCAAGCCAGTTGGTTTTAATGATGTTTAAATATTTGTCTATTCTTGCTTTAAGACTGTCTTTTACGGGGTATTGTTCTGTATAAAAGCTTCTTGTGTATAAATAATGGAGTGATGAGCAGGGGGTGGTTAAAACTAATTTTTTATTCTTTTTTGTTCTTTCGTTATCTGTTTTTATAAAATGGTCGTCAATGTGCTCAACTCCTCTTTTGGTGATATGTTCAATGGAAAGGTTTGTAGTGTCGGTTATTTTTAATTTTAACAAATGACCCAATCCGGCAAGTATATGTCTGGTAATGTACTCGTCAGTTCTACCTCCAGTAAACCATGGGAAAGCACCGTTTTCCTGTCGGTCTTCCAGTATTGCAAGGTTGGCTTTTATACCATTTTCCATTTTATCAAATTCAAAAAGTAGAGCCAGTCGGTTTTTCTTTTCCTGTTCGGTTTGAGCATCCAGTAACCACGGAGTTTCTGTCAGTATAATTGATTTCAGCTCTTCGTTCTGTTCAAGCTTAGATGGTTTACCTTCTTTTTTCCAAGTGTCAAAAACCTCTTTAATTTTTGGGTTACTGTTCAATATCGAAGCTGCAATAGCATTAGCATATACCCTTGAGAAAAGCTGTTCAGAGCATTCGTGCTCAAACTCCATAAGGTATGGTAATGACTGTAGTGCTATCCATGCCGGGTTTGAAGTGTATTCAAAAACCACTTTATGATTTTTAAGTGTGGACGACGTGTTATTCTTTAAATTCTCTAATGTATACTCTTTTGTTTCATTCGGTTTAACCCATATAGGTATACTTTCGGTTACCAGTGTTCTATTAGTTAGAACAGGAAGTAAACTTTCAACACCATCAGTATAATTACCGGCTTTAGCAACCACTTTATATTGTATGCCTTCTATACCTCGTGGTACGGTAATTGTCCAGTTTACAACAGTATTATTCTTGCCTGCAATAGTGAAAGGCTTAGTGTTGTTACTGTTTGAGGCTATACTGTCTATAGGTTGCATGTTTACTGCATTATAGAGTATAAGTATGGCGTTTCCTGTTTTAGGTGCGGTGGTCATATTTGTTACCTTGGCACTAATTACAATGGTATCGGCTTCCCTCAGGAAGCGGGGCATATTAGGGACTATCATCAGGTCCTTTTGTGTAATTGCCAAATGTTCCAAATAACCCGAATCCAATTGCTTACTATGGGCAAAAAGGCGAAATCTCCACTCGGTTAATGCTTCAGGCGAAGAGAAGCTAAAGGTAAGGTCACCATTTTTGTTTGTTGTTAAATGAGGATAAAAGAAAGCTGTTTCATTTAGGTTTTTTCGGGTTTCTACCTTCTTCAGTTCTTCTTTTTGCTTTTCAATACCGTCATAGGTTGAAATAACTATTACTCCGTTAGCACCACGGTTTCCGTAAATTGAAGTTGCAGCGGCATCTTTTAATACTTGCACATTAGCTATTTGGTTTTGATTAATGCTTCTAAAACTATCTTCATCAACAGGTACACCGTCTATTATAAATAGAGGCGCGATATTACCGTCTATAGTGCCTACACCTCTAAGTATTATGGTGCTTTCAGACCCGGGCTCGCCGGAGGCTGTAGTTATTGATACCCCGGCAATTTGTCCCTGTAAGGACTGTAGTACAGATGCATTAGCCCTGTCTTCAATTGCTTCACTGGATATGTATGCAACAGCCATTGCCGATTTTTGTTTGGTTGTACTTCTGTAAACGTCTTTTACTACAGGGCTAAGAAACATTCCTTCTTTTAGAAGAATATTATATATGTACTGACTTCCTACAACAACTTCCTGACTTTCGTGTCCTACAAAGCTAAATTGGAGAACAGATCCTAAACCGGCTTCAATTGTAAACTCTCCGTCTAAATTAGTTTGTGTACTTATTTGGGTTCCTTTTACAAGTACATTTGCTGCAGGTAAAGGACCTGTTTCGTCACTAACAATTCCTGTTATTTTTATTGTTTTTTCAGTTGAATTTTTGTTTCCGTTAGTTTTAGCAGCATCTTTATAAATAAACCTACTGTTATTAATGTTAAATCCGTAACTGTTTATTTTGTCGGGAGATGTTGAAAAAGGTACTTCGACGTATGTGTAAGCCTCAAAACCACGTGATCTGGACCTGCCTCCTGTAGTGGTTTCTAAATAAGGTGTACGGTAGTAATTATAATTGTCTTCTTTTAAATAAGGCCAATCTGTCCATGAATCATAGGTGAATTGATCAAGTGAAGTGTCATACATTGATGCCAGTACTTCAAATTTCTCTTTTTCTGTTCCTTTTATACTAAACGACCATGTTTCGTTATTTCCCGGTATGAGGTTGCTGCGAAGGGTAGAAGACGTTATTTTAAGATATGAATTACTTGTTTTCCTGAAGTTATATTCTTCTTTTTCAGTAAAAAAATCATTTTGCCACACGTAATATAACTTTATTTCAATATTTTCAGCTTCAGGAGATAATGGTACTTTAATATTGGTTTTGTTGTTTTGCAAGTGAGTTATTTTATCATAACTGCGATTTCCGTTTTCATATGCTTCTACAGCTACATAAAGATTTTCAAGTTTAGAGGCCAGTTCCAGTTCTACATATCCGTCGGTCATGTAATTTTTGTTAAGCTCTTTATATCTGAATATGTATTCATTAGGCTGTTTCTCTTTATTTTCAAAAGTGAAAGTTTTTTTCTTTTCAATAATGTGGTTTGTTGTATCGGTAGCCGAGATAACAATTTCATATTTTCCTGTATCCCATTCTTTAAGGTTTGGGTTAAGCCTGAAGGAACCATCTTTCAGTTGTATTTTTTGAGATAATATTACTCTTTCCCTCTCCGGAGACTGAGACTCTTCTCTGCTTTTATATGGGGTGTAAGGGAAATTTTTTTCAAATTCTTCCTTGCTTATGCTTTGTATTTCCGGCTCATACCATGGTCTTTCCTTTTTTATTGATTGTCTGTCAGAAGATAATTTGTAGATTGTTATTTCGGCAACAGCAGGTATAGGATGATCATTAAGGTTATTCGATTTAACTAAAATTCCGTCTTTATGTTCTTCGGTAAGATCATAAGGTATATAAGAGCTTAATTCCAAATCATGATAACCGGTTTTTATGTGGAGTTGTTTTTCCTGAGTTTCACCATTAATATCCGTCACGTCAATATTTATCTCATAACTAAATACGGGTAGTTTGTTTTCATCCGACCCTTCTATAGCTTCGGGGGTAAAGGGTATTGAAAATTTTCCGTTTTTATCTGTAGTGGTTTCTCCTTTTATAGGAGTAAAAGAACCAAGTATTCCTGATTGTGAGCAGTATCTAGACCTGT
Source organism: Flavobacterium sp. C4GT6 (assembly GCF_036347315.1). Taxonomy (NCBI): domain Bacteria; kingdom Pseudomonadati; phylum Bacteroidota; class Flavobacteriia; order Flavobacteriales; family Flavobacteriaceae; genus Flavobacterium; species Flavobacterium sp. C4GT6. The sequence goes on from NZ_JAZGZU010000002.1 coordinate 78,187, forward strand.
CTATTACATACTTTACTCTTGCTTCAGTTAAATTTACTCCGCTTAATGATTTTGCCTTTCCGGTTACAATTGCCGGTTTATTTATAATAATAGATTCTTTAATTGTGTCAAACTCAATTTCAAAGGTTGGTCTTTTATATTCTTCAACCACAACCCTTTTTGAGAAATAATCAAAATATACATTTTCATTATCCCAAAAAGGATGTTCATCTTTTCTTTTATTGTATGCCTCATCGAGCTCATAATCTTCATCTTCATCAACTTCGATTTCAAACTCTCCGGTCATTACATTTTTTGGAATTTGAAATTCTCCTGAAAACGATCCGAATTCATTTGTTTTAAGGCGTAGTGTTTTTAGTTCGTTATAATCAGCATCAGAAATGTATACGCTAACATAAATGTTTGGGACTGCGCTGTAAATAGAATTGACCTCTTGGGTTATTATACCTTTAAAATATATGGTTTGCCCAGGCCTGTATATTGCTCTATCGGTAAATATTTTGCCTGATACATTTATTTCCGGTTTCTCTTCCTTTTTGTTTTTGTTTTTCTCTGAATAGTAATAATGAACTGAATTGTTACTGTTTAGGGTGTCTTGCCTGTTATATATGAGAGGGTTTTCGTATTTTTTGCGACTTTTTTGATTAGGTTTATATTTTGGGTTTTTTACAATTGCCACTCCCTCTTTATTAGTAACGTAATTTTTTTCGGCATATATAATTTTTACATTTTTAACAGGCTCGCCACTTTCCCTGTTAAGGATTCTGTAGTAAGTGTGATCTTTTTCATTTTGTTCTACAGAGGTGAGCTCTGTCACTATAATTTTTGCTGATTCAGAATAGTTTTCATTGGTTTCTGTAGGAGAAACTTCCATTAAGTAATGGCCTGGCTGTAAGGGGGGGAGTATAATTTCTGTGTCATATTCAAAATATGGTGCTCTTTTAGGCATGTCATATTTTAGTATGGTAGGGGTAATTTCTTTTGTAGTGTCTGTTTTAAAACCAGCATTTACTTTGTACAGTTTTACGTATAGAGAGTCAAAATTTCTAAAGCTTACTTTAGCTAAAAAAGGCTTATTAGGGATAATATATTTTTCTGTCTCAATACTGCAACTTTTACCGCTAATAGAGTTTTTAAGCAATGCCGCATCATCTGCAACATGGTTTATTCTGTAATTGTTTATTATTTCGTCACAAATTTCAATGGCTTTTTCACGGTATTCAGGATGATTATCTTTTTTTGCTATATTATGATATAGCTGTGCTGTTTTAAGTTTTGCTTCAAATAAAAAAGGTGACTGTTTCCAGCTGCTACATATTTCTAAGAGAGTGTTTAAGTAGGTTTCCTGTAGGTTTTCCGGGGTGTTATATGAATAATTTTTATTGAAAAAAGTAAGTCTTCTTAAAACGGCCCGTTGCAGGTTTAAGGTGTCATTTTTATCGTGATAGAATTTTTCAATATCCTGAAACAAAGCAAAAGCTTTGCTGTTTTTTGGGTAATCAGAGAAATCTGCATTTCGAAAAGTTTCACTGTTTTTAAGTACTAAGCCTGTGTTGTTTGAGTATCTGTCAATTTCGAGCTGTTTGATATATTGCTCAAAAAGAAAATCGTATAACGAACGGTTGGTTTTTGTTAGTATGGGGTTAAGTTGTATAATGGCATCATAGTTACTTAAAGGTACTTTATATAACGCCTCTCTGTTTTCAATACTTTTTTTATAGGCTTTTTCTATTTCTTCATTATAGTTTATGCTACTCCATTCCATTATGTTTTCGGGAGTAGCGTTTTCAAGATAAGTAGGGCTGTTTATTTCATGTTTAAATCGATTGTAATAATCGTTCAATGCGCTGGCATATAGGTATTCTATTAAAGCCTTGCCCGGTACGCTCACTTTTTCTTTTTCCTGTTTTAAAAGTTTGAAAATCTTCATTTGAGCATTTTCTTCCAGTTTTTGTATATATCTGGCTTTAAAAAAGAAGGCTTTAATTATTTGAGGTTCGTTGTGTTCTTTTCTGGCAAGTTCAAGAATTTTGTCTGTCTCTGCGTCCGCCGATTTTATTTTTCCGTCAAGTTCGTAGTTAATTACTTTTTCCCATTTATAATTATAATGCTGTGCATTTATGGTAAAGCTTATCAATAATGTGAGTAGGAGTAAGGCTTTTTTCATGTTTGGGAGGTTTTATGAGCAATATGCCGCATTTTTGTTTAATGCGGTTAGCTGTTGTTGTGCTATGATTTTATTACTTTTGGTATTTAATAATATAGAGTATTATTTTCCCTGTAAGGTTGGGAAGCTTATATAAAAAATAATCAGAAATTAAATGCGTACACATTTTATAGCAATAGGGGGGAGCGCTATGCACAACCTTGCACTGGCACTTCACGAAAAAGGATATGTAGTTACCGGTAGCGATGATGCCATTTTTGAACCATCGCGTACAAGGCTTGAAAACAAAGGGCTCTTGCCTCAGCAAATGGGGTGGTTTCCTGAAAAACTTACTGCCGATATTGATGCTGTAATTTTAGGGATGCATGCCAAAGCCGATAACCCTGAGTTATTAAAAGCGAAGGAACTGGGTCTTAAAATATATTCGTACCCTGAGTTTTTATATGAGCAGTCAAAAAACAAAACCCGTGTTGTCATAGGTGGTTCTCATGGGAAAACCACCATAACCAGTATGATTCTTCATGTAATGAACTACCATGATATAGAGGTAGATTATATGGTAGGGGCTCAACTGGAAGGCTTTGATACAATGGTGCATTTAACCGAAGAAAACGATTTTATAGTACTGGAAGGCGATGAGTATCTTTCGTCACCTATAGACAGGAGACCTAAGTTTCACTTATATCAGCCTAATATAGCCCTGATAAGCGGTATTGCCTGGGATCATATTAATGTGTTTCCAACCTATGAGAACTATGTAGAGCAGTTTGAAATTTTTATTGAAAAAATTACCAACGGTGGTATACTGGTTTATAATGAAAACGACCCGGAAGTTAAGCGTGTAGCCGAAGCTGCTTCAAACCCAATTAGAAAACTGCCATACCATACTCCGGATTATTCGGTTGAAGATGGTGTAACATATCTTGAAACTCCCGAAGGTGCTATGCCTATTGAGGTGTTTGGAGAGCACAACCTAAACAATCTTGCCGGTGCCAAGTGGATATGCCAGAATATGGGAGTAGATGAAGCTGACTTTTATGAGGCTATAGCTACTTTTAAAGGGGCAAGCAAACGACTGGAGAAAATAGCTGATAACGGTAAAAATGTAGCGTATAAAGATTTTGCCCATTCTCCAAGTAAGGTGGCTGCCACTACAAAAGCGGTTAAAGATCAATACCCTGACAGGAAACTTATTGCCTGCCTTGAGCTGCATACTTACAGTAGCCTTAATGCCGAGTTTTTAAAAGAGTATGAAGGTGCTTTAGATAAGGCTGATGTGGCTGTGGTTTTCTACTCGCCCGAAGCGGTAAAAATAAAACAGCTTGAAGAAGTTACTTATCAACAGATAGCGAAAGCTTTTAATAGGGAAGACCTTATTATTTATACCAACCCTGAGGCTTTTAAAGAGTATTTATTCCATTTAAAATATGATACCGAAGGCGTAGCACTGCTACTTATGAGTAGCGGTAACTATGGCGGACTTAATTTTGATGATGTGAAAACATTACTATAAAAAAAGAGGGATTTAATGTCCCTCTTTTTTGTACCGGTAGTGCCCGCTTACAGAATAGTCAAAGAGGCAGTCTTCTAAAACTTGTCCGCTGCCTATATTGTGTACAATCATATAATTGCCTGATTTTCCTTTTTTGTTTACTACAATCCCTATATGTGGTAGGTTGCCGCCCAGCATCCAGGTAACAAGGTCTCCGGGTTTGTAATCACTTCCCTTTTGTGTTACGGTTAGTTTTTCTCCTTTGCGGGTAAAAAAGGTTTGAAGGTTAGGTACCCTACGGTGATCAATATTAGTATCTGTAGACTTTAATCCCCACGACTTGGGGTATTTTGAGAAGTTAGCCTTCATGTCCTCGTGTACCTCCTTTTGCAAATCAATGCCCAGTTTACGGTAAGCGCGTATTACTACATCAGTACATACACCGGTGTGTGCAGGGACATCGCCGTTAGGATATTTGATTTTTACATAAGAAGGGTCATACCTTACACGGTCTTCGGTAAGGGTAATTGCCGCATCGGAAAGGCGCTGGTAGAAGTCTTTTTCTACATCTGCCTTAAAAATGGAACCGATAAGGAATAATAGTAAAAGTTGCTTCATTAATAAGGTGTTTAGTAGGTTAACGTAATATTTTTATAAAATAGTATGCAGTTTTTAATTAAATTCGCAAACCTTACTTTAATAAAATGGAAGAAACCACAGGAAGCTTCTCAATAAAATATTGGGCAGAAGACGATAAACCACGTGAAAAATTAATACTTAAAGGCAAAACAGCTCTTAGTGATGCCGAACTTATTGCTATTCTTATAGGGTCGGGGAGCCGCAATGAAAGTGCTGTTGAACTCAGTAAACGTATCTTAAAAAGTGTCGATAATAATCTTAATGCTCTCGGCAAACTATCGGTTAAACAATTAATGACCTTTAAGGGGATTGGGGAAGCAAAAGCGGTTACTATAGCTGCCGCTGCCGAACTGGGACGAAGAAGAAGGGAGGAAGATACTGTCGACCTGAAAAAGGTAACTTCAAGTAAAGCGGTATACGAAATCATGCAACCGCTTATAGGCGAATTACCGCATGAGGAATTTTGGGTACTGTACCTTAATAATTCCAATAAAGTGATTTACAAATCCCAATTAAGTAAAGGCGGTATAACAGGTACTATAGTAGATGTACGCCTGGCATTTAAGCTGGCACTCGAGCATAACGCTACAGGAATGATATTGGTGCACAATCACCCTTCGGGGGCATTACAGGCCAGTGAGCCCGACAGGCAAATAACTAAACAAATGCAGCAGGCAGGGCAAAGTTTAAGTATAAATATTCTTGACCATGTTATAGTGACCGAGAAAGCCTATCTTAGTTTTGCTGATGAAGGTTTTTTATAAATAAATTTTTTATGAATGATTTAGAGTTTTATAAAAGCATTTATGATAGGGAGTTGAATAGAAGAACTAGTTTAGATGATTCTGTTTCAAATATATTGACTTCAATATCCATATTGATAGGAGTAATTTGGTATTTTTACTCTAATGTAGAGTATAAATCTTTCATTAGGGATAATAATCTTATTCTTGTCTTGTTAGGATTAGCTTTTCTTTTATTATTGTTTAGTATGATATTTTTAATAAAGTCATATAATAATTTTTTGAGAGGATTTAATTATCCTAATATAGCTTACCTGCAAGAGGTAAGGGCTTATCAAACCGAAGGTGTTGTGGATTATAATAAAAGAGTAAAGGCTAATGAACAAATTAGTTTCGAAGAGAAATTGATAGATAGACTTATACGTATTACAGATGAGAATACAAGAATTAATGATAGAAGGGCATACGACATGTATGTTTCAAAGACATTAATGATTATTTCTTTGTCAATGTTAGTCTTTCCTATTTTAATATTAATAACTAAAACTTTATAAATTTATGTTTGATGATGATGATAAACCAGAGGCTCCGAGAGAGATTCCAGCATTTCCAGATGACAGAAGAGAAAAATCTGAAGATGGGATGCTTGATGTAAATTAAATGACAGTTATTAAGGTTAATATTTTAATTATTAGCCTTAATATTTTTAACTTGCAGGGCGTCTAAATAAAGAATGATGATTACTACAAAAGATATTCGCTTTTCCTATGGTAAAGGCACCTCTTTTCAGTTTCCCAATATAGTAGCCTCAAAGGGAGACAGTTTGTTGATAACAGGAGGGTCGGGGAAAGGTAAAACTACATTACTGCATATTCTTGGAGGCTTACTAAAACCGGAATCAGGAGATGTGCTTATAGATGAAACAAACCTATCGTCTCTTTCAGACAGGAAACTGGATCATTTTCGCGGTAAAAATATAGGGTTGGTATTACAACAGGCCTACTTTGTGGCATCACTAAGTGTACTGGAAAATGTGGTGCTGGCATCATGGCTGGCAACAGGTCATCAGGCAACTGAAAAGGCAAAACAGCTTTTGGAACAGCTGGATATTAAAGATCACTTACATAAACTGCCATCACAGTTAAGTATCGGTCAGCAGCAAAGGGTGTCAATAGCCCGTGCGCTAATCAATGAGCCTAAATTACTCCTTGCAGATGAGCCTACTTCAAGTCTGGATGACGAAAATGCCTATAAGGTAGCCGATATGCTTTCGGGGCTGGCAAAACAATTTGGAACTGCTTTGGTAATAGTTACTCACGACCAGAGGTTAAAAGACCGTTTCCCTAATCAAATCACTTTATCATGATTACTAAAATTGCCTGGAAAAATATATGGTTTAAACCGCTTAATACTATACTAAGTATAATATTATTAACGGCGAGTGTGGCTATAATTACCCTGCTTATATTATTGCAGGATCAGTTTGAGAAAAAATTCAACGATAATATAGACGGTATTGATATGGTACTTGGTGCTCAGGGTAGCCCGTTGCAGCTTATACTGTCATCGGTTTATCAGGTAGATGCGCCTACCGGTAATATTGATTATGCCGAAGCTAAACAATGGATGAACCACCGCTTTGTGGAAACAGCTATACCATTGGCCTTTGGTGATAATTACCGTGGTTTTAGGATAGTGGGTACAACTCCCGAGTATCTCAACCATTATGGAGCTGAGTTAAGTGAAGGAAAAGTATTTGAACATAACTTTGATGTAGTTGTGGGTAGTGCTGTGGCACAAAAAATGAACATTAAGGTTGGTGATAAGTTTTTTGGTTCCCACGGAGATTCAGAAGAGGGAGAAGTACATGAAGATCACGCCTATGTAGTAACCGGTATTGCTTCACAAACAGGTAAGGTAGTAGATAATTTAATACTGTGTAATATACCTAGTGTTTGGGCAATGCACGATCATGAGCACGAACATAATCATGATGAAGAAGAAACTGCAGAGGCGCATAATCATGATGATCACGATCACCATGACCACAATGCAACTGAAGAGCTGCATGATCATGATGACCATGCTGTGGCAGAAGAGGCTCATCATCACGATGATGACCATGATCACGACCATCATGCTGAAGAAGCTCACAACCACGACCATGTAAATGTGCCGGTAAGCGAAGAAGGGAAAGAAATTACGGCTGTATTACTTAAGTTTAAAAGTAAAATGGCTATTGTTACCTGGCCAAGGCTAATACCTCAAAATACAAAAATGCAGGGAGCACTTCCGGCTATAGAGATAAACAGGCTGTTTACACTATTTGGTATCGGGTTGGATGCTTTGCAGTATTTGGCTTATGGTATAATGCTTATATCGGGTATCAGTATCTTTATTGCTTTGTTCAATACGCTTAAAGAGAGAAAGTATGAGTTTGCTTTATTACGTGTTAACGGGGCAAGCAGGCTTCAGTTATTAATGCTGGTGCTTATAGAAAGTCTTTTACTTTGTGTTACCGGATATATTTTTGGAACGATTGTTGGACGATTGGCACTAAGCCTTATTTCGGGTTCGTCTGAAAGCGAATTTAAAATTTCGTTCAACCCCTTAGAGTTTGTGTGGGAAAAAGAAGGATATTTATTCCTGCTCACTATCTTTGTAGGGGTTTTGGCAGCAGTTATACCTGCGGTTAAGGCTTATGGTTTAAATATTTCTAAAACACTGGCAAATGCGTAAAAATTATTTAGTAGTAGCAGTTATTATGTTTTCGGGGTTAATGTTGATGTCTATGCGTACACCATCTGTAAATGCCTCGGATTTTATAAAGCAAGCAACGGTTAAAGACAATATAGAGATTTTTGCAGATACACTATCGTGGAAACTTCTGGGTGAAATAAAATATGTAAAAAAGGCTAGCGACGACTATCCTGAAGGGGTAATGTTCCCTGTAGTAAATTCAACACTAAAAGCAAAAAACAAAAAGCCTATAGTGATGAGCGGTTTTATTATCCCGATAGATAACAAAACTTATGCGCTTAGTAAAAATGTTTTTGCTTCGTGTTTCTTTTGTGGTCAGGCAGGCCCCGAAACTATTATGGGAATCAAGTTCAAGGATCCAAACATGAGACTTAAAACCGACCAGTATGTAACATTACAGGGAACTTTTAGGTACAATGACAGTGATGTAGACGACTGGATTTACCATATTGAAAATGCCGTTATTGTAAAACAATAGTCAGTTTATGAAACTTCCCGAAAAGAAAGCTGTTTTTTTTGATCTTGACCACACCTTGTGGGACTTCGAGAAAAACTCAGCGCTTACTTTTGAAGCCATATTGCAAAAGCACGAGGTAGGAGTGAATATTCCCGAGTTTATAAAGTTGTATATTCCTATAAACCTTAAATACTGGAAAATGTTTCGTGATGGTCATATAGGTCAGCAGGAACTAAGGTATAAAAGACTAAAGGAAACTTTTGATGCTGTGGAGTACAGTATTGATGATGAACTTATCAATACCCTGTGGGAAGATTATATAGAACTACTGCCTACCTTTAATCATTTACACGATGGTGCGGTAGAAATACTGGAGTATTTAAGTCCTAAATATAGTCTTCATATAATAACCAACGGGGTACAGGAAGTAGGAAAACTTAAAAACTCTCAAATTCATCATTATTTTGAAACAGTAACAAATTCTGAACATGCAGGATATAAAAAACCCGATGCCAGGATTTTTGAATATGCTTTAAAAGTAGCTAATATAGAAAAGCCTCATGGTGTTATGGTGGGTGATTGTATTGAGGCCGATGTACAGGGCGCTTTAAGTTGCGGACTGGACGCTATTTATTTTAATGAAAACAAACTGGCGGTAAAAGAAGGGATATCCCAAATTAATCACCTGCTGGAGTTAAAAAACTTTCTCTAATTATGAAAAAACTTATCCTTCTTGCTTTATTAATTTTTGCCTCATCATCGGTTAAGGCACAAAGTACAGATGTTAGTGATTATAAATATGTTGTTATACCTCAAATCTTTGACTTTCTGGCAAAGAAAGATGAGTACAACCTTAACACCATCACTAAAATGATGTTTGAGAAAAAAGGGTTTGAAGTCTATTTTGAAGGTGAAGAACTTCCTTTTGAAGCAAAAATGGATCGCTGTAAAGTGCTTTATGCGGATTTGATTGCAAATTCTAAGTTTCTTTCTACCGGCATTACCATTGTAATAAAAAACTGTGTAGATCAAGAAGTATTTAAATCAGACGAAGGCTTAAGTAAAGAGAAAGAATTAAGAAAAGCATACTATGCCGCTTTAAGAGAAGCTTCTCAGTCATTCAACGCTATGTATTATCAATATAAGGGAGAAGAAGCAACACCACTTATAGCCAGTTCTAAAGAAGACGGTACTTCGGTTAGAAAAAGAGATAATCAATTGTATGCCAAACCTACTTCATACGGTTATGAGCTACTTGATAAAACCGAAAAAACCGTGCTGAAAATGTATAAAACGTCTCAGCCGGATTCTTATAGTGCTAAAATGGAGGATGTAACAGGGGTTGTATTCAAAAAAGACGAAAAATGGATTTTTGAATATTACTTAAATGACGAGCCTGTGAGCCAGGAGCTTAATGTTAAGTTTTAATATTAGTAATTATACTTATCTCTCCACCTGTTTTTAAGAAAATCACGGGTGGCATTTTCACGACTGTTATTTCCGGGTTCATAAAAAGCAGTACCTTTTATATCATCGGGTAAAAACTCCTGATCAACAAAGTTATTGTTGTAATCGTGTGCGTACTTATACTCTTCGCCATAGCCCAGTTCCTTCATTAGTTTAGTAGGAGCATTACGCAAATGTAACGGTACAGGTAAATCGCCTGTTTGTTTTACTGCCTGTTGTGCTTTGCCAATAGCCATGTATGAAGCATTACTTTTTGCTGAAGTAGCCAGGTAAACAGCACACTGACTTAATATAATTCTTGATTCAGGATAACCAATGGTTGAAACAGCCTGAAAGGTATTGTTAGCCATTATAAGGGCTGTAGGGTTGGCATTGCCAATATCTTCAGATGCTGATATAAGCATTCGTCTGGCAATGAATTTTAAATCCTCACCGCCTTCAATCATTCGGGCAAGCCAGTAAACAGCACCATTAGGGTCACTTCCTCTAATCGACTTAATGAAAGCCGAGACAATATCATAGTGCTGCTCTCCGGTTTTGTCATACATCACCGTGTTTTTTTGAGCAAGATGCATAACCCTATCGTTAGTTATTATAATATCATCTCCTTCAGATGCATTAATAACTAATTCAAATGTGTTTAGGAGTTTTCTGCCATCACCGCCTGAAAGGCGTAGTAAAGCTTCGGTTTCCCTAAGGTCTATTTTTTTCTGTTTCAGTATTTCGTCTGCTTGCATAGCTCTGTGCAATAAAGCCTCTAAATCATCTTTCGAAAAAGCGTTAAGCATATATACCTGACATCTTGACAATAATGCGGGTATTACCTCAAAACTAGGATTCTCGGTAGTTGCACCTATTAATGTTACCCATCCTTTTTCTACAGCAGCTAACAGTGAATCCTGCTGCGACTTACTGAAACGATGAATCTCATCAATAAAAAGAATAGGGTTTTTGGATGTGAAAAGTCCGCCGCTTTGTTTGGCTTTTTCAATAACATCACGTACTTCCTTTACGCCCGAATTAATAGCACTCAGTACATAAAAAGGCCTTTTAGATTCTTCGGCCATAATTTGTGCAAGCGTCGTTTTACCCGTTCCAGGAGGCCCCCATAATATTAATGACGGGATTACTCCGCGTGCAATTTGATGGGTTAACGATCCGTTTGGGCCAACTAAATGCTGCTGACTTATATACTCAGATAATTGTGTAGGGCGTATGCGTTCTGCTAAAGGTGCTTCCATGGTGTAAAATTACTGATTTATGACAAAATTGCACTAAGACAAAATTGGTTAAATTATTGTGTGTTTACAAAAAGCTTAACACACTATTTATGACCGATAACCAATTTAAATTTTCACCTTCTGTACTGGCATGGCCGCTTTACTTTGTATTGCTGCTGTGGGTAGTGTTTTGGGCTGACGGAAAGTTTCACCTTCATTTAACCGAATTCGGTATTTATCCACGCACATTAAAAGGCTTGAGAGGGATAGTGTTTAGTCCGTTTCTTCACGGTAGCCTTGAACACTTATATAATAATTCTATTCCGTTACTGGTACTTATTGCCGGGTTAAGGTACTTTTACCGTAAGCAGGCGCTACAGGTTCTTGTATATGGAGTGTTACTGTCTGGCTTTATTACTTGGTTAATAGGGAGGGAGTCTTATCATATAGGAGCAAGCGGACTCATATATGTACTGGTAAGCTTTATGTTTTTTAAAGGAATGCAGAGTGGTTATTACAGGCTGGTAGCTCTTTCGCTTTTAATTGTGATGTTTTACGGTGGTATGATTTGGTATGTGTTTCCTGATATAGAAGAGGGGATATCATGGGAAGGACATTTAGGCGGACTTATCACCGGTGTACTTTTCTCAAGAATTTATTCTACGCCACAATATAAAAAACAAATTACTTACGATTGGCAAAGACCGGATTTTGATCCAAGTCAGGATCCGTTCATGAAGCGATTTGATGAGAATGGTAATTTTGTAAATCCTCCTAACTCTGAACCTGAGGAAGAGCTTATTGATGAACATGGCGAGCAGGTTACACAAGGTAATGTTAATACGGCATCACATACACATAATGCACATGTGTTTCGTATAGTTTATAATTATGTTCCTAAGCCTGAAGAAGAGGAGAGGGAAGGAGATACGGAACAAGAAAAGGCAGACTAAAGTCGCTGCCTTACTGCTTCATATAAAAAGGCGCCACAGGCAACCGATACATTTAATGATGAAATAGTTCCAAACATTGGCAGTTTGGCTTTTTCGTCTACTATTTTTAAAACAGAAGGATTGATTCCCCTGTCTTCAGATCCCATTATAATTGCTACAGGCTCATTAAAGTTTACATCATAAATAGTGCTTTCGGTTTTCTCGGTTGCTGCTATAGTTTTAATGCCCGATCCCTGTAAATGGAAAATAGCATCTTTAATGTGCTCAACTTTACATATAGGTACATTAAAAACAGCTCCTGCCGATGTTTTAACTGTATCACCATTTACCGGTGCCGATCCCTGTTTCTGGATTATAATACCATCTACACCCGTACATTCGGCAGTACGGATAATGGCTCCAAAGTTACGGGCGTCAGATAATTGATCCAGTATAAGGAAAAGAGGAGTTTTATCACTTTCTAAAACAGTTTCAACAAGTTTTTCTAAATTATGGAAACTTACAGGTGCAATAGTGGCAACAGCTCCCTGATGGTTGTTGTGTGTAAGCCTGTTTAGTTTTTCTACCGGAACATAGCTAAAATTAACGCTGTTTTTCTTGATGGTTTTCATCAGTTCACGCATCAGGTCTCCCTGAGCGTCTTTCTGAATAAAAACCTTATCAACTTCCTTACCGGCATTTATGGTTTCCATAATGGCCCTTATCCCAAAAATCTGATGTTCTTTTTCCATGCTGCAAAGGTATAAAAAAACCACCCTGTTAAGGGTGGTTTTAAGAGACGAAGTTTCTCTTTTAATACTCATCTTCCAAAAAGCCGGTTCTTTTGTGTCCTGCGAAGATGATTATTGTACCCGGATCATAACTAAACTCCCCTTTAAAGTAAATACTGTCTGTTACCACTCCAGATTCTGAGTGTGCAGCATTTTTAAGTACTTTACCATCGGTTACATTAAAAGTACTTCCTGGGTCCACTAAATTATCCTCATCAGTGGTGGTAAAAGTAAGGCCGTTTAAATCTACAGCTACAGTGCCTTTTATCCAGTAACCATTTTGGTTATCGTCTATGTACATTCTACCGTCTCCGGCATTGGTGTCATATGTTTTATGAAGTATATGCTGAGCTAATACTGAACCTGATGCTTCATCTATAATGTCTATCCACCACTCGCCGTTCATGGCTACAGATGGTGTGGTTTCCATGCCATAGTCATCATACCCGTCTACATCACATGAAGTGATTGAGAAGGCAAAAATCCCTACAAGCAATAATAATCTTTTAATATTTTTCATGGATTACCTTTTTTAAAATTGAACTTGTGTAAGTGTACTTTCAAACGTATATGTTGTACCCGAAACATTCCAAACAGTTGTTAGTACAAGTGTTTTTGTGTCTGGATCAACAGTTAAAGCAGTTATTTCAGAGCTGCCTCCAAAATATCTGTTTGTTTGCGTACCCGGGAAACTAAAGTCGTTAGACGGGATATCGTTTGCAACAATAATTCCTCCCGGAGTTTCTGAAAAATCAATAGCTCTACCAAATAAGTACCAGCCTCCAAAAGAATCTGATATTTGGTAGCTACCGTCAGCATTTTTCCATATTAACATGTATTCAATATCAGTATAGTCGCCAGGATTAGTAGATGGCTGAGATCCGTTTCTGAAAACAGTAGAGGTGTATAGCCCTTCAATACTTGTTACAAGGTCTCCGGTATTAGCCACAATAACCTGCCTTGTTGCAGAGTCGCTAAAACCATCTACGTTTGTTGCAGAGTATTCCTGTGCATATATGTCAGAAATACTAGTGTCAAGCGTTGTAGATGTGTTGTTTCTGTATCGACCCACAAATCGGATGTCTACAGGGACTTCTACTCCGTCAATTGTTGCAACAGCACCCGGATCAGTATATGATTCGTCTACGTTTAAAAGAACTTCACCCCCATTAATCTCGATTATAGGGTAATAGGTTGTTTTAGATTCGACAGGGTCTTCAAATCCGCATGATGCTAACATAGCAAGGGATAAAAGTAAACCGGTCTTTAATGTTTTATATATAATTTTCATGACTTCAGTTTTTTAATTATTCAGTTTTCTGATCCCACCAAACATTATCTGTTAAGCTGTTATGCTGAGTTATGTTCGGGTTTCTGTTCACTTCATCATCCGGGTAGAATAATATACTTGGTATTTGTACATTAGGTAAAGTTGATATAGCCGATGGTATTCTGTTCCCCATGCTATAGTCTTCAGTTCCTTCAGGTACTACCTCAGGGAATTTAGTTCTTGTAGCTTCTATATACGACTCTATGTTGTTTACATATGGAAGAGAAGCCCATTTTTGAATCATTACCTGTCTTAAAAGTGTTTCTGTGTCGCCGGTTGCGTTATACTCATAAGCACCTCCTGCTCCTGTAAGTGCTGTAGCTGCAGCTGTAGCATCAGCAGCAGAGAATACCGGCTCAAGGTTTTCATCAGCATCTGTTAAATCATTATCCTTTTCAAAGTAGTTTGCATAAGTAAGGAATGATTGTAGTACACCATTGTCGTATTTTGCCTGAGCTCCGGCTCCTGCAGCATAGCGTATTAAAGCTTCTGCCTGAAGGAAGTTGCTTTCTGCCATTGACATTAGGAAAACAGGAGTTTTTGGCCAAATATTTGGTCTTCCGTAAGAAGCTGCTGTGTTGTTAAAATCGTTACCGGTTCCCTGAGAGATAGAAGGGAAGTTTAATGGGTTAGTTCCCGATGGTCTGTAAACAGCCTGAATTCTCATGTCACCATTAGTTTCATAAAAATCACGTAGTGTATTACTTGCTACATTGTTTACATCACCAAGTCTGTCAATCTGAACTTCATAGAAAGGGTTTCTCTGATTTTGAGAATCTCCAAAGTTTGTAAAGGCAGCATCAGCAGCGATGAAGTTATCTTCAGCAATTAACGCATTAACAGCAGTTGCATTAGCCATTGGTGTGTAAGCCATTCTAATATACATTTTTAATTTTAATGTATTTGCAAACTGTACCCATCTTGCTACATTACCTCCATATATCTGATCCTGAGATCCAACACCTCCGTTAACAGGGTTTGCTTCATATGCAGCTACTGCAGCATCTATTTCGGCCATTAAACCGGTATAAACGTCTTCACCCGAAGTTACAGCAGGTGTAATGTTGTCTATACCCTGAAGAGCCTCTGTATAAGGAACCCCATCAAACAAGTCTACAAGTAACTGAAATGTATATGCTTTTAAACAGGTAGCAATAACTACGGTTCCTGTATCACCATCTTGCTCAGCTTCGTTTATAACGAACTCAAGATCGTTAAGGCATCCTGCATACAATTCAGTCCAAAGCCTGTCGGCATATGATGTTGTTAAGTTATATTGATCAAAAACCTCATATTGGCTGGCACTAGGAGATTGTGTGTGGTACTGAGCCCAAAAACCTCCTAAGTTTGTTAATTCACCACCCAAAACAGTTACAAGGGAAGCCTCGGCAGAAGCAAGGGCTAGTCCTTTTGTTATTTGCGTAGGTGAGTTTGGATCAGTATTTATATCCAAATCATCTTCACAGGACGTAAAGACTACCGCAAATGATAGTAAGAATATTTTAAATATATTTTTCATGATAATTTTTTTTAAAAGTTTGCTTTAATGCTGAAACCGATACTTCTTGTTGAAGGGTTCGCGCTAAATTCACCAAACTGACTAGCTAAGTCTGTACCAAATGTTGAAGCTTCAGGGTCAATGTACTGATTGCTTCTAGGTGTCCATAAGAAAAGGTTACGACCAATGGCAGATACCTGTAATCTTTGAATAAATCCGTCACCTAATAATTCAGATGGTAAATCGTAGCTTAAAACAACCTCTCTTAATTTAATGAACGACTTGTCTATTACTGTTGCTCTTGCAAGTGCATCAGCTCTGTAGTAATCATCCATGTGTTCTACATCAACTGCAGTTGTGTTAGGAGAGTAAGAAACGCTACCGTCATCAGCTACATTTTTAACAACAGATCCAGGAACAATAAATGGCTGACGATCGTTGTATGTTGTTGTTATAGAGTTACCTGTAAATCGTGTTATATCTGCAGTACGAGAGTACATTAAACCTCCCTGGCGAATATCAAATGTGAAATCAAGTGTAACACCTTTCCATCTAAAGGTATTTCCAATACCCATAGTGTAGTCATATTGAGTGTCACCATAAACTTCTTTCACAGATGATGCAATTGGAACACCATTAGTATCTACTACAATATTTCCGTCAGGATCTGTTTCCGGAACACTACCCATAATAAGTGCGATAGGCTCTCCCGGTCTTGCTATAAGCGATGTTGTGCTTAAACCACCAAGGTCTACCTGTTGGATACGTGGGTCAAGCTCTTCAAGTATTGCATTGTTTGTCGCAAAGTTTACCGAAGTACTCCACTCAAAACCGTCTGTTTTACTTCTTATAAGGTTTAAAGTAAGTAAAGCCTCAAAACCTTTGTTAGATATAGTACCAATGTTTGCAGTTTGGTTTGTATAACCACTACTTGGTGCTAACGGAAGGTTCAATATCTGGTCTTCTACTTTTGCATCATAGTATGTTGCATCAATCGAGATTAAGTTGTCAAAGAATGAAGCTTCAATACCTACTTCAAACTCTTTTCTTCTTTCTGGTCTCAAGTCTGGATTTGCCAGTCTGTTACCTACTTCATAACCTGTTATTCCGTTTACAGGATAGTTGTAGTTTCTAAATCCTTGGTTGTCAACACTACCTAAAACATATACAGGTAGTACCTGGTATGGGTTTGTATCAACCCCTGTCTCACCATAACCAACTCTTAATTTACCGTAATTAATAACATTTTTAATTTCCGGGAAAGTGTTAGTAAATAACCAGCTCATGTTAGCACCTCCGTAAAATACAGATCTTTGATCTTTTGGAAGTGTAGAGTACCAGTCATTTCTTAAGTTAGCTGTAAAATATAACTGATCGTTAAATGAAACTGTTGTTGAGTTATATATACCATATAGTTTTCTTGAGTTTCTTGTAGATGCAATAGTTGGTACATCAGCACTGTTAGCAAACGAATAGAATCCTGGTATATCCTGACTAGGTACGCTTGCTGCAAGTGAACTACCTTCTCTTGTATTAGCATTGAAACCAAATGTAGAAGCTAAACCTACTTTTTCACTTAAATCAAAATTCAGGTTGTAAAGTATATCGTGGTTTAACTGCTTAATAGTATTGTGAGTTTCTGCATAAGTACCCGGCTGCTCTGTAGATGTACCATCGTTAGGGCTTCCTGGGTCTGCATCAACTTCAGCAGTCCATATTCTTAGTTTATCACTGTATTGGTCTAAACCAAAACGGTAAGATACACTAGACCATTTGTTTATTTCATATGAAAGTTCGATAGAACCATACACTCTTTCTTTGTTATAATCACTACCGTTTTCATTAAGAGTAAAATATGGGTTAGTTACACCATAAGGAGTGTAGTAATTAGATACATTGTGGAATGGGTTGTTATAATCTGCAAATTCTGTGATTGGAATATCAGTAGGAATCTGCATAAGGTTGTTGAATGTGTTAACCCCTTGTCCTGTAGATACAGCACTACCGCCTGTATTAACATAGTTTAAATTACCACTTAAAGTAAAGTTTTTGATTTTTGAACTACCCGATAAACCTATAGTGTTTCTTTCAAAAGAATCAGAATCTGTTGGGTATATACCATCCTGTTGCAGGTTAGAGTAAGAAAGTCTTACGCTGCTGTCTCCGCTACCACCTGAAACAGATGTTGTTGTAAATGTTGAAGTTCCAATATCAAAAAAGTTTTCCAGCTGGTCTTCCTGAAATACATAAGGTTTGATAAGTTGAGAATTGTTCACAACGTTCCCCCATGTACGTACTGTTCCGTCAAAGCGAGGACCCCATGAACCATTTTCACCTAAATAATGAACACCATCCCATCCCTGTCCGAAAGTAGACTGGTATTTAGGAGTTCTTAAAATTGAAGTGAAGAAAGTTGTTGTAGAGAAGTCTACAGCAAGTTTTCCGGCTTTACCTTTTTTAGTTGTAATCATGATAACACCATTTGCAGCACGCGAACCATAAAGTGCTGTTGCAGATGCACCTTTAAGTATTGTCATGCTTTCAATGTCATCAGGGTTAATGTCTGATGATCCACGACCGAAGTCATAACCTCCATTTAGGTCGTCGGAAAAGTTTGTGTTATCATTAATTGGAACACCATCCACTACATAAAGTGGCTGGTTACTACCACCAAGTGTACTAATACCCCTGATGATAACCCCAGATGAAGCACCTGGGTCTGTAGATGCATTGGAAATTACAACACCGGCAACTTTACCTTTAATAGCGTTAGCAATGTCTCCCTGTGCACCTTTTTCGATCTCTTCAGATCTAATGGTTGATGTGGCGGCACCAATCGATGCCTTTTCACGTTTAATACCTACCGCTGTAATTACTACGGCATCCAGTTCGGTGGTGTCGTCTGCTAAAGTTACATTTACTGTGGTTAATGAAGCAGGAATTTCCTGTGCTTTCATCCCAATGTAACTAAAAACCAGAACCTGATCCGGACTGACTTTAATTTCATACTTACCATCGATGTCCGTTTGAACTCCGTTTGTTGTTCCTTTAATTAAAACGTTAACACCCGGAAGCGGAAAACCTGTCTGGTCTACGACAGTACCCGAAACTGTCCTCTCCTGCGCAAATGAGATTTGCATTATCAACGCAAAGAAGAGCGTTAATAATCCCTTTAGTTTTGTCTTCATTGAAATAGATTTGAGTTAGTTAACCAAATTTCTTATGTTGAATCTATTATTCCAAATTTTTTGGGATATATTTTAAAAATTTAAGAGATTTTTAAGATTTTTTGTAAGAAAAAATGAACTAAATTGTAGTGATTGTGTGTTGATTTAAAGTTAATACTGTTAAAAGTGTTATAAAAAGTTAAATTTTTATATTTTTTTAACAAAATACTCTTCGCATTTCTTTAACTCTAATTTAAAGATGATGTAATTTAAAAACGATTGTAACAGTCTACTTTTGATGCGGACAAAAAAGTAATAGTAGATTAAGTAGTTTTAGTTTAGTTTAAAGGAGCTATCTGTGGAGACAGGTAGCTTTTTTGTTTTTATTGTTTTTCAGGTTCATGGAGTGAAGTTTTGTTAACTCATACTTAAACTTCTTGTAATCGCTATCATGATAAGTAAGAATAATTTTGCGCATCATTCATCATAAAACTTTAAATCATAAACAATGAACAGAATTTACTTAATGATTTTTTTCTGTGCTTTAAGTTTGGGAAGTTATGCGCAAACCTTAAATCCTTATTTGCAGGCACCAACCACAAACTCAATTTATGTTAACTGGAAAACAGATTCAAATCCAGAGTCGGTAGTTGAGTATGGAACAGCGGAAAATAATCTGACTAATACAGTTAACGGAACAAATCAGGTTTTTACTGATACGGGTTATCAGGATAACTATTATTATCATACTGTTAAGATTGAAGGGCTTTCTTCAAACACAAAATACTACTATAGGGTTAAAACCGGACAAGCAGTTTCTGAGGTTTACTCTTTTAAAACGCTTCCTATGCCGGGAGAGGCTGCTACGGCAGACGGACACCTTCGCTTCCTTGTATTGGGAGACAATCAAATGAGAAATGTTCCTCGCTTTGACTCATTAGTATCGGCGGCAAAAAGAAAGATAGCTGATAAATGGGGTATTGATGCAGATCCGGCAGATAATATCGCTCTTACTGTTATGGTAGGGGATCAGGTGGATGTTGGTACACTGGATCATTACGAAAATGTACACTTTAAAAAGAATAAAGCATTATCGGGTTATTTACCTATACAGACGCTTGTGGGTAATCATGAAACTTATGGTACACTGGGTATGCAGGCTTACTATGATCATTACATACTGGATGAGATGTCATATCAGGGAATCACGTCGGGTACCGAAAATTATTATGCTAACCAGGTAGGCAATACTCTTTTTATAGCTTTAGATACAGAACATACCGGTCTGCAACAGCTTAACTGGGTTACTCAGGTTCTTGAGGCGGCAAATAATGACGACACGGTAGACTGGATTATATCATTAGGTCACAGGCCATATCAGGCAGAGCAATATGTGGGTGATATATCTACCTGGGTTCGTAATACTGTTATGCCGGTTTTGGTAACATCGCCAAAACATATATTACATATAGGTGCACACCATCATCTGTATCACAGAGGGCAGTTGAAAAATACGCCAACCTATCAAATCATATCAGGTGGTGTGGCTTGGGATCAATATTGGGGTATGGCTGTTGAGGAGGATTTTGAAGATGTTCAGAAAACTATATCAAACTGGATTTATCAGATAATTGATATCGATGTGAACAATGGTACTTTTAGTGTGGAGGCTTACTCTATAGGTAGTGTGTATACATGGAAAGATAACGAACTTATGGATGAGTTTCACCGTTACTTAGGTTTAGAGTCTCCGGATACACCAGTAATTGAGAATGATTTTGACGGAGGAGATGTTGAACTTCCGCTTATAATTGAAAGTAGTGAGTATACTACAGCTTCAGACGAGCCTTTAAACTCTACGCAGTTTTTAATAGGTAAAACACCTGAGTTTGATATTGTGGAGAAAGATGTGTACAGAGATTTCGAAAATCTTTTCGGTCCTGTAGGTACGCAGGTAGATACAACTGCTAATATTAATGAAGGGGTAGATATTACTAAGCTTACTATAGCTGAAAACGAAATTCCAAACGGACAGTATTTTGTTAAACTACGTCACAGGGATAGTAATCTGAACTGGAGTGAATGGAGTGAGGTTAAATCATTTAATGTTGTAAATAGTGAGTTTGCTAATACACTTATCCAAACCGATACTATCGCTTATACGCCTAATACTCCGGTTACGGTTTCTTATTCAGATGCTCCGGGTAATAATACTGATTGGATTGGGGTGTATAAATTAGAGCAGGAGCCGGGTAGTGGTAGTCCGTCGGAAGACTGGGCTTACCTTAACGGGCAAAATAGCGGTAACATAGTTTTTGATGGCTTTGCTGACTATGGAAGATATTATGCTGCCATTTTTGAAAATGACAGTTATACTGAAGTGGCCGACAGACAGGTGTTTTATGTTGGGCCGTTTGTTGAATTGAGTACAGATGCAGAGGTGTACAATTCAGGTGATGCGGTAACTGTTTCTTTTGAAAATGCACCGCAGTTGCAAAACGACTGGATAGGTGTTTATAAAGTGGGGCATATACCGGGAGATGTAAACTCTACGCAATGGCAATATGTAACCTCGGCTGAAGGTAGTTTTACTTTTGAAGGACTGGCTGATGGGTATTATTATGCAGAGTATTATTTACAGGATGGTTATTACAGTATAGGTAATAAGGTGTTTTTCCAGGTGGGTGAGCAAATCACTCAGCTTATGATAAATAAAACGGTTTATAATCTAAATGAGAATATTATTGCTACATGGACCGATGCGCCGGGTATAATTAAAGACTGGTTAGGTATTTATCATGAGGGGGGTGATCCAAATGTTGATGAGCTTGTAAGTTATACTTATTTTGACGGACAGCCGGAAGGTACTAAGGTTATACCTGATGAGAATATGCCTGCCGAGCCGGGAGATTACTTTATAGTAATGTTTACTAATGATTCATATAACGAAGTGTCTAACAGAATCTCTTTTGAGGTTGAGGATGATAGTATGGGTGTTTCTGAATACAGTAGTGAAACAGTAGTGATGGTTTATCCTAATCCGGTTAAGAAAGGTGAGAAAACCTATGTCAAATCAAAATATCCAATTGATAAAATTGATATGTTTGATATGACAGGTAATCTGTTCTATTCGTCCAAAAATATAAACGATTATAATTATTCGTTAATCAATCAAAGCTTACCAAGCGGAGTGTATATTTTAAAAATACATTCTAATAAGGTGTATACTGTTAAGGTAATTGTAGACTAACTTACTATTATATGTGTAAAGAAAAGCTGCTTAATCAAGCGGCTTTTTTTGTTTTAAAAAGTAGTTCTAAAGCTTAGGTGTACAATAGAGTTAGATAATTTTATGGTTTGGTCTTTTGTACTTCCGTTGGCATATATTATATTAAAGAGTCCGGTTTTGGTTAAAAGTCCAAAACCAAATCCTAATCCAAGTAGGTTATCTTTTATGTTTGATGTTTCATCCTGAATATATCCATAATCAGTAATAGAGTGTATGTACATGTTTGGGGCGAGCACATAGCGGTATTCTGCCATAAGTGCAGTGTAGAGGTTTGCCTGTAGGCTGTTTTCATTAAATCCTCTAAAGGAATTAATACCTCCAAAACGATACAGTTCACTTACTATATAATTGTCGCTTTCTAAATAAAACGTTTGGTTTTTGAGGTTGATTATATTCCTGTCGTTTAGGTATAAGTTGTGTGATGCTTCCAGTTGAATAAAGTACTGGTCGCTGCTTCCTGCTTTTGAGTCCCGTTGTCCCAGTCCGCCTTTAACTTCAAGGCTGGTTTTTTCGGGGAATAAAAAGTCGTTGGTGTTGTAATTAGCATACTCATAAGTGGTGGTCCAAAAATGATTGGAGTAGTCGCTAAGGGTGGTGCTGTTTAAATTTTGAATATCTACCGATTCAGTTTGCTGGTAACCTAAAAACAGTTTTGAGTTGTAACTAAAGTAATAACCAAGGTTAAGATCGGTTACTGTGTTTTGGAAAGTGCTGTCCTGTTTAAAAATTTTAAGACTGGCTTTTATTCCAAGCGGACTCTTAAATATATAAGGTAGCTCCAGTGCTGCGTTAAAGGTGGTTTGTTTTTGTCCGTCGCTTTTCCAGTACAGGTTAAATTTCTCGCCTGAGTTTAATACGTTATTAAGCAGGATGTCTACATATCCGTTAAAAATAATGTTATCGCTATCGTCGTTGGTAAAGCCTATAAAGCCGTCAAAGGTGTTTGGTTTTCCTTTTTCAAGGTACACATATATATTAGTGCTGTCTTCTTTAAATAGGATTTCAGGGTAGCGGGGTTGGGTTACAAAACGCAATGAGTTGAAGTCTTTGTAAATGCGCTCTAGGTTGTTTTGGTTAAAAGTTTTTCCTTTATACTGTCGCAGTATATTTCGTCTTATCCCTTCGGGGAAGTTTTTGTATCCTTCTATAGTTAGTCCGTTTATGGTTCTCTTCTTTTCTGTTTTTAGCAGTAGGGAAGCATAGAGGGAATTGTTTGCTTTGTTGTAGTCTGATAATTGTACCGAGCTTATGGAGTAACCTTTCTGTTCCAGTAGTTTGGTGTTAGATGTCATAAAACTTTCGGCTTCTTCCACTGTTATTGTGATGGTGTCTTGAGTAATGTTGAGAAGCTCTTTTTCTTCTCCCGATATTTTTCCGGTGTATATATATAAGGTGTTGGTTTTGATTCCGGTACTAAAACTGTATACAAAAGTGGTATCGTTTGTTTTTATATAATCCTGAATGTGTGCTTCAAGGTATCCTTTTCTTTGTAAGGTGGCGGTTAGTTTTTTTGCCTCGTCACTAACTGATTTTGCATTGGGGTGTGATTTATTGTAACCAACCGAATCGATAATTTTCGTTTCGGTATCGGATTTACCTTCGGCTTTCAAATAGTAATTTTGAGCGTTTGCCCAAAAAGAAAAAAACAAAAGAGTGTATATGGATAAAAGGTATTTCAATTTTTGAGTCTTGATACGGTAAAAGTAACGCAAAAAAAGTGCAAAAAATATATTGGGGCAATTTTGAATACAATTCGTTTGAAAATTAATGGATTAAGATTTGTTTTGTAATTTTTAATTTATACATTTGCATCCCCGAAAAAAGCGGGTTTTTAAAACATAAGAAATTTTTAATATTAATTATGCCAACAATTCAGCAATTAGTAAGAACAGGGAGAGCCCAGATAACTAAGAAGAGTAAATCGGCTGCTTTAGATTCTTGTCCTCAAAGAAGAGGGGTTTGTACACGTGTTTACACTACTACACCTAAGAAACCGAATTCTGCAATGCGTAAAGTTGCAAGGGTTCGTTTAACAAACGGTAACGAGGTGAATGCTTACATCCCAGGTGAGGGGCACAATCTACAGGAGCACTCGATAGTATTAGTTAGGGGTGGAAGGGTTAAAGATTTACCAGGAGTTAGATACCATATTGTACGTGGTGCTTTGGATACTGCCGGTGTTAACGGTAGACTTCAAAGAAGGTCTAAGTATGGTGCAAAACGCCCTAAAGACAAAAAGTAATTTTAAAAAACTTTTAAAGTAAAGACATGAGAAAAAGACAGGCCAAAAAAAGACCTCTTTTACCAGATCCAAAGTTTAATGATCAGTTAGTAACACGTTTTGTAAACAACTTAATGTGGGACGGTAAAAAATCAACTGCTTTTAAAGTATTCTATGATGCTATCGAAATCGTAGATCAAAAGAAACAGGACGAAGAGAAATCAGCATTAGAAACTTGGAAAGATGCTATTAACAATGTAATGCCACACGTTGAGGTGAGAAGCCGAAGAGTGGGTGGTGCTACTTTCCAGATCCCAATGCAGATCAGACCAGATAGAAAAATCTCTATGGCTATGAAATGGCTGATCCTTTATGCAAGAAAAAGAAATGAGAAATCTATGGCTCAAAGGCTAGCTTCAGAAATCTTAGCTGCTGCTAAGGAAGAAGGTGCTGCTGTTAAAAAGAGAATGGATACTCATAAGATGGCAGAGGCTAATAAAGCATTCTCTCACTTCAGATTTTAATTCATAAAGAAACATTATAAAAAATGGCAAGAGATTTAAAATATACAAGAAATATAGGTATTGCTGCTCACATTGATGCCGGTAAAACGACAACAACTGAGCGTATCCTTTTTTACACGGGTAAATCACACAAAATTGGTGAGGTGCACGATGGAGCTGCTACCATGGACTGGATGGCGCAGGAGCAGGAGAGAGGTATTACTATTACTTCTGCTGCTACGACTTGTACATGGAACTTCCCTACAGAGCAGGGTAAGCCGCTTCCAGAGTCTAATCCATACCACTTTAATATTATCGATACTCCGGGTCACGTTGACTTTACAGTAGAGGTAAACCGTTCATTAAGGGTTCTTGATGGACTTGTGTTCCTTTTTAGTGCAGTAGATGGTGTTGAGCCACAGTCTGAAACTAACTGGAGACTTGCAGATAACTACAGAGTTCCTCGTATGGGATTCGTAAACAAAATGGACCGTCAGGGTTCTAACTTCCTTGCAGTTTGTCAGCAGGTTAAAGATATGCTTAAGTCTAACGCTGTGCCAATCGTTTTACCAATTGGTGATGAGGCAGACTTTAAAGGTGTTGTAGATCTTATCAAAAATCAGGCTATTGTATGGCATGATGATACACAAGGTGCAACATTTGATATCGTTCCTATTCCTGAAGATATGAAAGAAGAAGTTCATCAGTACAGATCTCAACTTATCGAAGAGGTTGCTGCTTATGATGAGAATCTTCTTGAGAAATACATGGAAGACGAAAACTCAATTACAGAAGAAGAAGTAAATGAGGCATTAAGAAAAGCTACTATTGATATGGCTATTATTCCAATGCTTTGTGGTTCTTCATTCAAAAATAAAGGAGTTCAGTTCATGCTGGATTCTGTTTGTAAATTCCTTCCTTCTCCTCTTGATAAAGAGGCGATTGACGGAACTAACCCTGATACAGAGGAGCCTATTTCTCGTAAGCCATCTGTAAGCGAGCCGTTCTCTGCGTTAGCATTTAAAATTGCTACTGATCCTTATGTTGGTCGTTTAGCATTCTTTAGAGCTTACTCAGGTCGTCTTGATGCAGGTTCTTACGTGTTTAACACTCGTTCAGGTAATAAAGAGCGTATTTCCCGTATCTACCAGATGCACGCTAACAAGCAAAATGCTATCGAATTTATCGAGGCTGGTGACATTGGTGCTGCTGTAGGTTTTAAAGATATCAAAACCGGAGATACCCTTTGTGATGAGAAACACCCAATCGTACTTGAGAGTATGAACTTCCCTGATCCGGTAATCGGTATCGCTATTGAGCCTAAAACTAAGGCTGACGTAGATAAAATGGGTATGGCTTTAGCAAAACTTGCCGAAGAAGATCCAACGTTTACAGTGAGAACTGATCACGCTTCAGGACAAACTATCATCTCTGGTATGGGTGAGCTTCACTTAGATATCCTTGTAGACCGTCTTAAGAGAGAGTTTAAAGTAGAGGTTAATCAAGGTGAGCCGCAAGTTGAGTACAAAGAGGCTATTACACGTTCTGCTAACCACAGAGAGGTTTATAAGAAACAGTCTGGTGGTCGCGGTAAGTTTGCTGATATCGTGTTCAAACTAGAGCCGGCAGACGAGAACGTAGTAGGTCTTCAGTTTGTTAACGAGGTGAAAGGTGGTAACGTTCCTAAAGAATTTATCCCTGCTGTTGAGAAAGGTTTCAAAGAAGCTATGAAACAAGGTCCTCTTGCAGGTTATGAAATGGATAGTATGAAAGTTACTCTTACTGATGGTTCATTCCACCCTGTGGATTCGGATGCATTATCATTTGAATTAGCAGCTAAAATGGGTTACAAAGAAGCTGCGAAAGCTGCTGGAGCTGTAATTCTTGAGCCAATCATGAAGCTTGAAGTACTTACTCCTGAAGAGAACATGGGTGATATCGTAGGTGACCTTAACCGTCGTCGTGGTCAAATTAACAACATGGACGACAGAGCAGGTTCTAAAGTAGTTAAAGCTAGCGTGCCTCTATCAGAAATGTTTGGTTATGTAACTACTCTAAGAACGCTTTCATCTGGTCGTGCAACTTCTACAATGGAGTTCTCTAACTATGCTGAAACACCTTCTAACATCGCAGAGGAAGTAATTAAAAAAGCTAAAGGAAACGCTTAATTAAAAAGAAAATGAGTCAGAAAATCAGAATAAAATTAAAATCATACGATCACAGCCTTGTAGATAAGTCTGCAGAGAAGATCGTTAAAACTGTAAAGAGTACAGGTGCAGTTGTTACTGGTCCTATTCCGTTACCAACTCACAAAAAAATATTCACTGTGCTACGTTCTCCACACGTAAACAAAAAATCAAGAGAGCAGTTTGAGCTAAGCTCTTACAAAAGACTTCTTGATATTTACAGTTCTTCTTCTAAAACTATCGATGCTCTTATGAAATTAGAGCTTCCTAGTGGTGTTGAAGTAGAGATCAAAGTGTGATAAAATAAACTAAGAAAGCAAGTGTCAGGCTTTTGGATTATCCTTTAGCCTGATACTTATTCTTATATAAGAGAAAAAATTTAAATACGTAATTATAATTAATTTTTAATATGTCTGGGTTAATTGGTAGAAAAATCGGCATGACCAGTATTTTCGATGAAAACGGAAAAAACATTCCGTGTACAGTAATCGAAGCTGGACCATGCGTTGTTACCCAAGTCAGAACCAATGAGGTTGACGGGTATAAAGCGTTACAACTTGGTTTCGATGACAAGTCAGAAAAGCACACAACAAAAGCGGCTCAAGGTCACTTTAAGAAAGCTGGAACTGATGCGAAGAAAAGAGTCGTTGAATTCAAGTATTTTGAAGAAGAGCATAACTTAGGTGATGTTCTAACTGTAGATTTGTTTAATGAAGGCGAGTTCGTAGATGTACAGGGTGTGTCTAAAGGTAAAGGCTTCCAGGGTGTTGTTAAACGTCACGGTTTTGGTGGTGTTGGACAAGCTACTCACGGTCAGCACAACCGTCTTAGAGCGCCAGGTTCTGTAGGTGCGTCATCTTACCCTTCAAGAGTATTCAAAGGAATGCGCATGGCAGGTAGAACAGGAGGAGAAAATGTAACAGTTCAAAACCTTAGAGTTTTAAAAGTAGTAGCTGATAAAAACCTACTAGTTGTTAAAGGATGTGTTCCTGGACACAAAAACTCTTACGTAATCATTCAAAAGTAATGGAAGTAAAAGTATTAGATATCAACGGAAAAGAAACAGGCAGAACGGTTACTCTTTCTGATTCTGTATTCGCAATTGAGCCTAATAATCACGCGGTATACCTTGATGTAAAGCAGTACCTTGCTAACCAAAGACAAGGAACTCACAAAGCTAAAGAAAGAGCTGAAGTTACAGGAAGTACCCGTAAGATTAAAAAGCAAAAAGGAACAGGTACTGCACGTGCTGGTAGTATTAAGAGTCCGGTGTTCAAAGGAGGAGGTACAATTTTCGGCCCAAGACCAAGAAGTTACTCTTTCAAACTGAACAAAAACCTTAAACGTTTAGCGAGAAAATCTGCTCTAACAATCAAAGCAAACGAGTCAAATTTAACAGTAGTTGAAGACTTCACATTCGAAACTCCAAATACTAAAAATTTCATTAACGTTTTGAAAGCTTTAGGGTTAGAGAATAAAAAATCTCTATTTGTGTTGGGTGATACAAATAAAAATGTATATTTGTCGTCACGCAATTTAAAGGCGTCTAATGTTGTAACTACCTCAGAATTAAACACTTACGCAATTTTAAATGCGAATAATTTAGTTCTTTTAGAAGGTTCGTTAGAAGGAATTCAGGAAAATTTAAGTAAATAATAGGGCAATGAGTATCATAATAAAACCTATCATTACCGAAAAAATAACCAAAGACGGTGAACTTTTCAACCGTTTTGGTTTTGTTGTTAATAAAAAAGCAAACAAAATCCAGATCAAAAATGCAGTTGAGGCTGCGTATGGAGTTACTGTTGTTAATGTTAACACAATGAATTACAGGGCTGATAGAACAGTTAAATACACTAAGAGTGGTTTAATTAGCGGAAAGACAGCGGCTTACAAAAAAGCGGTTGTTCAAGTACAGGAAGGTGAAACAATAGATTTTTATAATAATATCTAATAGAAAATGTCAGTTAGAAAATTAAAACCTATTACCCCGGGTCAGCGTTTTAGAGTTGTAAATAGCTTTGACACTATTACAACTGATAAGCCGGAGCGTTCATTACTCGCACCGAAAAAAAACTCAGGAGGTAGAAATAGTCAAGGAAAAATGACCATGCGTTACACAGGCGGTGGTCACAAACAAAAGTATCGTGTTATCGATTTTAAAAGAGCTAAAGCTGGGATTCCTGCTACAGTTAAAACAATCGAATACGATCCAAACCGTTCAGCTTTTATTTCACTATTAGCTTATGCTGATGGTGCTAAAACATACATCATAGCTCAAAATGGTTTACAAGTAGGTCAAACCGTGGTTTCAGGAGAGAATGCTGCTCCTGAAATCGGTAATGCTTTACCTTTAAGCAAAATTCCTCTTGGAACTGTTATATCTTGTATCGAGCTACGTCCTGGTCAGGGAGCAGTTATTGCTCGAAGTGCCGGTACTTTTGCTCAGTTAATGGCTAGAGATGGTAAATATGCTACAATCAAAATGCCTTCAGGTGAAACAAGGTTAATCCTTTTAACTTGTTCGGCTACAATTGGAGCTGTTTCTAACTCTGATCACCAATTAGTTGTATCTGGTAAAGCAGGTAGATCTAGATGGTTAGGTAGAAGACCGAGAACTAGACCAGTAGCGATGAACCCGGTTGATCACCCAATGGGTGGTGGTGAAGGACGTTCTTCAGGAGGTCACCCACGTTCAAGAAAAGGTTTACCGGCTAAAGGTTACAGAACTCGTTCTAAAGTTAACCCGAGTAATAAGTATATCGTAGAACGTAGAAAGAAATAATTAAGTAAGATATGGCACGTTCATTAAAGAAAGGACCTTTCGTTCACTATAAATTAGAAAAGAAAGTTCAGGAAAATATCGAAAAAGGTAACAAAGGAGTTGTTAAGACTTGGTCTAGAGCTTCTATGATTACTCCGGATTTTGTTGGGCAGACTATCGCAGTACACAACGGGCGTCAATTCGTTCCGGTTTATGTAACAGAGAATATGGTAGGTCATAAATTAGGAGAATTTTCACCAACAAGATCGTTTAGAGGTCACGCTGGTGCAAAAAATAAAGGTAAAAAATAATAAGAAGCTATGGGAGTTCGTAAAAGAGAAAGAGCAGAGCAGACAAAAGAAGCTAAGAAGCAAGTTGCATTTGCTAAGTTAAATAACTGCCCTACTTCACCTAGAAAAATGCGCATAGTGGCAGATCTAGTAAGAGGTCAGAAAGTAGAGCTTGCTCTTAATATATTAAAATTCAATAGTAAAGAAGCTTCTCGTAAACTTGAAAAATTATTGCTTTCTGCAATAAACAACTGGCAGCAAAAAAATGCTGACGCAAGTTTAGAGGATGCAGGACTATTTGTAAAAGAGATCAGAGTTGACGGTGGTATGATGCTTAAAAGGCTAAGACCGGCTCCTCAGGGTCGTGCTCACAGAATAAGAAAACGTTCTAACCACGTTACAATCGTGTTAGGAGCTAATAATAACACACAAAGCAATTAATAAGCAGTATGGGACAAAAGACAAATCCAATAGGAAATCGCCTTGGTATCATCAGGGGTTGGGATTCTAACTGGTATGGTGGAAATGACTACGGTGACAAACTTGCCGAAGATCACAAAATCAGAAAGTATATCCATGCCCGTTTAGCTAAAGCAAGTGTGTCTAAAGTAATCATCGAGAGAACTTTAAAGCTTGTAACCGTTACTATCACTACTGCCCGTCCAGGTATCATTATCGGTAAAGGTGGTCAGGAGGTAGACAGGCTAAAAGAAGAGCTTAAGAAAATTACTGACAAAGAGGTTCAAATCAACATCTTTGAAATTAAAAGACCTGAACTTGATGCTCACCTTGTAGGTTCTAGCATTGCGCGTCAGATTGAAGGCCGTATCTCTTACAGAAGGGCTATCAAAATGGCAATTGCGGCTGCTATGCGTATGAATGCAGAGGGTATCAAAGTTATGATCTCTGGTCGTCTAAACGGTGCTGAGATGGCACGTTCAGAAATGTTCAAAGAAGGAAGAATTCCTCTATCAACTTTCAGAGCTGACATTGATTATGCGCTAACTGAAGCTCATACTACTTATGGTAGAATGGGAATCAAAGTGTGGATCATGAAAGGCGAGGTTTACGGTAAGAGAGACCTTTCTCCGTTAGTAGGTATGGATAAAAAACAATCCAAATCTTCAGGGTCAGGAAAACCACAGGGTAAATCTGGTCAACGCAAAAGAAAGTAATTATTTAAACTAAAGAAAAATGTTACAGCCTAAAAGAACTAAATACCGTAAGGTACAAAAGGGTAAGATGAAAGGCGTGTCTCAAAGAGGTCACGAACTTTCTAACGGAATGTTTGGTATAAAATCTTTAGATTCATCTTTTATTACTTCTCGTCAAATAGAGGCTGCTCGTATCGCTGCAACCCGTTATATGAAAAGAGAAGGTCAGTTGTGGATTAAAATTTTCCCGGATAAGCCTATCACAAAGAAACCTCTAGAGGTACGTATGGGTAAAGGTAAAGGTGCAGTTGAATACTGGGCTGCTGTTGTTAAACCGGGAAGAATAATGTTTGAAGTTGGCGGTGTGCCTTTATCAGTAGCAAAAGAGGCTTTACGTCTTGCTGCTCAAAAGCTACCAGTAAAAACTAAGTTTATAGTTGCCAGAGATTTCGAAGTGTAATCTAAATTTATTATGAAACAATCTGAAATTAAAGATCTATCTGCAGCTGAGTTACAGGAAAAACTTGGTGAATTACAAAAAACATATACCGATCTAAAATCAGCTCACGCTGTTTCTCCAATTGAGAATCCGTTGCAAATAAGATCCGTAAGAAGGTCTATTGCACGTGTGGCAACTGAGCTAAGCAAAAGAGAGTTACAATAATTGTATTCTGCTGAAAGATGGAAA
Organism: Flavobacterium sp. C4GT6; assembly: GCF_036347315.1. Classification (NCBI taxonomy): domain Bacteria; kingdom Pseudomonadati; phylum Bacteroidota; class Flavobacteriia; order Flavobacteriales; family Flavobacteriaceae; genus Flavobacterium; species Flavobacterium sp. C4GT6. Next base: position 109,945 of record NZ_JAZGZU010000002.1, read on the forward strand.
AAAGAAACTTAAGAAAAGAGAGAATAGGTGTTGTTACTAGTAACAAAATGGAAAAATCCATAGTAGTTGCTGAAACTAAAAAAGTAAAACACCCATTATATGGTAAGTTCGTGTTAAAAACTAAAAAATACGTTGCACACGACGAAACAAACGATTGTAACATTGGTGATACTGTAAGGATTATGGAAACACGTCCTTTAAGTAAATCTAAATGTTGGAGATTAGTTGAAATCATTGAAAGAGCGAAGTAATTATGGTACAACAGGAATCTAGACTAAAAGTAGCAGATAACACGGGAGCAAAAGAAGTTTTGACTATCCGTGTATTAGGGGGAACGAAAAGACGTTATGCCTCTGTTGGAGATAAAATTGTAGTTTCAGTAAAAGATGCTACTCCTAACGGTAACGTTAAAAAAGGAGCTGTGTCGACTGCAGTTGTTGTACGTACCAAAAAAGAAGTGAGAAGAGCCGACGGTTCATACATCAGATTTGATGATAACGCATGTGTATTATTAAATGCTGCTGGTGAAATGAGAGGAACTCGTGTTTTTGGTCCTGTAGCAAGAGAACTTCGTGAAAAACAATTCATGAAAATTGTATCATTGGCACCTGAAGTGCTTTAATTGTTTTTAAAGATGATAAAGCTAAAAATAAAATCAGGAGATGCTGTAAGAGTTATTGCCGGAGACCACAAAGGTTCTGAAGGTACAGTTCTTAAAGTACTTCGTGACAAAAACAAAGCGATCGTAGAAGGCGTGAACATGGTGTCTAAGCACACTAAGCCAAGCGCTCAAACCCCTCAGGGTGGTATCGTGAAGAAAGAAGCTCCTATCCACATTTCTAACCTTGCACTTGTTGATCCTAAAACTAAGGAAACTACAAGGGTTGGTGTAAGAACTGAAGGAGATAAGAAAGTGAGATTTTCAAAAAAATCTAATCAAGTATTATAGTGATGGCTTATATACCAAGATTAAAAGAAGAATATAAGAGTAGAGTTATTTCTGCTCTTACAGAAGAGTTCGGTTATAAAAACGTTATGATGGTTCCAAAACTTGAAAAAATCGTTTTAAGCCGTGGAGTTGGTGCAGCTGTGTCTGATAAGAAATTAATCGACTATGCTGTAGAAGAGTTAACAAAAATCACTGGTCAAAAAGCAGTGGCTACTATTTCTAAAAAGGACGTTGCGACTTTCAAATTAAGAAAAGGTATGCCAATTGGTGCTAAAGTTACTTTACGTGGTGAAAGAATGTATGAGTTTTTAGACAGACTTATCACAGCTTCTCTTCCGCGTGTTAGAGACTTTGGTGGTATCAAAGCTACAGGTTTTGACGGTAGAGGTAACTATAACCTGGGTGTAACTGAGCAAATCATTTTCCCTGAAATTGATATTGATAAAGTTAACAAAATCGCAGGTTTAGATATTACATTTGTAACTTCTGCACAAACTGATAAAGAAGCGAAGTCATTATTAACTGAATTAGGTTTACCTTTTAAAAAGAACTAAGTCATGGCTAAAGAATCAATGAAAGCCCGCGAGGTGAAAAGACAAGCGTTAGTGGACAAGTATGCTGAAAAGAGAAAAGCTTTATTAGAAGCCGGAGACTACGAAGCACTACAAAAACTTCCTAAAAATGCTTCTCCTGTACGTTTACACAACCGTTGTAAATTAACAGGTAGACCAAGAGGGTATATGCGTCAGTTTGGTATTTCACGTGTAACTTTCCGTGAAATGGCTAATCAGGGGTTAATACCAGGTGTTAAAAAAGCCAGCTGGTAATAAAAGAATTATAAATTGGTTTCAGGTTCGGCCTTTTTAAGGCCGAAAACCGTTACCGCAAATTAATATATATGTATACAGATCCTATCGCAGATTATCTAACAAGAGTTAGAAATGCAGTAAGAGCTAACCACAAAGTGGTTGAAATTCCTGCTTCTAACCTTAAAAAAGAGATCACTAAGATTTTATTCGATCAGGGATATATCTTAAGTTACAAATTTGATGATAACAAAGTACAAGGTACCATCAAAATCGCTCTTAAGTACGACAAAGAAACTAAAGAGCCTGTAATTAAGGATATCCAGAGAATTAGTAAACCAGGTTTACGTAAATATGCAGGTGCTACCGAATTACCTAGAATTCTAAACGGTTTAGGTATAGCTATCGTTTCTACATCAAAAGGATTGATGACTGGAAAACAAGCTAAACAACACAATGTTGGTGGTGAAGTAATCTGTTACGTATACTAATAATAAAGACTTATACAATGTCAAGAATAGGTAAAAATCCAATTGCAATACCGTCTGGAGTAACAGTTGATGTTAAAGATGGCGTTATTACAGTAAAAGGAAAAAAAGGAGAACTTACTCAGGATTTTATAGATGTTACTGTAAAAGTTGAGGAAGGACAGGTAATTGTTGAAAGATCTTCTGACAACAAGAACGACAGATCTAAGCATGGTTTATACAGAGCCCTGATTAATAATATGATTATTGGTGTATCTGAAGGCTTTACTAAGTCGCTAGAGTTGGTAGGTGTAGGTTACAGAGCTTCTAACCAGGGTAATAAACTTGATATCGCTCTAGGTTTTTCACACAACATCGTTTTAGATGTTGTTTCTGAAGTAACAGTAGAGACTGTATCTGAGAAAGGTAAAAACCCAATCATTAAGTTATCTTCTCATGACAAACAACTTTTAGGCCAGGTTGCTGCAAAGATCAGATCTTTCCGTAAGCCAGAACCTTACAAAGGAAAAGGAGTTAAGTTTGTAGGTGAAGAACTAAGAAGAAAAGCAGGTAAATCAGCTTAAAAATTAAGACTATGTCATTAACAAAATCTGAAAGAAGACAACGAATTAAGTTCAGAATCAGAAAGATTGTAAGCGGAACTGCTGCTCAACCAAGACTTTCTGTTTTTAGAAGCAATAAAGAAATCTATGCTCAAATCATAGATGATGTGAACGGTGTTACTCTAGTTTCTGCATCTTCAAGAGAGAATGAAATAACTAAAGGTACTAACATTGAGACTGCTGCATCTGTAGGTAAACTTGTTGCAGAGAGAGCTTTAAAAGCTGGTATTGAAACCATCACTTTTGATAGAGGTGGATATCTTTACCACGGACGTGTTAAATCATTAGCTGAAGGCGCTAGAGAGGCCGGACTAAAATTCTAAGAAAATTATGTATCATAATTATAAAAACGTAGAACTAGTAAAACCAGGCGGACTTGAATTAAAGGATCGTTTGGTAAGTGTTAATCGTGTTACTAAAGTTACAAAAGGTGGTAGAGCTTTCGGTTTTTCTGCTATTGTAGTTGTAGGAGACGAGAACGGAGTTGTAGGCCACGGTCTTGGAAAATCTAAAGACGTATCTGAAGCTATTGCTAAGGCAGTAGAAGATGCTAAAAAGAATCTTGTTAGAATTCCTCTATCAAGCCAAACTGTACCTCACGAACAAAAAGGTAAATTTGGTGGTGCACGTGTACTGCTAATGCCTGCTTCACACGGTACCGGAGTAATTGCCGGTGGTGCTGTACGTTCGGTTCTTGAATCTGTAGGTATTCACGATGTATTATCAAAATCTCAAGGTTCATCTAACCCTCACAACGTGGTAAAAGCAACTTTTGATGCTTTACTTCAAATGAGAAGCGCGGCTACTGTAGCTAAGCAAAGAGGTGTATCTTTAGAAAAAGTATTTAAAGGTTAATTCAAGGAAATCATGGCGAAAATATTAGTAAAACAAGTACGAAGCAAAATCAACTGTCCTCTTAATCAAAAGAGAACACTTGAGGCTTTAGGTCTTAGAAAAATGGGACAAGTTGTTGAACACGATGCAACTTCTGCTATCCTTGGAATGGTAAACAAAGTTAAACACTTAGTTTCTGTAGAAGAGACTAAATAACAATAACACACTGTTATGGATTTAAGTAACTTACAACCGGCTGAAGGTTCAGTTCACAATAAGAACAAAAGAGTAGGTAGAGGAGAAGGTTCAGGAAAAGGTGGTACTGCTGCACGTGGTCACAAAGGAGCTAAATCTCGTTCTGGTTATTCTAAGAAGATAGGTTTCGAAGGTGGTCAAATGCCATTACAGCGTCGTGTTCCTAAGTTTGGTTTTAAAAACATCAACCGTAAGGAATATGCTGGCGTAAACCTAGATACGCTTCAGGCTCTTGTAGATAACGGAATCGTTACAGATACTGTAGATTTTACAGTACTTGTAGAGAACCGCTTAGCTACAAAAAATGAACAGGTAAAGATTTTAGGAAGAGGAGAGCTTAAAGCAAAACTAAAAGTAACTGCTCACAAATTTACGGCTACCGCAAAAGCTGCTATCGAAGCTGCTGGAGGTGAAGCTGTAACTTTATAATCTTTTATAGTCACATGAAAAAATTTATAGAAGCGTTTGTCAATGTTTGGAAAATAGAAGAACTAAAAAACAGAATTTTAGTTACTCTAGGATTATTACTTGTTTACCGTTTTGGTGCTCACGTAACATTACCGGGTATTGATGCTACAAAATTAAATGGCTTAACTAATCAGGCTCAGGATGGTATTGGGTGGCTTATTGATGTATTTACAGGTGGTGCGTTCTCGCAGGCGTCTGTATTTGCTTTAGGTATCATGCCTTATATCTCTGCGTCTATCGTTGTTCAGTTAATGGGTATCGCAGTTCCTTATCTTCAAAAGTTACAAAAAGAAGGTGAGAGCGGCAGAAAGAGAATCAATCAGATTACCCGTTGGCTAACAATATTAATCACTTTAGTTCAAGGTCCTGGTTACATCTATAACCTGTACAGAACTTTGCCTAGAGAAGCTTTTTTGATAAGTTCAGACTCTGTTCCTTTCATTTTCTCTTCTGTGGTTATCTTAACTACAGGTACAATTTTTGCAATGTGGCTAGGTGAAAAAATTACCGACAAAGGTATTGGTAACGGTATTTCACTGTTAATTCTTGTAGGTATTATCGCAAGAATGCCTCAGGCTTTTGTTCAGGAGTTCACTTCTCGTGTATCTGAGAACAACGGAGGTCTAATGCTTTTGGTTTTTGAAGTAGTAGTATGGTTGTTAATCATTATAGCTTCTGTTCTGCTTATTATGGCAGTAAGAAAAATACCTGTGCAGTATGCTCGTCGTACTGCCACAGGAGATTTCGAACAGGATATTGCAGGTGGTAACAGGCAATGGATTCCTTTAAAGCTTAACGCTGCGGGAGTTATGCCAATTATCTTTGCTCAGGCTATTATGTTTATACCGGCGGCACTAGCAGGTCTTTCTGAGGCTGACGCTGCCAAAACAATTACTGCTCAATTCCAAAATGTGTTCGGTTTAGCGTATAATATAGTTTTTGCACTATTAATTATAATTTTTACGTACTTTTACACCGCGATTACAGTACCTACTAATAAAATGGCGGATGACCTTAAGAGGAGTGGAGGATTTATACCAGGTGTTAGACCAGGTGTTGAAACTTCAGATTACCTAGACAAAATCATGTCTTTAATCACATTCCCTGGTTCATTATTCCTTGCAATTATTGCCGTGTTCCCGGCAATTGTAGTGAGCTTAATGAATATCCAGTCACAGTGGGCTTTGTTCTATGGCGGAACATCGCTGTTAATCATGGTTGGGGTTGCAATAGATACTATCCAGCAAATCAACTCATATCTGTTAAACAGACATTATGACGGTTTGATGAAAAGTGGTAAGAATAGAAAAGCGGTAGCTTAATAATTTTTATGGCAAAACAAGCAGCAATAGAACAAGACGGATCAATTATAGAGGCATTGTCAAATGCCATGTTCCGTGTAGAATTAGAAAACGGGCATGTTGTAATTGCTCACATTTCCGGTAAAATGCGTATGCACTACATTAAGTTGTTACCTGGTGATAAGGTTAAACTGGAAATGAGCCCTTATGATTTGTCTAAAGCAAGAATTACTTATAGATACTAAAGCTATTAAAATGAAAGTAAGAGCATCAGTAAAGAAAAGAAGTGCCGAGTGCATCATTGTGCGTAGAAAAGGCAGATTATACGTGATTAATAAAAAGAATCCTAGATTTAAACAAAGACAAGGATAATTATGGCAAGAATTGCAGGGGTAGATATACCTAAAAACAAAAGAGGAGTTATTGCTTTAACTTATATCTTTGGTATTGGTAGAAGCAGAGCTAAAGAGATTCTGGAAAAAGCTCAGGTAAGCGAAGATAAAAAAGTACAGGATTGGAATGATGACGAGATCGGTAGCATTCGTGAGGCCGTTTCTTACTTCAAAATTGAAGGTGAGCTTCGTTCTGAAATCCAGCTTAACATTAAGCGTTTAATGGATATCGGATGCTATAGAGGTATCCGTCACAGAGTTGGTCTTCCATTAAGAGGTCAGCGTACCAAGAATAACTCTAGAACAAGAAAAGGTAAGAGAAAAACTGTTGCTAACAAGAAAAAAGCAACTAAATAATAAGTAGTAGTATGGCTAAAGCGAATACAAAAAAACGTAAAGTTGTTGTTGAGTCAACAGGCGAAGCTCATATTAGTGCAACTTTTAACAACATCATCATTTCTTTAACTAACAAGAAAGGTGAAGTTATTTCATGGTCATCTGCAGGTAAGATGGGCTTCAGAGGTTCTAAAAAGAACACTCCATATGCAGCTCAGATGGCAGCAGAAGATTGCTCAAAAGTTGCTCTTGAGGCAGGTCTTAAAAAAGTAAAAGTTTACGTTAAAGGTCCTGGAAACGGTAGAGAGTCTGCTATCAGATCACTACACAATGGTGGTATTGAGGTTACAGAAATTATCGACGTAACTCCACTACCTCACAATGGATGCCGTCCTCCTAAGAGAAGAAGAGTTTAATTTATTATAACTAGAGTATAACCAAACAGGGATACGGATTATCGGAGGAGGAGACCTGAATTCATAATCCCCTGTTTAATTATTTTTAAAATGGCAAGATATACTGGTCCTAAAACTAAAATCGCCCGTAAATTTGGTGAGGCGATCTTCGGAGATGACAAGTCTTTCGAAAAAAGAAATTACCCTCCAGGGCAACATGGTTTAGCTAAAAAGAGAGGTAAAAAATCTGAATATGCAATCCAGTTAATGGAGAAGCAAAAAGCTAAGTACACTTATGGTGTTCTTGAAAAGCAATTCAGAAACCTATATGAAAAGGCAGCTGCTACTAAAGGAGTAACAGGTGAAGTGCTTTTACAACTTTGTGAAGCTAGATTAGACAACGTAGTATTCAGAATGGGTATTGCACCTTCTAGAAGAGCTGCAAGACAAATCGTTTCACACAGACACGTTACTGTAAACGGTGAAGTTGTTAACATTCCTTCTTACCACCTTAAGCCAGGAGATAAAGTTGCTGTTCGTGAGAAATCAAAATCTCTAGAGGCTATCGATCGTTCTTTATCAAACTCTGCTCATGTTTACGAGTGGATCACTTGGAACAACGATACTAAAGAAGGTACTTTTGTTTCAGTACCTGCAAGGATACAAATTCCTGAAAACATCAAAGAGCAACTAATCGTTGAGTTGTATAACAAATAAAAATTGACATCAGTCGAAATATGGCAATATTTAATTTTCAAAAGCCCGATAAAGTTATCATGATCGATTCTACCGATTTCCAAGGTAAATTTGAATTCAGACCTTTGGAACCGGGATATGGATTGACTGTTGGTAACGCATTAAGAAGAGTTTTGCTTTCTTCTCTTGAAGGTTACGCAATTACTTCTGTTCGTATCGAAGGAGTTGACCATGAGTTCTCTACAATAGCTGGTGTTGTTGAAGATGTTACTGAGATAATCCTTAACTTAAAACAAGTTCGTTTTAAGCGTCAGATTGACGACATCGATAACGAATCTGTTACTGTATCAGTAACAGGTAAAGATCAGCTAACAGCTGGTGATTTCCAGAAATTTATTTCAGGATTCCAGGTGTTAAACCCTGAACTTGTTATCTGTAACATGGACAGCAAAATAAACATCAACCTTGAACTTACTATCGAGAAAGGTAGAGGTTATGTGCCTGCAGAAGAGAACAAGAAGCAAAACGCAGCTATAGGAACTATTTTTACAGACTCTATCTTTACTCCGGTAAAGAACGTTAAGTATACAATAGAGAACTTCCGTGTTGAGCAAAAAACCGACTACGAAAAACTGGTTTTTGAAATTATCACCGATGGTTCAATTCATCCTAAAGATGCTCTTACAGAAGCAGCTAAAACGTTAATACACCACTTTATGCTGTTCTCTGATGAAAGAATTACACTTGAGGCCGATGAAATAGCTCAAACAGAATCTTATGATGAAGAATCACTTCATATGAGACAACTGCTTAAAACTAAGCTGGTTGATATGGATCTTTCTGTAAGGGCATTAAATTGTTTGAAAGCGGCTGAAGTTGATACATTAGGAGACTTAGTATCGTTTAATAAAAATGACTTAATGAAGTTCCGTAACTTTGGTAAAAAATCTTTGACCGAGCTTGATGAGCTTGTTGCTTCTAAGAATTTACACTTCGGGATGGATTTAACGAAATATAAATTAGATAAAGAATAATCTGGGCCGTAAAGGTTTTAATTACAGACAGCAATGAGACACGGAAAAAAAGTAAATCATTTAAGCAGGCAAGCTGGCCATAGAAAGTCTATGCTAGCTAACATGGCTTGCTCCCTTATAGAGCACAAGCGTATCAATACGACTGTTGCTAAGGCGAAAGCCCTTAAGCAGTTTGTTGAGCCTCTTGTAACAAAGTCTAAAGAAGATACAACTCACAACAGACGTATCGTTTTCTCTTACCTGAGAAACAAATATGCAGTTACTGAGCTTTTCAGAGAAGTTTCTGCTAAAGTTGGTGATCGTCCGGGTGGATATACTCGTATCATTAAACTTGGTAACCGTCTTGGTGATAACGCTGATATGGCAATGATCGAGTTTGTAGACTTTAACGAACTGTACAACGCTGCTAAGAAAGAAGCTAAGAAAACTACTCGTAGAGGTAGAACTAAAAAAGCTGCTACTACTGCTGAAGCTCCTGCAGCTGAAGCTCCTGCTGTTGATACAGAAGAAAACAAAGAAACTACTGAATAATCATGGTAAAACTGATTTTTCAATAATATTAAAAAGGATAAACTTTATAGTTTGTCCTTTTTTTTTGACCTGATCAACCCGGTTTTTTAAAGCAATTGATTAGGAAATTTTAGAAAGATAATTTTTTGAAGTAACTTTGCACGCAATACAGCAACAAACATTTATAAATGAAATATTCAAATCGTAACAAAGCCATACTTTTATTAGCAGATGGTACTGTTTTTTATGGTAAATCTATTGGGATTGAAGGAACAGTTTTTGGTGAGGTATGTTTTAATACCGGTATGACCGGTTACCAGGAAATTTTTACAGACCCTTCTTATTTTGGTCAAATTATGGTGGCGTCTAACGCACACATTGGTAACTACGGTACTAATGAAGAGGATGTAGAGGCTGATCGTGTAATGATTTCAGGTCTGGTTTGTAAAAACTTTAGTTTTAATCATTCGAGAGTTAATTCTACAGAAGGACTGAAAGAGTATTTTGAAAAGAATAACCTTGTAACTATATCTGATGTAGATACAAGAGCACTTGTGAGTTATATACGTGATAACGGTGCTATGAATGCCGCTATCTCTACAGACGGAACTTCTTTAGAAGAGCTTAAAGAGCAACTTGCAGCTGTGCCAAATATGGACGGACTTGAGCTTTCTTCTAAAGTGTCTACTAAAGAGCCTTACTTTGTGGGTAACCCAGAGGCTAAATACAAAGTGTCTGCACTTGACCTTGGTATCAAGAAAAATATTCTTAGAAACCTTGTAAAGAGAGACTGCTATGTGAAAGTGTTTCCATACAACTCTACATACGAAGATTTAAAATCGTTTAATCCTGACGGATACTTCCTTTCAAATGGTCCTGGTGACCCGGCTCCGCTAACAGGTGCTCAGGAAGTAGCTAAAAAGATTCTTGAAGAGAACCAGCCGGTGTTTGGGATCTGTTTAGGGCATCAGGTTTTAGCTTTGGCAAACGGTATAGCTACTTATAAAATGTTTAACGGGCACAGGGGTATTAACCACCCGGTAAGAAACATTCTTACAGGTAAAGGTGAAATTACTTCTCAAAACCACGGTTTTGCCGTAGTAAGAGAAGATCTTGAAAAGAATCCTGAGTTCGAGCTTACACACGAGCACATTAACGATGGCACTGTGGCAGGTATGAGAATGAAAAACAAAAACTGTTTCTCTGTACAATACCACCCAGAGGCTAGCCCGGGTCCACACGATGCATCTTACCTGTTCGATCAGTTTATTGAGAATATAGAAAAAGCTAAAAACTAAATTTTAAACGCTTTTTTCTAACAAATAATGAATTTGGGCTAATATTTATTAGTCCAAATTCTGTTTATAGAGGTTTTGTAAATAAAATTTACGTTAAGATGCAGAAACTAAAACGATTGCGTTTATAAGTTTTTAAAAATAAGACCTTTTCATTTTTCAAAATGTTTAAATTTGTTTGGTTAACTAAGAAAATAACAAACTAAAAACTATATAATGAGTATTATTATTAAAGTACACGCTAGGCAAATACTGGATTCTCGTGGAAATCCTACAGTAGAAGTTGATGTAATTACAGAAAATGGTATTCTTGGTAGGGCAGCTGTTCCTTCAGGAGCTTCTACAGGAGAGCACGAGGCAGTAGAGTTGCGTGATGGCGGTAAGTCTTATATGGGTAAAGGCGTGCTTAAAGCAGTTGAAAATGTAAATACAAAACTTGCAGGTGAGATAGTGGGGATGTCTGTTTTTGAACAAAACTCTATAGACAAAGCCATGATTGACCTTGATGGTACTGCTAATAAATCTAACTTAGGTGCTAACGCTATTCTTGGTGTGTCTCTTGCAGTGGCAAAAGCTGCAGCAAACGAACTGGGTATGCCGTTATACAGATATGTAGGTGGTGTTTCTGCTAATACACTTCCTGTTCCAATGATGAATATCATTAACGGAGGTTCGCATTCAGATGCTCCTATTGCTTTCCAGGAGTTTATGATTATGCCTGTAAAAGCAAATAACTTTACTCATGCAATGCAAATAGGTACAGAGGTTTTTCATAACCTTAAAAAAGTACTTCATGACAGAGGTTTAAGCACTGCTGTAGGTGATGAGGGTGGTTTTGCTCCAAACCTTGCAGGTGGTACTGAGGATGCTCTTGATACAATTAAGAAAGCTGTAGAGAATGCAGGTTACAAGTTTGGTGACGAAGTAATGATTGCTCTTGACTGTGCAGCATCTGAATTCTATGTAAACGGTAAATATGACTATAGTAAGTTTGAAGGTGCTGAAGGTAAAGTGAGAACTTCTCAGGAGCAGGCAGATTACCTTGCAGAACTTGCCGGTAAATACCCTATCATTTCTATTGAAGATGGTATGTATGAGGATGACTGGGAAGGTTGGAAATACCTTACTGAGAAAATAGGTGATAAAGTTCAGCTTGTTGGAGACGATTTATATGTTACAAACGTAGAGCGTTTATCAAGAGGTATTGAGCAGGGTATTGCTAACTCGATCCTTATTAAAGTAAACCAAATTGGTACACTTACAGAAACTATCGCAGCTGTGAATATGGCTCACAATGCAGGGTATACATCTGTAATGTCTCACCGTTCGGGAGAAACTGAAGATAATACTATCGCTGATTTAGCTGTTGCGCTTAACTGCGGACAGATTAAAACAGGTTCTGCTTCACGTAGTGACCGTATGGCGAAGTATAACCAGCTTCTTAGAATTGAAGAAGAACTTGCTGAAGTGGCTTACTTCCCTAAAGAAAGAGCTTTTAAAGTAAAAAGATAATACAATAAGCTTACTTAAAGCTTTGCTTGTGCAAAAGCGCCTTCGTAATTACGGAGGCGCTTTTTTTATTCGGGTAATACAAATTCTAAATCAAAAGCTTCAAATACTCATCTGCTGTCAATAAATCAAATTGAAATCATAAATTTGTTAATGACAATTAATGTGTTGCATATGAAGTTTTTAAAAAACCTTGCCCTAATAGCCTTATTTCTGTTTAACTGTGCTGCTTTTTCCCAAAACAGGGCGCTGGATAGTCTGTTAAATCAGTTAGATAAAGCCTCTACAGATAAACAAAAGGCAGAACTGCTTAATGCAGTGTCGTCAGAATATGTAGAGAACAATCCGGAATTGATGATGCAGTATGCTCAAAAGGCATTAAAGCTTTCTGAACAGAAAAACTTCAGGAAAGATAAAGGGGAGGCCTGGTTTAACTTAGGTAATGCCAATATTATGCTGAGCAGGTATACCGAAGCTTTAAAGAGCTTTACTAATGCTCAGGATATTTTTGAACAACTCTTGCCTGAATCAACAGATAAAAAAGATGAAATAAAGGCAAATTTGGCTAAAACCTACGGAAGTATAGGTATAGTGTGTTCAGAACAAAATAATTATGCAGGTTCGCTGGAATATTATTTTAAAGCGCTAAAGCTTTATAAGGAAGCAAAGCAACAGGAAATAGTATTAAGGCTTTACAATAATATAGGTATTGTTTATAAAGCGCAAAAGGAATACGATAAGGCTTTAGAGTACTTTAATAAAGCACTTGCCATACAAAAAGAAATTGGCGATAGTAGCAGCGCAATAACCATTACTAACATTGGTAATATTTATCTTCTTGAAAACAAGCCCGAAGATGCATTGGCTTCTTTCCAGGAGGCTTTAACGATATTTAATGATCACGAAAACAAAAGAGGTCTGGGAGAGCTATACAATGCTATGGGGCAGTATTATGAGAAGACGGGTAAGTATGTAAGGGCTGAGGAAAATTATTATAAAGGACTGAATGTTTTTGAGGATGTGAGCGAGAAATATGGTGCATCTGCATCGCTGGCTTATCTGGGTGATCTTTACGCGAAACAGGGTAATGATACTAAGGCACTGGAGTATTTAGGGAAATCATCTGTGTATGCCGAAGAAATAGGGGTGCTGGAACAGGTAAAATCGTCTGAAAAAAGTATAAGTGAGCTGTATGAGAAAAAAGGTGACTATAAACAGGCTCTAATTCACTATAAGAAATTTGAAAAGGCTAAGGATAGTATTAATAATGCCGAGAATATTAAAAACATGGTTCGTGAAGAGATGAACTATGAAATGGAACGTAAGGCCGAAATGCAAAAGGCTGAAGCTGATAAAAAGCAGGCAATTTATAATGAGGAAGTAAAACGCCATAATCAGCAGATGTTCTTTGTGGTGCTATTTATCCTATTACTTTTCGGGATAGCTTTTTTAGTTTCTAACAGGCGTCAGCTTAAAAAAACACTTACGCTTCAAAAGGAATTGGCGGAGTATGAGCAAAAGGCACTCCATTTGCAAATGAATCCGCATTTTGTATTTAACTGCCTAGGGTCTATATCCAGTTTTATTGTGCAAAACGGTACAGATTCTGCTATTAAATACCTTTCCAAATTCTCTAAATTAATGCGTTTAACACTGGAGTATTCCAAAGAGTCACTTATCCCTATTGATAATGAGATTGAAGGGTTGCGTAATTACCTCGAGCTGGAACAGCTTAGGTTTAATAATCTTTTTGAGTTTACGATAACAAAAGATCCCGATATTGAAGATGATATGGCTATTCCGCCATTATTATTGCAGCCGTTTGTGGAAAATGCTATTTTGCACGGATTGGTTCCTAAAAAGGAAAAAGGAATCATAAAGGTTGATTTTGCCTTAGATGGAGAAAAGCTCATTTGTACGGTTACCGATAACGGTATAGGTTTTACTAAATCAAAAGAAATGAAAGTCAATTCGGTTACAGTACATAAATCAATGGCTTTAGAAATAACCCGCAAAAGGCTGGAAGTAATTCAGGCATTTACCTCAAAAACCTCAAAGGTTGAAATTCAAGATATGATGACGAGTGAAGGGCAATCTGGCGGGACAAGAATAGTTTTAAACTTACCAATACAGTACGCAACTAACTAATATGATAACAGCTTTACTAATAGACGACGACAGTAATTTAAGGAATGGTATGAAAGGGCTATTGTCTCTTTATGCACCAGATATAGAAATAGTAGGTGAGGCCGATAGTGTGAAAACAGGCATCAGTGCCATTGAGTATCATCAGCCCAATGTAGTATTCCTGGATATTTTACTGGGCGACGGAACCGGTTTTGATATACTGGAACAGGTAATGCAACGCAAAGGCAGGTTGTCCTGCCATGTGGTGTTTATTACGGCGCATGAACAGTATGCGGTAAAAGCATTCCGTTTTAGTGCTCTGGATTATTTGCTTAAACCTGTAGATCCCGAAGATTTGAATAACGTAGTCGATAAGATAAAAAAGACACTGTCGGCATCTGATAATTATGCGCATATTGATCTGTTGCTGGAGAATATAAGCAAGAAGGTGGATAAGTTTAAAAGGATAGCACTTTCTACTTCCGACGGAATTCATCTTTTTGAAGTAAAGGATATCATTCGTTGTGAATCGCAGGATAATTACACTAAGTTCTATATAAAAGATAGCAAACCTATACTGATAGCTAAAACGCTTAAGGAGTATGAGGATTTATTGTCTGAACACGGTTTTGAACGCATACATCAGTCGCATTTAATAAATCTAGCCTATTTAAAGTCATACATCAAAAAAGACGGAGGTTATGCTGTAATGGCAGATAATAGCCATTTGCCAATTAGCCAGCGTAAAAAAGAACGTCTGCAGGAGCTATTAAAGTCAATGTAGAGGCGAATTCTAATTGAGAGTTCGCAAATTCTAAACGACTGGTGTGCTGAGAAACAGAATAAAATATATTTGAAAAACCGATTAACCACACACATAAACTAACATGAAAAAGAAACTATTTTACTTATTACTCTTGTTTTCGGGTATTACCAGTGCCCAAATAGTGAATATACCTGATGCTAATTTTAAGAACTGGCTTTTGTCTGCAAACACATCTAATGATATTGCAAAGGATGAGAATGGTGTAGCAATTAAAATAGATCAGAATAATGATTATGAAATCCAGGAAAGTGAAGCGCTTTTAGTATGGAATTTAAATTTCCAAAACTCTGGAATGAGCGATGCTACAGGTTTGGAGTTCTTTACTAATTTAAGGATTCTTGATTTTGCAATTAATGCTAATGTTAACTCTTTGGATTTAAATAGTTTAGTTAATTTGGAACAGTTTCATTGCGACGGAGGTACGCCATTACAGTTTTTAAGTTTTGCCGGATTGCCAAATCTTCAGTATGTATACTTGTATGAAACTAACCTTGCTACAGTTGATTTTGCAGGTGTAACTTCTTTAGAATATTTAGGTATTCACCATGCTCCATTAACTGATTTGGATTTTTCTGAAATGATAAGCTTGCAGGAACTGTCAATTCTTGATACTGATTTGGTAAATGTTGATTTAAGTGAGTCACCATTATTATCTAAAATTGATTTTATAGATAATAGTTTACTTGAAACAATGAGTATTAAAAATGGAACAGTTATACCCAACCCTGCAGATATTCATATAGATAATAATAACCCACTGCTTAATTTTATTTGCATAGACGAAGGGGAGTTGTCTCAAATTGAATTGGTTAACGGTATAGAGAATATTGTTGTGAGTACGTACTGCACTTTTACGCCCGGAGGTAATTATAATACTATAACCGGTACAGCTGTTTTTGATGCTGATAGCGATGGTTGTGGTCCGGAAGATGTTCTCTACCCTTTTGTGAAATTGAGTATTAGTGATGGTGTTGATGGTGGTGATACTTTTACAGGTATAAACGGGGAGTATAGTTTTTATACTCAGGATGGTAATTTTACGGTGGTTCCTGAGTTTGAGGATAACTGGTTTACCGTAACTCCTGCTTATGTGAACTTTCCTGTTGTAGATAATTCGGTTTCAGTTCAAAACTTTTGTATAGAGCCAAATGGGATTCATAACGATGTAGAGGTGGTAATGTTTCCTATAACTCCGGCAAGACCGGGATTTGATGCTGTTTATAAAATAGTTTATAAAAATAAAGGAAATCAGGTTGTTTCGGGTACTGTGGGGTGCGAATGGGATTATGAAACACTTACACCTCTACTTTTGGAACCTATGGCCGATGATATAGCTCCCGGGGTATATGGATGGAATTATACAAACCTGCAGCCTTTTGAGAACAGGGAGATATTAATGACCTTGCATGTAAACAGCCCGACAGATACGCCTGCAATTAATATTGATGATGTATTGCCATTTACAGCAAATATTGATGGAGGTACAGATGAAAACCCCGATGATAATCAATATATATTTAATCAAACTGTTGTTGGTTCCTTTGATCCTAACAATATCATTTGTGTTGAAGGTGAAACATTGCCATCAAATGCAATAGGAGACTATTTGCATTATGTGGTTAATTTTGAGAATACAGGTACTGCACCGGCATCTTTTATAGTTGTGAAACATTTTATAAATGAAGCTGATTTTGATATCAATTCAATTCAGATTTTAAATAGTTCACATGAGGTAGAAGCCAGGATTCAAGGTAATGTTGTTGAGTTTATTTTTGATAATATAAACCTCAACGCTGCCGATCATGGTAATATACTGTTCAAGCTGAAATCTAAACAGGATTTACAGGAAGGTGATAATGTGATGAATGAAGCCAGTATTTATTTTGATTATAATCTTCCGGTAGCGACTAATCAGGCGGTAACTGAATTTGAGGATATAATGGGGCTGGATGACTTTACAAAAGATAATTCAATTAAGATATACCCTAATCCTGTAAAAGATGTATTGAGTGTTGAAGGAGATGTAAATCTGCGCTCTGTGAGCCTGTATGATATTCAGGGAAGGTTGTTACAAACATTGATGCCTAATGATGTTCAGGCTAGTATAGATATCTCAATGAGAACCAAAGGTATTTACTTCCTTAAAGTAACTTCTGATAAAGGAGTTAAGGTTGAAAAAGTGATAAAAGAATAAAAGATAAAAGTAAACTTCATGTTGAGAGGTCGGTGTTTTTTTAATGCCGGCCTTTTGTTTCTTGTTTTTGATAAAAGCGAACTTTCAGATAATTAATGGTTTAGTGTTGTTTGGATAATTAAAAAATAGATTTTTAACACTAAAAACGGTATTAATATTGCATATTTTTCAATATTGTTAGCTTCAAACTAATAACTTTTGTTTTTTATCTGCAGATTTAACGATTTTA
Source organism: Flavobacterium sp. C4GT6 (assembly GCF_036347315.1). Classification (NCBI taxonomy): domain Bacteria; kingdom Pseudomonadati; phylum Bacteroidota; class Flavobacteriia; order Flavobacteriales; family Flavobacteriaceae; genus Flavobacterium; species Flavobacterium sp. C4GT6. The sequence continues at coordinate 127,191 of NZ_JAZGZU010000002.1, forward strand.
ATAAGTAATTTACTTCCTAAATAAATTGTAATTTATTAAATTCGCAGGAATATAATTTTACAAACAAAAATAAACTCAAATAACATCATGTCAAATATCGCTATATTGGAAATTGATGGCAAAAAATATGAGTTTCCGGTAATCGTGGGAACTGAAAATGAAGTAGCTATCGATATTAATAAACTTAGGGGCGAAACCGGCGCCATAACAATTGATCCGGGGTATAAAAACTCAGGTTCATGTACAAGTAATATTACCTTTTTAGATGGAGAGCAGGGTATATTACGTTACAGAGGTTACTCAATTGAGGATCTTGCCGAAAAGTCTAATTTTTTAGAAGTAGCTTACCTTTTAATTTTCGGAGAACTTCCTACTGCTGCTCAGATAGAGAAATTTGAGAAAGATATAAGAAAATATACGCTTGTTAATGAGGAAATGAAAAACATCATTGATGGTTTCCCAAGAACAGCTCACCCAATGGGAGTGTTAGCATCTTTAACAAGTGCGCTTACTGCATTTAACCCTAAATCAGTTAATGTAGACAACGAAAAAGAAATGTATGAGGCAGTGTGCAAAACTATGGCTAAGTTCCTGATTATTGCTACATGGACATACAGAAAAAATATGGGTTATCCTTTAAACTACTACGATAACACTAAAGGATATGTAGAGAACTTTATGCGTTTAATGTTTGAACTTCCTACGGGTCCTTACAAAATGAATCCTGTTGTGGTTAATGCGCTTGATAAACTATTTATCCTTCACGCAGATCACGAGCAAAACTGTTCTACCTCTACAGTAAGAATGGTAGGTTCGTCACACGCAGGTTTATTTGCTTCAATCTCTTCAGGTGTATCTGCATTATGGGGCCCACTTCACGGTGGTGCTAATCAGGCAGTACTTGAAATGCTTGAGGCTATCCAGAAAGACGGTGGAGATGTTGAGAAATTCCTTGCTAAGGCAAAAGATAAAAACGATCCTTTCCGTTTAATGGGCTTCGGCCACAGAGTTTATAAAAACTTTGACCCAAGAGCAAGAATCATCAAAAAAGCTGCAGACGAAGTTCTTGCAGATCTTGGTGTAGATGATCCGGTACTTGATATCGCTAAAAAATTAGAAAAAGCAGCTCTTGAAGACGAGTACTTCAAATCAAGAAACCTATATCCTAACGTAGATTTCTATTCAGGAATCATTTACAGGGCTATGGGTATACCTACAGAAATGTTTACAGTTCTTTTTGCAATCGGTCGTTTACCGGGTTGGATTGCTCAATGGAAAGAAATGAGAGTAAATAAAGAGCCTATCGGTCGTCCAAGACAGGTTTATACTGGAAGTCCGCTTAGAGATTTTACAGATATTAATAACAGGTAATCAATCCTGTATGATATATAAAAGTCCTGCAATGCAGGACTTTTTTGTTGGTATATTGTCAGTTTGTATTAAAATTAAGATCACTCTGTTGAAAAATTGATAATATTTAAACTAACATCGTGGTAAATGTTTATAATTAAGGGGCATTTTCTATATTTGCCAAAAAGCCAGAAACCATGTTGAATCTGAACATTAAAAACGAAACATCACGATTAAGGGCTGTGATATTAGGAACAGCTGTAAGTAACGGACCTACACCACAGATACATGAAGCTTACGATCCTAAATCACTGGAGCATATACTTGCCGATACTTATCCGGTAGAAGAGGATATGGTCAAAGAAATGGAAGCCTTTAATGAAGTGTTTAAGAAATATGACGTTAAGGTTTACAGACCTGAAATTATAGAGAACTACAACCAGATATTTAGTCGTGATATTGGGTTTGTTATTGAAGACGTATTCATAAAAGCCAATATACTACCTGATAGGGAAAGAGAGCTGGAAGCTATACAGTATGTGATAGACCAGATAGATCCAGCTAAAGTAGTTCGTCCTCCCGAGGAAGTTCATATCGAAGGGGGAGATGTTATGCCCTGGAATGATCATATATTTATAGGTACCTACAAGGGTAGCGATTATAAAGATTATATTACTGCCCGTACCAATATGCAGGGGGTAAATTATATAAAAGAACTTTTCCCGAATAAAATAGTTAAGGAGTTTGATTTGGTTAAGTCTAAAATAGAGCCAAGAGACAATGCACTTCACCTTGATTGTTGTTTCCAGCCTATAGGTACAGATAAAGGTATTATATACAAAAGTGGTTTCCGTGAAGAGGCAGATTATATGTATCTTGTTAACCTGTTTGGAAGAGAAAATCTTTTCCATATAGAAAGAGAGGAAATGTATAATATGAACTCTAACGTGTTTTCTATAGCTCCAGATGTGGTTGTGATAGAAAAGAACTTTACAAGGCTAAAAAAATGGCTTCTTGAAAGGGGCTTTACGGTGGAAGAAGTTCCTTATGCTGAAATAGCAAAACAGGAAGGTTTATTAAGATGTTCAACATTACCGCTTATAAGGGATTAATAATATCCGTAAATTTACATTATGAGACAGATTACTGATACTATATTGATGATACGTCCGATTGCTTTCAGGATGAATGAGCAAACCGCGGTAAACAACTATTACCAAAAGGTGATGGATAACCTTTTGCCAGATACGGTAAATGCCAAAGCGCAGCAGGAGTTTGATGCTTTTGTAGATAAGCTTAGAGCTGTTGGGGTAAATGTTGTTGTTGTAGATGATACTGTTAATCCTGATACTCCTGATTCTATATTTCCTAACAACTGGGTGTCTTTCCATGAGAATGGGGATGTAGCGCTTTATCCTATGTTTGCTGAAAACAGGCGTTTAGAAAGAAGAGAAGATATACTTGACCTTTTGGAAGAGAAAGGTTTTCTTATTGAGAATATAGTAGATTATACATCGGCCGAGGAAGATGATATTTTTCTTGAAGGTACAGGAAGCATAGTGCTTGACAGGCAAAATCAAAAGGCTTACTGTGCGCTGTCTCCAAGGGCTGATGAAGAGCTGTTTATTGAGTTTTGTGAAGACTTTGAATATACTCCGGTTATATTTGAAGCGTTCCAAACAGTAAATGGTGAGCGTAAACACATTTATCATACTAATGTTATGATGTGTGTAGCCGAAACTTTTGCAGTTATTTGTGCTGACTGTATTGATGACAAGAAAGAACGTAAAATGGTGCTGGATAACCTTAAGTCAGACGGGAAAGAAGTTATTCTTTTAACAGAGCAGCAGCTAAACCATTTTGCAGGAAATATGTTACAGGTTAGAGGCAATAATAATAAGAGTTATCTCGTTATGAGTGCTTCGGCTCATCAGGTTTTAACAAAAGACCAGATTGCTAAAATTGAAAAACATACAGAGATTTTAAGTTCAAGCTTAGATACTATTGAGGCCTGTGGTGGCGGAAGTGCCCGTTGCATGATGGCTGAGGTGTTTTTAACTAAAGAATAATATGCTGTCTAAAAAAACAAAATACGGATTAAAGGCTCTTATCTACATTGCGAAGCATTCGGGTACAGAGCCTGTCCTTATTTCCGAAATTTCGGATAACGAGCGTATACCTAAAAAATTCCTTGAGGCTATATTGCTTGATTTAAAAAAACACGGAATATTAGGTTCCAAAAAAGGAAAGGGTGGAGGATACTATCTTCTTAAAGACCCTAAAGAGATTACGGCTGCTACACTTATCAGGGTGTTAGACGGACCTCTTGCCATGTTGCCATGTGTAAGCCTTAATTACTACGAAAAGTGCGATGATTGCCCTGATGAAGCAAAATGTAACCTGAATAAATTTATGACCCAGGTAAGGGACAATACCCTAAGTTTACTGCAGCAAAAGTCCTTATATGACTTAGCGAAATTATAACAATAAAAAAAATTTTACCATTAGTCTATTATTTCTATAGACTAATGGTATATTTGTCTTGAAATTAAAGATATTATAATATGTTGTTTGATTTGATAAGGGCTAAAAAAATCTTTCCGCTAAAGGAGGGGCCAAGGGTTTCGGCTATAAAGGCTGTTACCTGGCGTATAGTAGGAACAATTGATACTATGATTATTTCCTATATACTGACTGGAGATATTACAATTGCATTTTCAATAGGAAGTGTAGAGGTAATGTCTAAAATGGTCCTTTATTTTTTGCATGAAAGAGCTTGGGTCAAATTAACCAGAAAGAATAGTGATAATGGAGAAGTTAATATATCTGAATAAAGAGTTACAGGGTAAAACTATACAGGATGCTCTGGCATTTGTTTTGGATAATTTTGAAGGTAAAAAAGTCTTCTCTACATCATTTGGTATAGAAGACCAGTTGCTAACGCATTATGTTGCCCCACATTTTGAGAAGCTTTCGGTATTTACATTAGATACCGGCAGGCAGTTTAATGAAACGTATGAAGTGTTTCATAAAACCCAGAAAAAATATCCAGAGCTGAATATTGAAACTTTCTTCCCTGAAGAGAAAGATATAATGGAATATGTAGCCGCTAACGGTATAAACGGGTTTTACGACAGTATAGATAAAAGAAAATCGTGTTGTTACATGCGTAAAGTAAAGCCGTTGCAAAGGGCTATTAAGGGAGCCGGCTTATGGATAACAGGATTACGTGCCGAACAGTCTCAAAACAGAGAGAGTATGGAGTTTTTAGAATGGGACGAGGCTAACCAGTTGGTAAAATACAATCCGTTATTGCATTATTCCCTTAAACAGGTAGAAGAGGAAATAAACGAATATAAAGTTCCTGTGAACAGTTTGTACAAAAAAGGTTTTTTGAGCATTGGTTGTGCACCATGTACCAGAGCTCTGGCTGAAGGCGAAGATTTCAGAGCCGGACGCTGGTGGTGGGAAAACGGAAAAAAAGAGTGCGGACTACATATTCATCAGGATAAAAATTATTAATCATGACACATATACAATCACATCTTAAGACATTAGAAGATGAAAGTATTTATATAATAAGGGAGGTGGTATCTCAGTTTCAAAAACCAGTACTGCTTTTCTCAGGAGGTAAAGACTCCATAACACTTGCCCGATTGGCTCAAAAAGCTTTTTATCCGGCAAAAATCCCATTTCCGTTTCTGCATATTGATACAGGGCATAACTTCCCCGAGACGATTGAGTTTAGGGATCAGTTAGTAGAGGAACTGGGAGTAGAGCTTATTGTACGCTATGTACAGGATAGTATTGACCAGAAAAAGGTTCAGGAGGAAACAGGTAAGTATGCCAGTCGTAATTCCCTGCAAACGGTAACATTACTGGATGCTATTGAGGAATTTGGTTTTGATGTATGTATGGGTGGTGCAAGACGTGATGAGGAGAAATCCCGAGCTAAAGAACGTATCTTCTCTGTAAGAGATGATTTCGGTCAGTGGAATTCAAAAAAACAACGTCCGGAATTGTTTAATATCCTTAACGGGAAAATTCATTTTGGAGAAAATGTAAGGGCTTTTCCTATAAGCAACTGGACAGAAGAAGATGTATGGAATTATATCGCTCAGGAAGGTGTTGGCCTGCCAACTATATATTTTGCCCATAACCGTAAACTGGTTAAAAGAGACGGGGCTTTCCTTGCATATTCTGACTATCTTAATCTGGTAGATACTGATGAAATTGTTGAAACAACAGTGCGTTTCAGAACTGTGGGTGATATGACCTGTACGGCAGCATTTGTATCTGAAGCCAATACGATACCGGATATTATGTTTGAAAATAAATCTTCCAAATCATCAGAACGTGGTGCAAGAATTGACGATAAACGATCTGAGGCAGCATTGGAACAAAGAAAGAAAGGAGGGTATTTTTAATATGGATTTACTTAGAATTAATACTGCCGGAAGTGTAGACGATGGCAAGAGTACGCTTATTGGACGTTTTTTGAATGACAGTAATGCATTAACTATAGAGCAGGAAGAATTAATAGAAAGAAAAACTAAGGAGAAAGGTCTTGACGATCTTGACTTTTCGGTAATTACAGATGGTCTTATTGCAGAAAGGGAGCAGGGTATTACTATTGATGTAGCCCATATATACTTCTCTACAGAGAAGCGTAAGTTTATCATTGCCGATAGCCCGGGGCATGTAGAGTATACCCGTAACATGGTTACCGGAGCATCAAACTCTGAGGTGTCAATCATACTTATTGACTCAAGAAAAGGATTGCTGGAACAAACCTACAGGCATTATTTTATCAGTAACCTGCTGCGTTTAAAAACAGTAGTGCTATGTATTAATAAAATGGATTTGGTAGATTATAGTGAAGATACTTATCTTACTATTGCTGCCGAGATTAATAAAATGACATCTAGGTTTGGCTACAAGCCGGATATTCATATACTGCCTATAAGTTCGCTTAAGGGAGATAATGTTGTGTTGCACTCTGATAATATGCCTTGGTATACTGGGCAAACCCTATCGGAAGTATTACATAGCATAAAGCCGGGTGAGACCGAAGTAGCCGATTTTAGGTTTGATGTACAACAGGTGCTTCATGTGCAGAACAAAGAGTTTACAGATTACAGAGCTTATGCAGGTAGGGTAGTGAGCGGAAGCGTATCTGTAGGTGATGAGGTTACTGTAATGCCTTCTGGTATAAAAAGTGAGGTAGTAGAGCTTCGTAGGTTCACCAATACCCAACAGGAAGCTAAAACAGGTGAATCAATTCAGTTAAGGCTTAAGGATGATGTGGATGTAAGCCGAGGAATGATATTGGTTAAAAATGAAGAAGAGAGTTTGCTGTCAAAAGAGATAAGTGCAAAACTCGTTTGGCTTGATGAAAAACAATCGGTGCCGGGAGGTAGGTATTTACTACAGTCAGGTACGCGAGTGGTACAATGTAAACTTCAGCAGATAGACGCGGTTATCCCGCCGGAAACCCCTGAAGAATTACATGAGGCTACAAACCTTAAACTTAATGATATTGCTAAAGTGGCTATAAAAACAGCTGCTCCGGCTTTTCTTGATACGTTTGAAAATAACAGGCTAAATGGTGCCTTTATTTTAATAGATCCGCAAACCAACAACACAGTAGGGGTTGGCTTTTCGGATTAAGAGTCTTTATAAATAAGTAGCCCCGCAATTGCGGGGCTTTTTTATTTTAGAGATATTGTACTGAGTATATTTACTACAGAGCTACTGATGTACTGTATACCTATGGCGATTACTATAAAGCCTATTATTCTTGAAATGGCTACAATACCCGATGCTCCCAGTATTCTGGAAAGGTAATGGGCGCTTCGCATCACTAAAAAAATTACTACGGCAACTGCAGCAATGGCTACACAGGTAATAATCTTTTGTGATATTTCAGGAGAATCCTGATATAATGCTATAAGTAGTGACATGGATCCCGGTCCGGCAAGCATAGGTATTGCTAACGGGGTAAGGGCAATGTCGTTTCTTTTTTGAGCATCGTTTGCTACTTTTTTATTTACACCTCTTGTTTTACTAAACTTTCCTGTCAACAATGCAAATCCCGAATTTACAATGATAAGTCCTCCTGCAATACGAAGGGCATCTATACTAATTCCAAAAAAGGCAAGGATGTACTGCCCAACAAAAAAGGAGATAATAAGGATTATAAAAACGTTAATGGCTGTCCAGAAGGAGATACGCGAACGTTCGGCCATTGAGTCATCCTGGGTTAGTCCAACAAAAATAGGTACTGCCCCAAGCGGGTTAATTACCGAAAAGAGTGCAGCAAAAATGTAAATGAATAATTCCATGAAAAGTTGTTTGTTTTATTTTTAGGGTAAATTTAATAAGAAAATGTGGGCTTTGCGAAATCATATATTTATTATAGCATTAATAATTTCGTTATTTTTATTCCCAAAACCACGCTATGAAAACAAAAATATTACCATTTATTATACTGCTTTTAATGCAGATTCCGGTTATGGCTCAAAGTGTTTCGGGCTATGTTTATGATGCAGCCGGAGATTTTCCGCTCGAAGGAGCTTTCGTTTATCTTGATGGGACTACCTATTCAGCCAGTACTAATTCTGAGGGGGCTTTTACTATAAATGTAGGTCAGCAATTATCAGCAGCTTTAGTTGTAAAATATATAGGATACCAAACAGCGATAATCCAGAATCCGTTTTCTTATCAAACAAAAATAAAGGTAGCTTTAAAAGAAGATACCATTAAAATGGATGAATTGGTAATTAGCGGTGAAACGGCTTTTAGCAGAAAGGAAATGCTTGCCGTTTTCAGGGAACAGTTTTTAGGGAAAACGAAGGCAGGGAATTCCTGTAAGATACTTAATGAGGATGATATAAGGCTGTATTATGAGGTTGCGACAAATACGCTAAAGGCAGAATCTGATAAGCCAATTCGTATTCAGAATAAAAGACTAAAGTATAATGTAGAGTTTGATTTGGTAGATTTTCAGGTACATTATACAAAAAAGACACTTTCTCCATTTTCAATGCAAACCAGTTATTATGCCGGGACAAGCTTTTTTAAGGATGTGTCTGAAAAGGAAAATATCAAGAAAAAGAGAGATGAGGTTTACAGAGGGTCATTATTGCATTTTATGCGTGCCATAGCCAGTAATAAGTGGAGTGAAGAAAATTATAGTTTGTTTGTGGAAAGCATGCCTGTTAATCCTGCTGATTATTTTAAGGTAACCGATACTCTTGATTACAAAAAAGTAACCTGTTTAAAAACTACAGTGAAAGTACTGGAGAGGCATGTAGGTGTAAGGATGGCCGGAATGAGTAGCCGTGAAGCAGAAAAAGCTTTACAAGCTCCTAAAGAAAGAAAAATACGTTTTGCCGTTTTACAGGATCAGGTTAATCAGTCGTTTTTTGAATTGAATGCCGATCATTTTTATATTGGTGAAAACGGACTGTTCTGGCCAATATCCAGTATTATTTTCGGAGGGTATTTCGGCGAACTGAAAGTAGGTGATATGCTGCCGGCAGATTATACCTATACTGCTGATTAATGCGGTATGTTATCGTTTGGCTAAAACCATATGAATAAAGATATTCTTTGTGTATTTTTGGTATAAACTATTGTTATGAAAACAGAAAAGAAAACACTTGTTATGGGAGCTTCCGTTAATCCCGATAGGTATGCATACAGAGCGGTAAAAATGCTGCAACAGCATGGTCATCCTGTAGTAGCTATAGGAAAAAAGGAAGATAACCTCGATGGGGTACATATAGAAAAGGAGCTTGTAGATTTTGACGGTGTAGATACGGTTACATTATATCTTAACCCAATGAATCAGCAGAAATACTATGACTACATTATAGGGTTAAGACCAAAAAGAGTTGTGTTTAACCCGGGTACCGAAAACCCCGAATTTTATGCCCTGCTTAAAGAGAATAATATTGAGTTTGAGGTTGCCTGTACCCTTGTTATGCTGTCGCTGGGAAATTATTAGGTTCAGCTTTTTTACTAATGCATAGTAATAGTATGAATGTAATTAGCCCGTTTATAATTATCAGTTCGTTGTCAAACACATAGTTGCCAAACAGCAATTTTGAATTCATACTAAGCAGTAAGGTAATAAATGGTGATGCAATACATACCAGTGGGGTAAGTTTATCTCTTAGAGTAAGCTTCTTCATTATTAAACCAAAGGCATAAAGGCCAAGTAACGGACCATAAGTATAAGAAGCAATCCTGAATATCATACTTACTACAGAGGCATCGTTAATAGTATTAAAAACTATAATTACTAAAAACATAAGGAAGGAAAAGGAGATGTGTACCCAATGCCTTGTTCTTACAACATTAGGTTTGTTGGCATTCTCTGTTTTATCCATCCCCAGGAAATCTACACAAAAAGAGGTGGTAAGTGCTGTAAGTGCCGAATCGGTAGTGGCAAAGGTTGCCGCCGTAAGCCCAAGCAGGAAAATTACCGAGGGTACCAGTGACAGGTGATGGAAAGCAATTTCAGGGAAAAGTAAATCGGTTCTTGGTGTGCCGTTAACTGTAGGTACACTTAATCCGTTTTGATTGGCATAAATATAAAGTAGTGCTCCAACCCCAAGAAAGAAAAGGTTAATTACAACAAAAATACCCGTAAAGGTAAACATGTTTTTTTGTGCTTCGCCAATGTTTTTACAGCTAAGGTTTTTCTGCATAAGATCCTGATCAAGTCCAACCATGGCTATGGTAACAAATATTCCGCCTAAAATCTGTTTAATAAAATGGTAACGGCTGGTAATGAAATCTTCAAAAAAGAATATCTTGGAATAATTACTTTGCTTAACGGTTTCAAAAGCCTGCGGTAGGCTAAGTTCTAAACTCTCACATATAAAGTATATAGTAAAGAATACTGATGAAACTATAAAAAAGGTTTGAAGTGTATCGGTAATAATAATGGTTTTAAGTCCGCCTTTATAGGTGTATGCAAAAATTAGGAGGAGGGATATTAATACTGTTGTCCAAAACGGAATCCCAAAGGCATCAAACACATAACGCTGCAATACAATAACTACTAAGTATAACCTAAATGCCGAGCCAATCGTTCGGCTAATCAGGAAAATCATTGCTGCTGTTTTATAGCTGTACTGCCCAAGGCGTTTTTCTATGTAGCCGTATATGGATGTAAGGTTTAGCCTGTAGTAGAGGGGGAGTAATACTTTTGCAATAAGTATAAAACCTATGGCATTACCCAATACAAACTGAAAATATTTAAACTGTTCACCGTTTGGTGAACCTACCTCACCTGGAACCGATATAAAGGTAACTCCCGAAAGGGCTGTTCCTATCATTCCAAATGCAACCAGATACCATTTTGAGTTTTTGTTGGCTTTAAAAAAGGCATCGTTACCGCTGTCTTTATTGCTTACCAGCCTTGATATGGCTATTAATACTCCAAAGTATACTATTATTATGGATAGGATGGTTATTGGCTGCATAGAATTAGTTTATATACAAAACAAATAAAAAATATTACAATATACTCACAATTTACAGGTTTTGTACATTTGCATTTATGGAAATGTCTTCAAAATTACTGGAAAGGGCAGTGGCTGAAATTTCTCAGTTACCGGGTATAGGGAAACGTACAGCCTTAAGGCTGGCATTACATTTATTAAAGCAACCAAAGGAACAGACAGAGCACTTAACAGATGCCATATTAAAAATGCGTGATGATATTCGGTTTTGCAGGGAGTGCCATAATATATCTGATGTTGATGTATGCGAAATTTGCAGTAATCTTTCCAGAGACAAATCAATTGTTTGTGTTGTAGAGGATATTAGGGATGTAATGGCTATTGAGAATACCGGGCTCTTTAAGGGAATATACCATGTTTTAGGAGGTAAAATTTCTCCTATTGACGGTATAGGTCCAAGTCAGCTTAATATACCTACACTGGTAGAGAAGGTGAAAAACGGTACAGCAAAAGAACTTATTTTTGCTCTAAGCTCCACTATGGAAGGTGATACTACCAACTTTTATATTTACAAACAGATAAAAGATTGTGATGTGGTGCTTTCGGCTATAGCCAGAGGTATATCTGTAGGAGATGAACTGGAGTTTGCCGATGAGGTTACTTTAGGACGTAGTATTATACATCGGGTGCCTTTTGAAAACAGCCTAAAGAATCACTAAACCTATTTTTTCTTTTTCTTATTACCGGATGACTGGCTAGGGAAACCGCGTGATGAGAATTTACGGGTTTCTACACGTTTCTCTTTAATGTTAAGGTTGAATTTAACCTCTGTAATAGTATCAGGTATGGCCTGGATGTTCCTGTTGTTGTGTTCTATGTCAACATATTCAGACACATCTGATTTTTCAAGGGTAATGGTGTAATATCCTCTAGGAACATATAGTACAAAGCTACCTAAGTCGTCGGTTCTTGATTGAAATATATTTCCGGTATCATCTACAGCTATAATAGATAATCCGCCAAGTTTTTTGGTTATCTCATAACTTCTTTCCGTATGGGTATAAGATATAGAACCTTTAATTGTTGAGGTTTTTGTAAGCCCGATAGATATTTGGGTGTCCTGAATAATATTTACAGTACGGCTATAGGCATGCCATTCGTTTGAGTTTACAGGACGTATCTCATAATCTCCAGGTGGCAGTGATCGGTATTTTATTATACCCTGATTGTTGGTTCTGAATGCCTTTCCGCCAATTATGATGAGCTGATTGGCAGCAGGAATGTTTTCTGCTCCTTTGCTTTCATTTTCATAATACACATATACCTCAAGGTCGCTTTTAGAGCTGTCTATCCTGATAGGCCTGAACTGTTTGGTTAGCCCAACCTGAAAAGAATTTAATGAATACGGATTGTTTGATATGTCACTGTAATATCCGTTAACAAACAGGCTGAAATCGGGAGATATTTTATAATCGGCTCTTCCGTTAAGCTGAGTAATACGCTCGTTAATGGTATTTGATGCAAATGTAGCTCCGGTATATAAAATCAGTTTGTTATCAAAAAACTTTAATACAGCACTCGGGTTAATCATTATGTTGTAAAAAGTCTTATCGGGATTTGTTTGGTGATTGGCAATTGCCTCACCAAGGTTAAAACTGTTATACTGATAAGTAGTAAGCAGGTTTAAAAATTTCCACGAATATATAAGGTTTGCCTTTATATGGAATTGCGAGGGCTGATTTTCGATGTTGGTTTTAAAGCTACCTCCATCAATAATAAGATTAACGGTTGAAATGTGATTACTGTAATTAACACCAATATTCATGCGGTAAGCATCCATGCTTCGGGTTTGTGAACCGCCTACATAAAGGGGTTCGTCACGCTTTTCAGAATATACATTTGGTGATACAGATAATGTAATATTAGAGAATCGTCTGGATGCACCTACATTGTAACGTGCTGTTCTGAATAATGTTGAGTATAAAACCTGTTCGGTTAGTGATTTTGGTTTAACCGACATATAATTGTAAACGGCCCACATGTTATATTTTTCAGTAGTCCAGTTTACCCGTTCGTTAAAGTTTAAAACCCCTCTTTTAACTCCTGCATAATAACCATTGCTTACAAAGTTTGTACTGCTATAATACAGGTTACCCTGTTTACCTACAGCAACTATTTCTCCGGAAGCTCCTGCTTTATTCGTATTTGCAGCTTCATAATTGGCATTGCTTAAGCCACCGCCAGCCCTAAGGGAGAAGTTTTGTTTTTTTAAAATACTAAACCTTGATGTTGCTAAAATGCTGTTTATACCGGTAAACTTATCATGATCGTATATAAGGTTACTTTCAAACCCCTTATCTAACCATCCGCCATTGTGAAAATAAGATGCCCAGGCAGAAGTTCCTCCGGAAGGATTGGAATAGTCGGCCAGATTGTACGACTTATCTATTCCTCCCACTTCAATTTTACTATCCTTAGATGTAGTGTAGTACGCCTGGGCACCCCGCCCCACTAAGTTAATATCTGCAAATTTAGATACGTTACCTGCCTGTATACCAAAATCACTATTCTTATATCCCAGCCATGTATTCCTTAAAAACAGCTGGTTAGAATTAGTCCATAAATTGGCATCTATGTTAGTGTATATTTTACTGTCGTTTAGCTGAGCTTCTGCATTAGCATACAAGTAATAAGCACTTGCATTACTGCTGTTTTCCAAATGACTTACAGTTATCTGGTTCGTTTGGTTAAACGTTTGTGCATAGTCAGGGTTAAACTGTGTAGTATAGCGCCTGTCCTGTTTAATGGAACTGGCGCGTATATTTGCTATACCTATAATATCTCCACTTTTATATAATGAGGTGATAGTTATATTAAAATCTTCCTGAGCCAGTATGTTTTTGGTTACCTGTTTTTTAAGGTAGACCAAAGTGTCTGTAAAGGCACTTATTTTTAAATTGGTCGTTTCCATCATATCCTTTGCTATAAAGTTAGGATACCGGGTAAGTATATCTATTTTTTGAGGGGTATTACCTTCATTTGAAATGCGGATAGGGATTGTTAATGTATCGCCTACATTTTCATAAATTAAGTTAGTTTCCAGCAGAAACATTTTTACCAGTTTCCTTTCGGTTATTGTGACAGGAAGGATTACTGATTTTGTTTTGTTGTTATTTGTTGTAAAAACAGCTTCGATAGAGGGTTGATTTCCTGCCTTTGCTGTTCTTGATATAATAGCCTTTACAGGAATAAAAACCGAATCGTTTGCGGTTAAGTTTACTGTTTTCGGTTTACGCTGTACCAGGTACAGGTCTTGGTGGTTACTGTGAACTTCAAATTCACCGGTAAGATTATTATTTGTGTTATTTTTAATTTTTACAATAGCATCTATTACACCTGTGTTTTTGGAATTAGAGCTTTGTTGGGCAAATTCAATAGAAAATTCACCTTCCTGAGCAAGGGATAAGTTCCCAATTGTCAAAAAAGCAATAACTATAATATATTTAAAAACGCCCTGCATTATAAACCTTAGTTTGGTACGATTACAAAGTACACGTATGTGGTATAGGTTCCCGGTGTAGCCGAAAGATCAAGTGCATTAGGTGGTATAAAGAATCTAAGGTTAAACTCGATACTCTGTACATATTGTGATCGTATAGCGATTACCTGATCACTTGCCGAAAGACTTATGGGTGAGTATATTGTTAATCCGGGTATGTTTTCGTTAGTACTCAGTTCTACGTTTAGTATAGATACCGGTATGGTTGATGAGGTTGTTGCCGATGTCATCTCATTAGCAGATGCTTTTACATTAAGCTGATAATTAGTGGGAGAGGTTACTTTTAAGCCTTTGATGACCTGTTGTGAGACTCCGTTAGTATAACTCTCGGCGGTATTATATTGTAAATTGAAAATGTTGGCGCCGTTTTGTAAACTAACATTCTGCTGACCATTATTTCCCAGATAGTTTAGTTGTAAACGTGCACTACTGTTTGTTGATTCTGTTCTTGTGGCAATAAGCTCTTCGGTTCCGTTGTTTTTTATTTTGTATAGTTTGTATTCGTATGCAGAATAGTAAGTTCCGTTAGGGTTTACAAGTAGATGATTTCCTCCTTGTATAACAAGGTTAAATCTAAACACTCTGTTTACTGTTCCGGTTAACGGGACATCGCTGTGTATTAGTGTTATTTCGTTAAAGGTACTTAACTGAAAAGCTTGTGAAGAAACATTTATTAATGAGTTGTTTGACGAATTGTTGTTTTGCTGTTCGTTAAACTGTAGGGAACTGTATTGTGCTCCAACAGTGTAAGAATCGTGAGTGTAATCCTGAATTAATCTTACAGTTAGTTTCCATTCGCTTACATTGTTTGGACCACTATATTTCTGGATATTTACGGTAGATTGGTTTATCTGCGTTTTTCCATTTACCATTTCATCATAGGTAGTCATTTGCGGTTGTCCGCCTCCCCAGGAATTAAGCGTTATTTGTGCTTTACCTTGGAGGAAAGTTAACAATAATAATATAAGGGCTGTTTTTGCAGTTTTCATTACAGGCTAAATTCGAGTTCTGCTATTTTTATGACATCTTTTTCTCCATAAGTCAATATTGCCGATACGGTATAGTCGCCTTTTGGCAAGTCTGTAGGCAATATTTGCTTTAATGATCGTATGTTACCCGGCAGTGTATAGAATTCAGATTCTTTTAATACTGTTTTTTTACCGGTACTGTTGTTGAAAAGTTCCCATTTAACCGTTCCGTCGGCCCATATTTTACTTTGGTTTTCAACTTTAAGCTCAAGAATTTTATTTTCCTGATCATCAGCATAACTTAAAAAATCTACAAAGTCTATAAGTGCTTCACTATCTTTATTAAATGAATGGTATATTTTCACGCCCATCCTAACGGTAACCTGTATTGAAGCTCCGTTTTTGTCGGTTGTTTTACCCGGGTTAAGTTGGGTAAAAAATATCATTGAGTTGTGTACAGGTGTATTCTCATCGGCATCCTGTGGCACTTTTAATATAATTTCAATTTCTTTAGTTTCTCCCGGTTTGATAATAAAATAGGATGAAGGTAATATTTGAATCCAGTTAGAGCATGAAGTTGAAATAGTGTTAGCATCCAGTATTTGGTTTTTACCATCTTCTTCATAACTCCAGTCGCTAAAAGAAGCTCCTATTTCCAGTTCTTTATTAGTAGGGTTGGTGATTTTTACAAATTGTGAGCCCGAAGCACCTTTTCCAAACTTATAATATAACCTGCCGGGTGTTAGTGATATTCCGGCTTGAGCAAAAACTGTATTTGCAGCAAAGAATAACGTAATAGCTAAAAAGAATTTTTTCATGATTCAAGTTATTTATAACAGTAAAGTTATTGAAATTACTGAGGTACCACAGTATAAATTACATTAGTGGTGTATGTGCCCGGTTCTTTGTTTAAATAGTTACTGGTTTGTGATGCAGGAATCGAATAAGTAACATGAAAACCTCGTGCGCTCTCACCTTCTCCAGATGACACTATGTTAGTGTTGGAGGTGGATAATGGCACAGGGCTATTTATTTGTAAACTAGCTGGTGCTGTGCTGCCTGATCCTGTTAGATCGTTACCCAGGGAAGTTGCTATCATTATAGTGTTAACTGGCAATGTAGTCATGTTTCCGTTTAACGAAAAGTACTCGGTGGTAGCCCTCACATTTATTTCATAACCATTGTTTGAGGTTACTTTAATATGATTGGTTTGCTGACCCGATGAACTTCCGTTAATGTAATGGGTAGACAGGCCCATGTCTATGTTTACAGAGGGCTGTGTTACTTCTATACTAATTACCTGGCCGATTAAGACATTAACCTGCGTTTCGGCTGAGCCGATTTGGGAGAAAGCAAAAAAGGGGCAAGATAGGAACAGAAGCAAATATAAAATTTGCGGTATTTGTTTCAAAGGGGGATTTTTTCTTTGCCTTTATTGCATGCAAAATAAGTATACTGCATGTACAGAAAAGCACCAACTGTAATGATATACAGTTGGGGCTGATTCCTAAAAACTTTCAGTATTTATTATAGCGCGTATAGCGAATAAGTCACTGTAGTAGTATATGTTCCACCAGCATGGTTAAGGTACTCTGAAGCACTTTCTGAAGGAATTGAATACTCAATGTTGTAACCTCTTAATGATTCACCTGTGTTGCAAGAAATAATAGTGTTCTCTGTTGAAGTACTTAAAGACTGAGCAGTAAGTGTTGGAGAAACAGAACCTTCTGAACCTGCACCAAGGTAAGAACCTAGTGTTGGAGTAACAGTAATAGTGTTGACAGGGATAGTTTCTGAGCCTGAAGTAAGGTCTGAAGAAGCAATCACTTTCACTTCATACTCTCCTGTAGCACTAATTTGAACGTGATCAGCTTTTTGACCTGAAGTGTTACCAGACTGGAAGTGTTCAGGAGTGTTCA
Organism: Flavobacterium sp. C4GT6; assembly: GCF_036347315.1. NCBI lineage: Bacteria > Pseudomonadati > Bacteroidota > Flavobacteriia > Flavobacteriales > Flavobacteriaceae > Flavobacterium > Flavobacterium sp. C4GT6. The sequence goes on from NZ_JAZGZU010000002.1 coordinate 144,463, forward strand.
TGTCGATGTCAACCGATGCATCAGCAACAGTGATTTCAAATGAACTTGCTAAGTTTACGTTAAGTGTTGTTTCAGCTGTGTCTTCTTGTGCGAATAGTGAGTTTGCAGATAATGCGATGATTGCAACAGATGCAACCTTGAAAAAATTAGTCATCAGTTTGTATTAATTTTAGTGGGACAATACCTAGTACCTAGGGGGCTAAGTAATAAGGTTTACTTTTTTAATTTTAACAGTGCAAATGTATGGGGTATAACAAAGATAATGATAGTCAAAAAAGTACTTTTTGCTATCATTTTAAGTTAAATATAACATTGTAATATTTAAATGTTAAATATGTATTGTTATGGCATTAATATAGTATAGGTGATTAATGTAGAATACGTTCCCGTGGGCTTGTTTAAGTATTCTTCTCCTCCTGATACGTGGTATTCAATGTTGAATGACCTTTTAATGTCTCCGCTATTAGACTGTACAAGTGTATTGTCTGTAAGCGATAAAGTGGTAGGTGACAGGCTTATGTTGCCTTGTGAATCACCTCCTATATTTCCTTGTGTTGGTGTAACTGTGACAGTCCCAATATCAATAGTTACTCCTTCACTGGTAAGGTTTGAAGCGGCAGAAACTCTTATTTCATAATTACTGCTACTCATTATTTCAATATGGTCAGATTCGTTGGTAGATTTACCGTTGATATAATCTGACGAGTTATTCAATGATAGGGATACATTACTTTGGTTCTCATTTACTTTTATGCTTTGAATATCGTTTAAGTGAATATTCAGGTTTGCACTCGAGTTGCTTTGAGAGTATACTGTGTATGTTACACAGTTAAAAACAACAATTAAAAGTAAAATAAACTTATTCATATATCCGCCCCTCTAAAATCAATACACTCCAAATATAGTAGATTAATGGATTAGGTGTGTTATGAGTGTATAAAGAAACGTTGAAATGAAAATAAATTCGATGAAATACACAAATGTTACGGTAGCAGATTGCTTTTTTGGGTTGAGTATTCCCTATACTCCCTTGGTGACATGTTTACGGCTTTAGAGAAAAATCGTATAAAATTACTTGGTTCTTCAAAGTTTAATTCAAAAGCAATTTCTTTAATGTTCATTGTGCTGTGGATTAGTAATCTTTTAGCTTCCAGTATGGTCTGTTCGGTTATCAGTTTTTTTGGGGATTGTCCGTAAATATTTTTGCAGGCATCTGTTAGTTTTTTTACAGATGTGTTTAGTTCTTCGGTGTAAAACTTTAATTGTTTTTGTTTTTTAAAGTTTTCTTTTATCAGTTGCCTGTAGTTATGTACCAGTTCGTTCTCCGGATTTGTGATTTGGTTAAAACTTTCGGGAGTATTGGAATGTGCTTTTTCGTGGCAATACAATAGTAATCTTTCAATGCTGTTGTGTGCAATCATGTATTCAATTTCGTTGTACGGTTGCGTGCATTGTTCTGCCAAATTTTTATAGTCTTGTTCAATGCTTATTTGAGTGGCATTGTCGAGTTTAAATTTGTATAGTTTTTTTGAGTTGTCAAAAAAGTAACAGTTGTTAATAAAGTTAATGTCAGTTTCGTGTCGGCAATAAAAGCTTTCCTCAAAGCGAAGTACCAATACTTCGAAAGTAGAAGGGTTTTCTATTTTAAAGACCTGATTGATACCTATAAAGGCGCATTCTCCTTTTTTTATTTTTATTTTATTTATGTCTATTTGTAAAACAACTTCTCCTGATCTCACATAAAACATGGTGTAGAAATCTCCGCGACACGAATGGTTTATTACTTCGGATTGTTGTGGGGTAACATAAAAGGCATAATAACCAAACGGATGAATGTTTTTGTCTATGTGTAGTTGTTTAATCATTTTTTGAATATGTCGTGTTTTTTCAAAAATATAAAAAACATATTCTTGAACAAATATGTGTTTGCTTTTTCGCTGTAAGGATGTTTTTATTCTGTATTCTGTTATTATATTGTTAAACAGTTAAACAATTTATTTGGATGGTAAAAAATGATATACTTTGCGCTAGTTATTTTATAGATAAATAATGATGCTAGAATAATAGTGTAAAGGGGAAAAATCCCTGTAGTTTAATATAAATGTGGTTTAAGAATATAATCTAACTATATTTGCATGGTAAAAAGAACAGCCAGCCAAGTCAAATGTTATGGAAATAAAGTGAAAATTTCTATTAGCTATAAAATAGCTGTTATGGTAAACTAGGTTTACTATGCACTGTTTTATACCTGCTATATATTGAGATACTTTCTTCCTTAATGTTTTTTAATGAGAGCTAATTTTAGTATTGCTTTATATTAAAGAGTAACATTCTTTTGCCTTGTGAAAAATAAAATTGTCAATTAGGTATGCAGATAGTAAGTATTTGTCATATCATTTAACTGTTGGGTGTTGTGTAATAAAGATGCTAATTAATGGTGGTTAAAAATATATGTTGTATTGGGGCAGGTTATGTAGGAGGTCCTACAATGGCTGTTATTGCTTATAAATGTCCTGGTATTAAGGTTACTGTCGTAGATGTTAATGAGGCTAGAGTCAAGTCATGGAATGATAAAGATGTTTCTAATATACCTATTTATGAGCCTGGACTTGAAGATATAATTGCTGAAGTAAGAGGTAGAAACCTATTCTTTTCTACTGATGTTGAAAAAGCTATTGACGAGGCAGAGATGATTTTTATTTCGGTTAATACACCTACTAAAACATATGGATTAGGGAAAGGTAAAGCAGCTGATTTAAAGTATATTGAGCTTTGTGCTAGGCAGATAGCTTCTGTGGCTAAAACGGATAAAATTGTTGTTGAAAAGTCTACACTACCTGTTAGGACAGCTGAAGCTATTAAGAGTATTTTGGATAATACCGGAAACGGAGTTAAATTCCAGATTTTGTCAAATCCAGAATTTCTGGCAGAAGGTACAGCTGTTCAGGATTTACTTAACCCTGACAGAGTGCTGATTGGAGGAGGGAACGATGAAGGTGGTACAATTGCAATAAATGCATTAGCCGATGTGTATGCTAGCTGGGTTGACAGACATAAAATATTGACTACAAACGTGTGGTCATCTGAATTGTCTAAGCTTACGGCAAATGCTTTTTTAGCTCAAAGGGTTTCTTCAATTAATGCTATGTCAGAATTATGTGAAAAAACCGGTGCAGATGTTAATGAAGTGGCCATGGCTATTGGGATGGATAGCCGTATTGGATCTAAGTTTTTAAAGGCTTCCGTTGGTTTTGGTGGCTCCTGTTTCCAAAAGGATATACTAAATCTCGTTTATATAGCAAAATCATATGGGCTTAATGAAGTTGCAGATTACTGGGAACAGGTGGTTATAATGAATGATCATCAAAAAAGACGTTTTGCTTCTAATATAATTAAGACTTTATATAACACTGTATCAGGAAAAAAAATAGTGTTTTTGGGTTGGGCATTTAAAAAAGATACAAATGATACAAGAGAGTCTGCAGCAATATATGTGGCAGATGATTTGTTAAATGAACAGGCAAATATAGCTGTTTATGATCCTAAAGTGAGTGAACCCAAAATTTTAAATGATTTGGATTATTTAGGGACTAGAAGTGAAACGGAAAATAGGAAAGGTGTTGAGGTGTATAGTGACCCTTATGAAGCCTGTAAAGATGCTTATGCCATAGCTGTTTTGACAGAGTGGGATGAGTTTAAAAGCTATGATTGGGGAAAAATTTATAAAAATATGAGAAAGCCTGCTTTTGTTTTTGACGGAAGAAATATTCTTGACGGCGAAATGTTAAAGAGTATTGGTTTTGTATTTCAAAGTATAGGTAAATAATTATGAAAAAAACAATTATTATTACTGGAGGAGCAGGCTTTATAGGTTCTCATGTTGTAAGGGAATTTGTTTTGAATTACCCTGATTATAAGATCATTAATTTGGATGTCTTGACTTATGCCGGAAATTTGGAAAATCTAAGAGATATTGAGAATAAGCCAAATTATCAATTTATTAAGGCAAATATAACTGATGCTGATAAAGTCCAGGAGATATTTACAGAATATCAGCCTCATGGTATTATTCATTTAGCGGCAGAATCTCACGTAGATAGATCTATAAGTCATCCTTTGGAATTTGTAATGACAAATGTTATAGGAACCGTTAATTTATTAAATGCCGCTAAACATATTTGGCAGGACAATTATGAAGATAAACGTTTTCATCACGTTTCGACAGATGAGGTTTTTGGAACATTAGGAGATGATGGTTTTTTTACCGAAGATACATCTTACGACCCTCATTCACCTTATTCGGCATCTAAAGCTTCTTCTGATCATTTTGTGCGGGCATATGCTGATACCTATGGTATGCCGGTTGTTTTAACAAACTGTTCAAATAATTATGGTCCTAATCATTTCCCAGAAAAGTTAATACCTCTTTGTATTTATAACATTATAAATAATAAACCCCTTCCTATTTATGGGAATGGTAAATATACGCGTGATTGGTTATATGTTATTGATCATGCTAAAGCAATAAATTTGGTTTTTCATAAAGCCGAAAATAATAGCTCATATAATGTAGGAGGTTTTAATGAATGGAAAAATATTGATTTGGTTATGGAATTGTGTAGGCAGATGGATGAGAAACTTGGACGTGAAAGAGGGACAAGTGAACAGTTAATAACTTTTGTTCAAGATCGTCCGGGGCATGATTTGCGTTATGCTATCGATGCTACAAAAATCAAAGAAGAACTCGGTTGGACACCTTCTGTTACTTTTGAACAGGGCTTATCTAAAACTATTGATTGGTTTATGGATAATCAGGAGTGGTTAAATAATGTAACTTCAGGTGATTATAAAAAATATTATGAGAAACAATACAGCTGATTAAAATTAGTAAAAGTAACTCGACCAAAATAATAATATGAAAGGAATAATATTAGCCGGAGGCTCCGGAACTCGATTGCATCCATTGACATTAGCGGTAAGTAAGCAATTGATGCCAGTTTATGATAAGCCGATGATTTATTATCCGCTGTCAACGTTAATGCTGGCTGGAGTTAATGAAATATTGATTATTTCAACACCTCATGATTTGCCGCATTTTCAAAAGCTATTAGGAGATGGATCACAAATTGGTTGTCGATTTGAATATGCTGAACAACCGGAACCAAATGGATTAGCACAGGCTTTTGTAATTGGAGAAGACTTTATAGGTGATGATAAAGTAGCCTTGGTTTTAGGAGATAATATTTTTTATGGAAGTGGTATGAGTAAACTGCTTCAAAGTTGCACGCAAGAAGAGGGAGGTGTAGTCTTTGCTTATCAGGTACAGGATCCTGAACGTTATGGAGTAGTAGAGTTTGATGCTGATAATAAAGTACTTTCAATAGAAGAAAAGCCCGAGAGTCCAAAATCAAATTATGCTGTGCCAGGTTTGTATTTTTATGATAATAATGTAGTAGAGATTGCAAAAAACATCAAGCCTTCTGCCAGAGGTGAATATGAGATAACAGACGTGAATAAAGAATATCTGAAACGTAATAAACTACGTGTAGGAGTTTTTGACAGAGGAACAGCCTGGTTGGATACTGGTACTTTTGCATCATTAATGCAGGCTGGGCAGTTTGTTCAGGTTATTGAAGAGCGTCAGGGGTTAAAAATAGGGGCAATTGAAGAAGTAGCTTATCGTATGGGTTATATTGATAAGGAACAGTTAATAAAGGTTGCAGGTCCATTAAAAAAGAGTGGTTATGGAGAGTATCTTTTAAAACTGAACTTTAATAGGTAAGTTCTGATTTATATATTAATTAGAAATATTTTATCATTAAAAATATTAGATTCAAAATTTATTACCGGTAAAGGTTTTGATTGACAAAGAAAGAGATTTATATGGTGAACCTAAGCTGATAAATACATGTAAATTAATAAAGTAAAGTAATTTTTCAGGCAAAGTATAAAAATATTTATGAAACAAATAGCAGTAATTGGACAGGGTTATGTAGGTTTACCTTTGGCCATTGAATTTTCTCAGCATTTTCCTGTATTAGGATTTGATATAAACAAAGATAGGGTCGACGAGTTGAATTCAGGTAAAGACAGAACTTTAGAGGCTGACTTAGAAAAATTAAATGAAGGAATTGAAATTGGTAAAAAGACAGGGTTTGCTAGAGGTTATAAAGCTTCTTGTGATTTGGACGAACTGGCAAAGGCCCAAATTTATATAGTTACAGTTCCTACACCCATTGACCGTTACAATGCACCTGATTTAACTCCGCTGATAAAAGCTTCCCAAATGCTTGGAAAGATTATAAAGAAAGGAGATATTATTATTTATGAATCTACTGTTTATCCCGGTTGTACAGAGGAAGATTGTGTTCCGGTATTAGAGAAGTTTTCCGGTTTAACTTTTAATAAAGACTTTTATGTAGGCTATTCTCCAGAGCGTATCGTGCCAGGAGATAAGGTAAATACTTTAACAACAATAAAAAAGGTTACATCTGGTTCTACTCCTGAGATTGCTGAGGAAGTAGATCAGTTATATAAAACCATTATAAAAGCAGGGACACATAAAGCTTCTAATATTAAAGTTGCTGAAGCTTCGAAAGCAATTGAGAATGCTCAGCGTGATGTTAATATTTCATTTGTTAATGAATTAGCATTGATTTTTGACCGTGTAGGTATTGATACTAATGATGTATTAGAGGCTGCCGGGACAAAATTTAATTTTTTGAAATATAAACCAGGTCTGGTTGGGGGACACTGTATATCTGTGGATCCATATTATTTGGCTCACAGGGCAGTGCAACTGGGTTATCACCCTAACGTAATTCTTTCCGGTAGACGTGTAAATGATTCTATTTCAGAATTTATTGCCTCAAAAGTAGTGAAGCTTATGATAAAGAAAGGTATTACTATCAAGGAAGCTAATGCTTTGATTTTAGGTGTTACTTTTAAAGAGAACTGTCCTGATGTACGTAATACTAAAGTTGTAGATGTTTATAGAGAGCTGAATGAATACGGGCTAAATGTCGATTTATATGATCCATGGGCTGATAAAGAAGAAGTAAAACATGAATATAATGTTGATGTTTTAACCAGTTTGAAAGAAAATCAAAAGTATGATGCAATAATAGTAGCTGTATCACACAATGAGTTTTTAACAATGGATTTAAACGCTTTGAGAAATGAAGCGTCAGTAGTTTATGATATAAAGGCTTGTTTGGATAGAAACTTAGTTGACGGGAGATTATAATGAAATATGATGTAATCATTATTGGTGCCGGATTAGTTGGGTTGGCTACAGCCTATGAGTCTTTAAAACAAAATCCGGCCTTAAAAGTTTTAATCTTAGAAAAAGAAGGTGATGTTGCTAAGCATCAATCAGGGCATAATAGTGGAGTAATTCACAGTGGTATATATTATAAACCAGGAAGCTTAAAAGCTAAAAATTGCATTGAAGGATATGATTCACTTATAAATTTTTCCAAAGAATATGGTATTAAATATGATATATGTGGTAAAATTATAGTAGCTACTTCACAGGATGAGGTTTCTTTGCTTGAAAATATATATGATAGAGGTGTTCAAAATGGATTACAAAATTTAGAATACCTTTCTAGGGACGAATTTAAGGAAATAGAGCCACATTGCGAAGGAGTAAGGGCAATTAAGGTTCCGCAGACGGGCATAATTGATTATCCTGGATTAGCAAATAAAATAAAAGAACTTTTTATAGAGTTAGGGGGAGAGATTGTTTTTTCTCAGGAGGTTAGAGGGATTACCGATAGAAATGACGGGATAACAGTGGAAACATTTAAAAATGAGTATTTAACTGAGAAACTCATATCGTGTGCAGGTTTGTATTCTGACAAGATTACGAAAATGACAAATGATAAAAATGATGTAATTATCATTCCTTTTCGTGGAGAATATTATGAGCTAAAAGATGAAAAAAGATATTTGGTAAATAATTTGATTTATCCGGTTCCCGACCCTAATTTTCCTTTTCTTGGAGTACATTTTACCAGAATGATTAACGGGGCAGTAGAAGCAGGGCCAAATGCTGTATTAGCCTTTAGAAAAGAAGGTTATAATTTTAGTGATTTCAATTTTTCAGAATTAATGAATACTCTTACTTGGCCAGGGTTTAGAAAAATTGTTGCAAAATACGGTAAAACCGGTTTAGGTGAGGTGCATCGTTCATTATCTAAAACTGCATTTACTAACGCTTTACAAAAATTATTACCTGAAATTCAGGAAACTGATTTAGTTCCTGGGGGATCCGGTGTACGTGCTCAGGCCTGCCGCAGGGACGGGACTCTTTTAGATGATTTTGATATTGTAAGAAACGGAAATGTTATCCATGTGAGAAATGCTCCTTCACCTGCAGCGACTTCTTGTTTGTCTATAGGTAAAACGATAAGTGAATTAGTTTAATCCATAAAAAGTAGGAAAGTGAAAATTCAAATGGTAGACCTTAAAGGTCAATATGATAAAATTAAAAATGAGGTAAATATTGAAATTCAAAATTGCCTTGAAAATACTGCATATATCAATGGGCCCGCTGTTAAAGAGTTTCAACATGATTTTGAAAAGTATCTCAATGTAAAGCATGTTATTCCCTGCGCTAATGGTACTGATGCTTTGCAGATTGCCATGATGGCTTTAAATTTACAGCCCGGTGATGAAGTTATTTGCCCTGCTTTTACATATGTCGCAACTGCAGAAGTGATAGGGCTCTTAGGCTTAAAACCGGTAATGGTTGATGTTGACCCCGAGACTTTTAACATCAATATGGAAGGGCTTGATAAATATATTACGGATAATACTAAAGCTATTGTTCCTGTTCATCTTTATGGTCAAACTGCAGAAATGGAAAAAATAATGCAATTTGCTAAGAAATATAATTTATTTGTTATTGAAGATAATGCACAGGCTATAGGTTCTGATTTTACATTTGAAAATGGAACAGTAAAAAAATCAGGAACAATTGGAGATATTGGATGTACATCATTTTTTCCATCTAAGAATTTAGGCTGCTATGGTGATGGAGGTGCATTGATGACAAATGATGATGAGTTAGCTTTGAGAATAAGAATGATAGCAAACCATGGTCAGGAAAAAAAATATTATCATAAAGTTTTAGGGTGTAATTCCCGTTTGGACACTTTACAAGCTGCAATTTTAAAAATAAAATTACAACATCTTGATGAGTATTCGGCTTCAAGAAATACAATGGCTTCGTATTATGATGAGAACTTAAAGGATGTTGAAAATATTAGTATTCCACAAAGATCTACTAACTCAACACATGTATTTCATCAATATACTTTAAGGATTACAGATGGTAGTCGAAATGACTTACAAAGATACCTCACTGAAAAAGGGGTTCCAAGTATGGTTTATTATCCATTACCATTATATAAGCAAGAGGCTTTTCAGCAGTATGTTGATGAAGGGGTTTCTCTGCCTGTGACAGAGAGATTATGTGAGGAAGTTATATCTTTACCTATCCATACTGAATTCAATCAAGAAGTCTCGGATTATATAATTTCAGAAATTAAAAACTTTTTTAAATCGTAAATGCTATGTCGGATTTTTTTGCACATGAAACAGCTGTAGTTGATGAAGGTTGTGAAATAGGAAAAGGAACTAAAATTTGGCATTTTTCTCATATCATGCCAGGGTGTATTTTAGGTGAAAATTGTAATATTGGTCAAAATGTAGTAGTTTCTCCTAAAGTTATTTTAGGGAAAAATGTGAAAGTTCAGAACAATGTTTCTATATATGAAGGTGTTACTTGTGATGATGATGTTTTTTTAGGGCCTTCAATGGTTTTTACTAATGTAATCAATCCTCGAAGTGCTGTAAACCGTAAAAATGAATATCTAAAAACTCACGTAGGGCAAGGTGCTTCTATAGGTGCTAATGCTACTATTGTCTGCGGGCATAATATTGGCAAATATGCTTTTATCGGTGCAGGAGCAGTAGTTACTAAGGAAGTCCCTGATTATGCTTTGGTTGTAGGTAATCCTGCCAGGCAATTAGGATGGATGAGTGAATTTGGAGAGAGGCTGCATTTTAATGAAGCAGGTGTTGCAAATTGCTTGGAGAGTGGTGCAACTTATAAATTAGAAAACGATAAAGTAATAAAACTCTAAAAAAGAATTATAAAAATGAATAACAAAGTGAAATTTGCCGTAGTAGGGTGTGGTCACATTGGGAAAAGACACGCCGAAATGGTTAATAGGAATGAAGAAGCAGAATTAGTTGCGCTAATAGATACTAAAGAGAAATCTGTTTTAGGTATAAGTGATTATAAAGTTCCTTTTTTTAATTCTTTAGAAGCTTTTTTAGAGTCAGGTATTGAGGCTGATGTTATAAATATAGCCTCTCCTAATGGTTTTCATGCAAAACAGGGAATGAATGTTTTAGATGCAGGAAAGCATTTAGTGATTGAAAAGCCTATGTCATTAACAAAGAGGGATTCTGAAGCTTTGATATTTAAAGGTTTACAAAAGCATAAACAGGTTTTTTGTGTAATGCAAAACCGCTATTCTCCACCATCTGTTTGGTTGAAAGAACTTTTAGAGTCAGAAAAATTAGGTAAAATTTTTATGGTTCAGATTAATTGTTACTGGAATCGTGATGATAGATATTACAAGCCTGAGTCTTGGCATGGTAAAAAGGATTTAGACGGAGGTACTTTATTTACTCAATTTTCTCACTTTATTGATTTAATGTACTGGTATTTTGGAGATATAACAAATATTCAGGCCAAGTTTGCTGATTTTAATCATGATAAATTAACTGATTTTGAAGATTCAGGTTTTGTTTCTTTTGATTTTGTAAATGGAGGTATGGGGGCATTAAATTATTCTACTTCTGTTTGGGACAAGAACCTAGAAAGTAGTATAACTATTATTGCTGAAAACGGATCATTGAAAGTAGGTGGTCAGTATATGAATGAGGTTGAATATTGCCATATTAAAGATTATGAGATGCCTGAGCTAGCTCCTACTAATCCAGGTAATGATTATGGTGCTTATAAAGGTTCTGCCGCAAATCATCATTATATCATTGAGAATGTAATAGATGTTATTAAAGGAAGAAATACAATTACAACAAATGCTCTTGAGGGGATGAAAGTTGTAGATATGATAGAGAGAATTTATTCGTTAAAACTGAATTTTGATAAATAATAGATTACGAATTTTTTTTTCAAAGTTAAAGTCCGGAAATTTAAAAAGTATAGCGACCATGTTTACAGGGACGCTAATTTCCAGGGTTATTCCTTTTCTATTAGCTCCTGTTCTTACAAGAATTTATACACAGGAAGAATTTGGAAGGGTGGCTTTGTATTTGTCTGTCACACAGGTTTTTTCTGTTATTGCTTGCGGAAGATATGAGATGTCTATAGTTTTGCCTGAAAATAAAAAAGAAGCACTAAGCTCAATGCTTCTTTCGGTTATTATAGCATTTTTTACATCTTTTGTTTTGTTTGTTATAGTAATATTGTTTTCAACTTCTCTTAGTGTTTATTTAGAAGACCCTAAAATTGAGAAATGGTTGTATTTTTTACCTCTAAGCATTTTTTTACAGGCGACTTTTATGGCGTTAAGCTTTTATATGGTAAGGGAAAAAAAGTTCAAAGATATTGCTGTTTCGAATATTGCTAAGACGTTTGGAGCAGGACTATTACAAATACTCTTAGGAGCTGTGAAAAAAGTATATGACGGACTACTTATAGGTGAGGTTTTTTCATATTTATTCGGGAACTTTCGTTACTTAAAGCAAATAAATAAGGAAAAAGAAGTTATTAAAAGTATTACTAAGAGAGATTTAAAATCAACAGCTAAGCGATATAAAAATTTTGCATTGTTTTCTACACCTTCAATACTTTTGAATTCCCTTTCGGTAAATGTAATTAATTTTTTTATCCCCAAGTTGTATTCTTTAAGTGTTTTAGGTAATTATTCATTGTCATATAAATATATTATGTTTCCTATAACATTAATAGGTGGTTCTGTACGCGATGTTTTTTTTCAGGAACTTAATCAGGTAAAACATGAGCAGGTAAAGGCTAAGAAAGTTTTTATTAAATATTCTTTATTTTTATTTATCTCATCTTTTATTATTTGTAGCGTACTTTATTTTATAATTGAAGATTTATTTATGTTGGTTTTTGGTAAAGAATGGCAATTAGCCGGAGAAATTTCAAAAATTTTACTTCCTTTGGTAATGGTAAGGTTTTGTGTAAATCCTGTTTCAGTAGTTCTTATGGTTTATGAAAAACAAAAAATGGAATTTGTTGTCAATTCATTACTTTTTTTAGCTGGTTTAGGTGCTATTGCAATATCTGGTTTTTGTAAACATGATATAAGTATGTTTGTTACAATATTTATGGTTTTAAATGTAATTATATATATTATAGTTTATTTTTTGTTTTATAAAGTTATTAGAGATGTCTAGAAAAAAAATAAAAAAAATAATTTCAAAGTTTTCTTTTATCCCTTTAATTAAAAAATCTTTATTAAGAGGCTATTTTGACCTAGGATTTGAAACTTATATAGTAAATTCTTTTTTTCAAAAGATTCTCAGGTTTAATACTAATTTTCTATTGCATTTTACTTCTCGTGCAATTATTTCAAAAAAAATAATTATTGAAGAGCATTCTGAAAGTATTACAGTATATAGGAGTTTTGCAACTTCTGGTTCATGTTATTATCAGGCTATGAATGGTATTGAAATTGGTAAAGGAACTATATGGGCTTATGGATGTAAAATATTAAGTGCTAATCATAGTTTAGAAAAAGGTAAACTTGAAGAGCACGATATTCACAATATTCCAATAAAAATAGGGCAATACGTTTGGTTAGGTGCTGGTGTTATAGTTTTGTCAAAAGTCAAAATAGGTAACTATGCAGTAATTGGTGCTGGGTCTGTTGTAACTAAAGATATACCAGATTATGCTATAGCCGTTGGAAATCCTGCTAAAATTGTAGGATACAGATGTGAAAGATGTTTGCTTAGAAATGATTCAAGTCATAGCTGTTTAAATTAATATCAAATGAAAGTAGTATATCTTACATGGGGAGAAACTCCAAGGTCATACGGGGTTTATAATTCTCAAGTCATAGGGCAGTTTATTGAAACGAAAAAAAATATGAGGGATGCAGATTTTTTTTTCATTGCGGGCTTGCCTATTATCCATAGTGGACTAATTAGAGAGAAATGGAGGTATAAAGAAGAGTTGCTTAAAATAAAAATTCGATTAGGAAAAATACCGTTTTATAGGATTCCAATTTTTGCTCCGCAAAATTTTGTTAACTCTTCTAAAGTTACTTTTTTATTAATGCATTTTTTATCTAATATCATTCTTAAAAAAAAGCTTAAAGATATACAACCAGATGTGGTTCATTGCCGTTCTTATCATGCAGCTTTTGCAGCTTTAAAAGTAAGAGAAAAGTATAGATTAAATTACAAAATAGTTTTTGACGGAAGAGGGCTTTATCCAGAAGAGGTGGCTTTGAAAAAAAGTTATTCTGATTCAAACTCTAATTATCTTTTTTTAAAACGGATTGAGAATGAACTACTATCTAAATGTGATGTAAGTGTTGCGGTTTCAGATACAATGCAAGAGCATTATCTTCGTTTAAAGGCTAAAAAAGCTATATGTGTTTATTTAAGCTCATCTACAAGTAGATTAAGGCCAGGTCATGAAAGAATAATTAGAGAAGGAGATACAATTAACTATGGTTATGTAGGTGCTCTGTCTGATGATACATGGCATAATCCTCATGAGTTATTGAGTTTGTATAATAAAATAAGAGTTTTTGGTAAATCTAAATTAACAATAGTTACTACCTCTAACCATGAAGCTATAAGAAAATGTTTTGCAGATATTCCTGATGATGAAATTAATATAACTTCAACTAAAACAGAAGAGGAATTAAAACAGGTTTTAAAAACATTTAATTTTGGATTAATGTCATATTTTAAACCTCAAAGCAAACGTGAGGTTTTATTGGGTAATATGGTTTTAGCGGTTAAAATAGTAGAATATTTAGCAGCAGGCTTGCCTATTATTGTTAATAGATATTGTGGTGGTGCTGGAACTATCATAAAGAAATATAATTTAGGGATAGTATATGATCCTGAAACTTTTCAAGAGATTAATTCAAAAAGTATAACAGGTTTTGTTAATGATGATAAATTTGAAGAAAGAAGCAATTTAGCTAAAGAGTTGTTTGATTATGAGGTTAATGCTAGGAATTATAAAAGGATTTATAAAAGTTTGATATAATGTATATTTCAAAGTTTGGTTTAAAGTGTATTGTTTTTTTTCTTTTTTTTTCCTTTTTAGGTAGAATATTTTTTCCTTTTGGAGATGAACCGGATTTTTCTGTACGAGCTCCGCAATTAATATTTGGAGAGTATAATTTTTTAGTTCCTTATAATTATTTACAAGGTATATTACAAGAATTAAATTATAATACATATTGTGTACCCGTTGCTGGAGTTAATTCATTATGGGCCGTAATACCTGAAAATTATTGTATTGAAAGTTTTGAGCAAATTTTATTACGCTTTATAATAATAATTGTTGTGAGTTTCCCCTTATTAGTTATTATTGTATTTAGATCGAATAAACAAAATAGATTTTTTTTGATACGTAAAAATATTGAAATTGAAGTTCGAGATAAAAGATTGGATTCTATAGCTTTATCTCTTATTTTTACAGGTACTATTTATTATATAGGTTTATTGTCTGTTGAACAATTTATAATTTGCTTGGGTTTTTTTGTTTTTTTATTTAAGAATAACATTTTTGCTCTAATAGTCATATTGTTATTGTCTATATCTTTAGATTTGGGGAACTCTTCAATTATAGTCTTTTTTATAGGCTTAGAGTGGTTTTTTAAAAAAATATATAAACAAAATAATTTAAGAAAACTTTTATTTATAATTTTGTTACTTTTATCAGTAGCACTAATACTTGGAAGTACATCTCTTTTATATATTCAAAATTTACCCTTTCTTCAGGATAAAGCTAATGCAATGTATGAGATTGAGTTAGATAGAAACTTCAGAGAAAAATATCCGATTTTATTAAGACCATTTATAACATGTATAACTGCGTTTTTTATGACACCTAGTGGTGTTAAAGTTTTAGTTGTTCAATTGCTTTATTTTATTGGGTTTAGTATAGTTCTATTGAAAGTAAAAAAAGTATTGATTAAAGATTCTTTTCCCTCTTTTTTGGCATCATTAACAACAATTCTTTTTTTTGTTTTTTTGTTTCCTAATTATGCCAATGTAAAATATTATATATTTTTAATTCCGACGATTTTACTTTTTGTGTCTGAAGTATTTGATAAAAACAAGCTAGCTAATTTTTTTATAGGGATGAATTTAATCTTATTTTTTCACTTATTATTATATCGTCTATGATAATTAAAAAAGAAATAACTTATTTATTAATTTTTTTGATTAAAAGAATATCTAAATGACAGGATGTATTGTATTATATAATAATGAGAAGAAAATCTTATTAGATTGTATTAGCAGTTTTATTAATAGTGAAATAATTAGTAAATTATATTTAATTGACAACTCGCCTACTTATAAATTAAGAAACATTAGTAACGACCCTCGAATTGAGTATATCCATAATCCGTCAAACCCAGGTTTTGGAGCTGCTCATAACATGGCAATCAATAAGTCTATTAATGAGGGTGTTGATTTTCATTTTGTTATTAATCCAGATGTTTCTTTTGATAGTAATGTTATTCAAGAAATGGTTAATTATATGAAGTTGAACGAAGATGTAGGGATGATGATGCCTCAAATACTAAACTTTGATGGGACTGTTCAGAATTTACCCAAGCTCTTGCCTACACCATTCAGTATTTTGATGAGAAAGCTGAAGAGACCAAAATTTATTTATGACTCTTTTATAAATAGATATGAATTAAGAAATGTGCCGGAAGATTTGATTTATGAGGCTCCAATACTCTCAGGATGTTTTACTTTGTTTAATCTCAAAGCTCTTAAGAAAGTTGGGGGGTATGATGATAAGTTTTTTATGTATTTTGAGGATTGGGATTTGTCAAGAAGAATGAATAAAAGCTTTAAAACTGTCTATTTTCCAAAGGTATTTGTTTATCATGGTTATGAATCAGGGGCAAATAAGCATAGGCTTTTATTTAAAATATTTATTAAATCAGCTATTTATTACTTCAATAAATGGGGCTGGTTTTTTGATAAAGAGAGGGAGCTGGTTAATAAAAAAACTTTAAATCAATTTAAATGAAAGTTATAATTACTGGTATATCTGGATTTGTAGGTCAAAATCTTTTATTTTATTTGAATCAAAAAGAAATTGAGGTTCTGGAGTTGTGTTTGAGATTTCAATCTTGGTCAAATAAAATTGATATGAGTGCTGATGCAATTATTCATTTAGCAGGTAAGGCTCACGATACTAAGAATGTGAATTCCATTGATGAATATTTTAAAGTAAATAGAGACTTAACTATAAAGTTATTTAATAAATTTTTAAACTCAAATATAAAAGACTTTTTCTTTTTCAGTTCTGTAAAAGCAGCTGCTGACTCTACAGAAAGTGTTTTATTAGAAAGTATTAATGCTAATCCACAAACACCTTATGGGGTGTCAAAACTTGAAGCAGAGCAATATCTGCTTAGTCAAAAGCTTCCAAAAGGGAAAAGATTGTTCATTCTCAGACCGGTAATGATACATGGAGCACAAAATAAAGGTAACTTAAACTTATTGTATAAGGTTGTTGAAAAAGATGTGCCTTGGTTTTTGACTAAGTTTAAAAATGAACGCTCATTTTTAAGTATTGATAATCTCAATTTTATAGTATATGAGATGTTAAAAAATAAGAGTTTAGAGTCAGGTATATATAATCTTGCAGATGATCAGACAGTCTCTACTAATAAACTAATTAAAATTATTTCTCATACATTAGAGAAAAAAGCTAAATTTTGGAATATGCCTTTTTGGTTAATTAAAAGTATTGTGTGGCTAGGAAATATATTTCCTTTTTTTCCTTTGAATTCCGAACATTTGAAAAAGTTAACAGAGAGTTATGTGGTTTCTAATAAAAAAATTAAACAGGCATTAGGAATAAAAAAGTTACCTTTAACGGCTGAAGAAGGTTTGATAAAGACAATTCAAAGTTTTAAAAATAATAAATGATACGATTTTTCGATTTTCTGTTTTCATTATTTGGGCTATTAGTTTTGATGCCTGTTGGTTTGATACTATTTATAATTGGTTTGTTTGATACAGGTAAGCCTATTTTTGTACAGGAACGTGTAGGAAAAAATAAAAAACCATTTAACCTGTATAAGTTTAGGACTATGCATATAAGTACCAAATCAGTGGCTTCACATTTAGCCAGTAGAGCTTCAATTACTAAGTTTGGTGGTTTTTTAAGAAAATCAAAATTAGATGAACTGCCACAGTTGATAAATGTTTTGTTAGGCGATATGAGTCTTGTTGGACCTCGTCCTAATTTGTTTAATCAGACCGAGTTAATCGAAGAAAGGGAGAAGAGAAAAGTATATGATTATTTACCTGGTATAACAGGCTTGGCTCAGATAAACGAGATTGATATGTCAACACCTGAAAAATTAGCGATTAAAGATGCAGAGATGTTGCAAAACTTATCCCTATCAAGTTATTTTAAATATGTACTTGCGACAGTTGGGGGTAAAGGACATGGAGACCGTGTAGCGTAGTACTTGTTTGGTATAGGCAGCTTTACATTAAAGAAAAATAAAAATAAATGGAAAACACGTTATTTCATGTTTTCTGTTTAAATTAGTTATAGTTTATAAAATACTTTCAGAGTGAGTGAGAATAAAAATTATGGTTGGGCTGATTATAGGTTCTGGACATCATTACATAATTTAGGGTATTTACCGCGTTGGATTATATTACTGCTTGACTTAGTAGTAGTGTCTTTTACTGGGGTTATTTCTTATTTGCTGATAAATAGGACGGGTGTGTCTATAAAGTCAGATTTATATTTATTAAGTATACTGATTTATCTATCCATAACACTACTGTCCTTTCGTGCTTTTCGTACTTATGCAGGGATTATAAGGCACTCTTCATATATAGATGCAGTTAAGATATTTTTTGCCCAGTTTACTACGGCTTTTTTACTTTTAGCTTTTAATAGTTTGTATGAAACTATTACTGGAGATCTTATTTATCTTAATGTAGCTATATTAATTAATGCAGTGTTTTCATTCAGTTGTTTATTTTTATATAGGGTATTAGTAAAACAGGTTTTTGAAAATTACTTTAACAGTAGTAATGGTAAAAAACTGGTAAGGGCTATTATATATGGTTCTGATGCTAATGCTATTGCTGTTGCTAATGCATTGAAATCTGAAATACCTGGGCGATTCAAATTAGTTGGTTTTATAGATAAATCAAGTCATAATAAATCTAAGATGATTTTAGGCTTGCCTATCCTGCAGCATAAAAAGAAAATATCTGTCGTGATGAGAGTTTTCAATGCTGAAGCACTTGTAATCGCAGATAAGAGCCTTCTGAAAGAGGAAAAACTTGCTATTGTAGACGAATGTTTGGAATTTAATTATAAAGTTTATACGGTTCCTTTGATATCTGACTGGGAAGATCAAAAAGAAATTTCCAGAAAAATTAAAAATTTCCAAATACAGGATTTACTTGAAAGAAAACCAATAGTTCTGGATAATTATTCAATTTCTTCTCAAATTAAAAATAAAACAATACTTGTAACTGGTGCAGCAGGTTCTATAGGTAGTGAGATTGTAAGGCAGGTTTTACAGTTTAATCCTAAAAATGTTGTAATGGTTGATCAGGCAGAGACTCCATTGCATCAACTGGGACTAGAGGTGAGTAGAATGGATTCTAACACTAATATTGTTTCTATTATTAGTGATATAAGAAATAGAGGAGCTATGGAAGAGGTTTTTAGAAAATATAAGCCTCAGGTTGTTTATCATGCAGCAGCATACAAACACGTTCCTTTGATGGAGGAAAATCCTTCTCAGGCAATTTTTGTAAATGTTTTAGGGACCAAAAATATAGCTGATTTAGCTTATGAGTATAAGGTAGATAATTTTGTAATGGTTTCCACTGATAAGGCTGTTAATCCAAGCAATGTTATGGGAGCCAGTAAACGTATTGCTGAAAAATATGTTCAGGCATTACATAACAAAATGATGGTGGAGAATGGGGGCTGTTCAACGAAATTTATTACTACTCGTTTTGGGAATGTTTTAGGGTCTAACGGTTCAGTAGTGCCCTTGTTTACTAAGCAAATTGAAGCAGGAGGTCCAATTACCTTAACGCATCCTGATATTATACGATACTTTATGACCATACCTGAGGCCTGTCAATTAGTATTAGAGGCGGGAGCTATGGGTAAAGGAGGTGAGATTTATATATTTGACATGGGTAAGCCGGTTAAGATTATAGATCTTGCGAAAAAAATGATTCGTTTAGCAGGTTTTATTCCAGATAAGGATATTGAAATCAAGATAATTGGATTAAGGCCAGGAGAGAAGTTGTATGAAGAACTATTGAATGACACTTCAAAAACATTACCTACGCATCATGAAAAAATTATGGTAGCTCAGGAAGTTTTTGATGATTTTATTTGTTTAGGGCATCAGGTAGATGATTTGATAGTAACAGCTTCAGGCTATTTAGTTGAAGAAGTAGTTTTTAAAATGAAACAAATTGTTCCTGAGTTTATTAGCATGAATTCTGAATTTGCTACTCTTGATAAAAAGGGCTAAAATCCCCTTTTAACTAATTATTCATTTTTTTGCATGCAAAAAAAATTATCTTTGCGCTAAATTAACCAATGTTTTCTTCTTAGAAAAAAATATCATACCATAAAAATGATAAGAAAGATATTACTTTTTTTTATTGCAGCACTTTTATTTACTTCATGTGTCCCTAGGGAAAAACTAGTGTACTATCAAAATTTACCATCGTTTGAAGATGCTCAACAAAATTTTGAAACACGAATAAAAGCAGACGACTTATTGATGATAGTTGTTTCAGCTCCTGATGGTGCTGCAAAGGATTTTAATTTACCAATAACTGGGGTTACCGGTACGACTACTTTTAGTGGTAGTATAGATATTGCATCTTCTCAACAAAGAGTTCAGGCGTATACAGTAAATAAAAACGGTGAAGTTCAGCTGCCGGTTTTAGGTACTTTGAAAATAAGTGGGCTTACAAAGGAAGAGGCTCTTGAGATGTTAAAAGAAAAATTATCTGTTTACCTTAAGGAATTTACAGTTAATTTGAGGATTGTTAACTTTAAAGTTACCGTTGCAGGAGAGGTTGTTAGACCTGGTTTGGTTTCTATTCAAACAGAGAGACTTACTTTGCCTGAGGCAATAGCTGCTGTAGGTGATATGACTATTTATGGTAAAAGGGATAATGTTTTAGTTATTCGTGAAATTGATGGTGTTAAGACCTACAATTATATAGATATGACTAAAGCTGATTTTATTAATTCACCTTTTTATTATCTTAGTCAAAATGATTATGTGTATGTAGAGCCAAATAAAACCAGAATAAACTCATCAGGTGTTGGTCCTAATGTAAGTGTACTTATATCAGCAACTTCAATATTGATTTCTCTCATAGCTATATTAACTAGATAAAGATGCAAAATAATAATATTCCTGTTTTGACAGAAAATGAAAATGAGACTGGTTTTGATATAAGAGCGCAGTTGGATAAGTATTTGGTGCATTGGAAATGGTTTACTGTTAGTGTTGTAGTTTGTCTTTTTTTAGCTTTTATATATTTAAGATATTCAACTCCCGAATACAGTATTTCGGCTACTATTCTTATTAAGGATGAAAAAAAAGGCGGTGCAACAAATGAATTGTCAGCACTTAGTGAACTTGGTTTAATGTCAAGTAATAGTAATGTTGATAATGAAATAGAGGTTTTAAAAGCACGTACTCTTGTTGAAAATGCAGTTAAAAATCTAAATTTTAATATTACATACTATAACAAGGGTAATATTAAAACATCTGAGGCGTATAAAAATTCATATGTAAAAGTCAACTTTTTTAATACAGCCCAGAACTTTTTTCAAACCGATACTTCTTTTGTCGTTAAAACTATTTCTGATCTTAAATATGAATTGTTAGATTCTGAAGGAGAGAAAGTTGGCGTTTATTCTTATGGGAAATCATTACCAACAAAATTTGGTAATATGGTTGTAACCGTAAATACAGATAGTATTTTTGGTGACAGAAACAAGAAGAAAGAGATAATTGTTAAGTTAACTCCAATAAGAAAGGTTGCTGATGCATACAGGAGCAAACTTCAGGTGAATACAGTTAATAAAATGACAAGTGTTGTTTCTTTGTCAATAACTGATAGAGTGCCTCAAAAAGGAGAAGACTTTCTTGATACTCTTATTAGTATTTACAATAACGATGCAGTAAAAGATAAAAACCTTGTAGCCACTAATACCGAAAAGTTTATTAATAAGAGGCTGGAATCCTTAACAAAAGAGCTTGATACTGTTGAGAGAGATGCAGAAGGTTATAAAAGAGGAGAGAGGCTTACAGATATCTTTTCTGATGTAAAACTGTCTTTAACTTCGGCTGATGCTTACAGTAAAAGTGTGAACGCTAAGGCGGGTGAGATTGATGTTGTAAACTATATGATTGAGATTTTAGATAGTGCTGATAATAATAGTACTATGCCAACCAATCTTATGCCTGAAGGAGATGCAGCCTCAATGATTAATGAGTATAATGAACTGGTTCTTCTAAAAACAAGACAGTCTGAAAGTATGACTGTTGAACACCCCCAAATGATTGCTATCGATGCTCAACTTGAAGGATTTAGAGAGAGTATTAAAAAGAGTTTAACTAATTTGTTGTCTTCTCTTAAAATAGCTAAAAAGAATCTGGAAATACAAGAAGATGCGATGGAGGGAAGAGTGGGGCAGGCTCCTCGTCAAGAAAGGCAGTACAGGGTTATTGAAAGGCAAAAAGAAGTAAAAGAAGAATTGTATTTATTTTTACTAACAAAAAGAGAAGAGAACGCTATTACTTTGGCAGTGACTTCTCCTAATGCTAAAATAATAGACCCTGCTTTTGCTAAAGATAAACCTGTTTCGCCAAAAAGCAATGTTATCTTGATGGCAGCTTTGGTTTTAGGTTTGATAATTCCATTTTTGATAATCTATTTAAAGGAACTTTTGGATACTAAGATTCATAGTAATGCCGATCTTGATCATTTAACGGTTCCTTTTCTGGGAGATGTGCCGAGGTCAGAAACGAGTAGTGAGCTGGTTAACCTTCATGGTCGATCAGGTACAGCTGAGGCATTAAGGATTATTAGAACAAATATGGAGTTTATGCTTAATAATGTGCCTGAAGGTATTGCTAAAACCATTTTTGTTACATCTACTATACCAAAAGAAGGTAAAACGTTCGTGTCGGTTAATTTGGCTACAACTATAGCTATGACAGGTAAAAAAGTACTTCTTATAGGTATGGATATACGTAATCCTAAGTTAGATGAGTATGTGAATATACCTTCTAAAGGACTTACAAATTATTTATCTTCGCCTAACGGAGCAAATCTTAATGATTACATTGTTAAGTATGGAGATTTTGAAAATTTCTATATACTTCCTCCTGGTATAATACCTCCAAACCCTGCTGAATTACTTATGGGGAAACGTGTGGTTGAAATGTTTGAAAAACTTCAAAAGGAGTACGATTACATTATAGTTGATACGGCTCCTGTTAGTTTGGTTACCGATACTATAATTATTGCTCATTTGGCGCATTCATTCATTTATGTATCAAGAGCGAATTATCTTGATAAGAGGATGCTTGTTATTCCGGAAAATATGTACAAAGAAGGTAAGCTTCCAAACATGGCTCTTGTTCTTAATGATACCGATAGGAAAACAGGTTACGGTTATGGTTATGGTTACGGTTATGGTTACGGCTATGGCTATGGTGCCGATATGGATGTGTCTAAATCAAGCTGGAGAGATAAAATCTTTGGAAAGAAAAAGCTTTAAGCTTTATTATATAAAAGTATAAAAACAATGCCTTCTTTAAAATTTAAAGAAGGCATTGTTTTTTAAGGCATCTTTCAAAGCATCGTGCTTTTTAAAAGGTATTTTGCTTTTAAAAGCTGTGGCGTGTTTCATGTGGTGTGTGTCTGATCCCGTAAAATCAATTAGCTTTTCGCTTAAAAGCCTTTCAGCTGTTTTTAAAACACCTTCTCCATAATACCCGGTAACTGAAAGCAGATTTAACTGAAATAGGCATCCAGCTTTTTTAAGTCTGTAGTATTCTTCAAACTTTGAATGGTAAAACAGGTAACGTTCAGGGTGGGCTAGTACAGGTTTATAGCCTGCTACCTGTAGTTCAAATAGAATGTCGTAAAGGTTAATTGGCGGGTTAATGTATGACATTTCAACCAGTACATAGTTATCCTTGAGTGTTAGGAGTGATTCTGATTTAAATAATTCAACAAAGGTATCATCCATTAAATGCTCAGCTGCGGCTTTAAAAGGTAATGTTATATTTTCTTCTCTTAAAAAAGAAAGGGTGCTTTCTTCTTTTTGTAATATTCCTTCTTTAGTGTTGTTCCATACTCCCGGTAGTATATGCGGTGTAGCAGTGAACTGCGAGAACCCGTATTCTTTTAAAGTATTGATGAGTAAAATAGTGTCATTTTCGTCTTTAGCGCCATCGTCTATTCCGGGTAATAAATGCGAGTGTATGTCTACATAGCCGTCAGGGATTAAATCTGCCAGGGCTACCTTTGGTTTATTGAAAAATAGCAAGGTATTAGGTTTAAAATTAATGTTGTAAAATTAATATAAAACACTAATTCTAAATGATACAGTTTGTTAAAATGTGCTAATTGGTAGTAAGGGCTGATTTCAATTTTCGTGTCAGTGTTACTAAGTTTACTAATAACAGAGGCAGCATAAGCCAAATATGTACTTTAGTTATTGTTAGTGCCAGATAAACTACGAAAAGGATAAATGATATGTATATTAGCCTTTTTAAGAGAGTTTTTCTCTTTTTTGGACTGGTAATGGCTATAATTATAAAAAGTGGATTAAACAGTAGTATATTGTAGTTTAATAACAGTTCGTTATGACTGGAATATAAACTCACAAAGCAAAATAGTAATCCCATAAGGCCTGCAAATACCAAATAAGTATTATAGCCTGCTTTTTTAATAGTAAGGATTAGCAGTACAAGTGCTAAAAGGATATAGCTGTAAAAACTGTTTAGAAAAGAAAAGCCTGTGGTTAGTTCTGTTTTGTCAACTATAGTTATTGTTGCCTTTGCTAAAGGCTTTCCGTTTTTTGTTTTGGTATTACTAATTCCTTCCATAAGTTCTTTAGGTAGAAATAGCTTTTCAGATGTGTTATCTGTTTTATATCCAAACAAAAGGTTTATTCCCAGGTTTTCGTAAAAATGATTATCCTGAAGATAAGAGTAAATAATCTCCCTGTATGTTTTTCCGCTGTCTGAATTTTCTAATGAAATAGGCACCTGTTTATTGACTATGTCTGCCACCATAGTGGTGCAGTTACGGTTTATGAATTTATAGGTGTAATATTTTTTATCTGAAAAAAGTATACCGTTAAGTTCGTCGGCAATTTGTTGTTTTTGATGTTGAGTAAGGTTTAATGTCTGTTCATACACGTCGCGACCGTAATACTGGTATTCATAAATAAAATCACGATAGGATGCCACTGATACAAAATATTGTAAGTCTCCTTTTACGAATTTGAGATAAAAGTTAGGTGTGTCAAAATCGAAAGTTCCGAAATTATATATTGTATTAATGTTTTTTACAGGGTCAAAAACCCTGATGGCTGTATGTCCAAATACTGAATATAGTTCGTTGCCCGGTCCACAGGTTAATACACTGATTTCGGCTTTATCTGATAAGGGGATTTGTGCAAAGGTTTTGAATGTTGATAAGCTAAAAAAAAGTAGGATTAATAAAGCTCTAAAACTTTGCATGGTGTGATTTGTTTATCTGAATATCCCCAAATCTACTTTGAGGGAAAAAATGTTTGAATATAATGCTGCACTCTGATCGCCAATGTCGGTCAATGCATAATCAACTTCTATGCCTTTGTATTTAAAACCAAGCCCAATATTAGGTTGGAAGCTTAATTTACCGTTGCCGTCAATTTCCCTTATGTTTTGGAAATTACCAACTCCGCCTCTAAGGTAAACGATGTCAATATAACCAAATTCAAAACCAAAAGCCGGATCAAAACTGATTGACTCAGTAGATACCAAGTCATTAGTTTGGGTAAACTGCATATTTAAATTAGCCGATGCTAATATACTATAATCGTACCGTATTATGAATTTTTTTGAGAAACCAAGTTGAGCTTTCGGTAGTGTAATCTCGTTGGTTTCCGGTAATTCCTGATTTTCACCCGGTATGGCATCACTAATAGTTTGGAATTCCTCTTCATCAATATTCCAAACGTTATATGTAGTGGTTATATCCCTAAGCATTAAGCCGAATTTCCAGTTGTCTTTAGTTTGGTATTGTATACCTATATCAAAACCAAATCCCCATGAGTTGGCAAAATCACCTATTATCCTTCTAATGACTTTTGCATTAATACCATACTGAAAGCCGTCTAGCGGTAATGAGCGTGCATACGATATGGTAACGCCGTAATCGGCAGCCGAGAATAGGCTTATCCTGTTGTAGTCTATATTACCTTCACTGTCTATTAGCTGAGTGGTATTCATAATATCATCCACACCAAATCTAATTACCGATATTCCAAAGGCACTCCTTTCGTCAATAGGCATGGCAAAAGCGGCATAGTCATATTGTGCTATATTGGCAAAATAACTGGCGTGCATAAGTGCCAGTTGTTTGTCCTTAACCTGAAGTAATCCGGCAGGATTCCAGTAGCCTGAATTAACGTCTCCGGTATGGGCTGTAACAGCGTTACTCATTCCCAGTGCAGCGGCGTCTACCCCAATGTTCATAAATTCATTAGAGTACTTCCTGACTGACTGTGCATGAGCTAAAAAGGAAAAAAGCAGTATGGGAAATATAAATTTCTTTTTCAACGCTGTTAAATTTGTGCAAATATGAAATAAAAATCTCAATTACTAAACTCTATTTCTATTAACTTATTGTGTTAACTTTGCAGTAAAATTAAATGCTATGTCTGTTAAGAAACACATTCCGAACTTTATTACGTTACTAAACCTTGCTTCTGGTTTAATAGCTCTTGTGTATGCATTCAATACCAATTTGCAAATGGCTTTCTTTTGGGTTTGCATGGGTATCTTTTTTGATTTTTGGGATGGTTTCTTTGCAAGGATACTAAAAGTTCAGGGTAAGCTTGGGCTTCAGTTAGATTCTCTGGCCGATATGGTTACCAGTGGTGTAGTGCCCGGAGTAGCGATGTATCAGCTATTGGCAAATATTGCCGATTTAACAGATGACTATAACCTATCTATCGATAATGGTTATTTAGGCTTATTACCTTATGTTGGTTTTATTATAACCCTGGCTTCCTGCTACAGGCTGGCAAAATTTAATATTGATGAGCGTCAAACCGATTCGTTTATTGGGTTACCTACACCTGCAAACGCACTGTTTATAATGAGTTTACCTGTAATATTAAACCACACAGGAGGTGAGGGTATGGTATTTGAGTTTTTAAGTAATCCGTTTATTCTGGTAGGGATAAGTTTACTGAGTGCTTACCTGTTAAATGCAGAGATTCCTTTGTTTTCGCTTAAAGTGAAATACTTTAACTGGAAAAATAATAAAATACAATTCATATTCCTTATTGTGTCGGTATTGTTGTTGTCTTTCTTCCAGTACTTTGCTATTCCGGTAATTATATTGTTTTATGTAATACTTTCTGTAATAAACAATATGACTGCTAAACAGGCTAATGGATAACAGGCAGTACAAAAAAAACTATAATAAGGCTTCCAAAAAAGCAAAGGCTATTTACCGGCAAGATAACCGAAAGGTTACACCTGGTAAAATACTTAAGTATTCTTTTTTGGTTTTACTGTTGTCTTTCGTTGTGGCGATAGGCTATCAGTACAGACATGGTTTTTTGTACTATTTAGGGTTTAAGACTAATAAGCGCATTGAGAAGCTTACTAAAGAGGAACGCAAAATTGCCGACCTGAGAATTTATGAAATAGTATCGCGCCACAAGGATAAAGTTTTTGGTTTTGATGTGTCTGAATATCAGGGTGATATTGACTGGAGTAAGGTGAAAGAAGGGAATGAGAGTTTTGCCATGAAATTCGTATTCGTTAGGGCTACTGCCGGAAAGAATAAAACGGATAAGCAATTTAAAGATAACTGGAGACAATCTGGTAAAAAAGGATTTATTCGCGGGGCATATCACTATTACAGGCCAAATGAAAACTCTATTAAACAGGCCGATAATTTTATAAAAACAGTTTCCCTTAAAAAAGGGGACTTGCCACCTGTACTTGATATTGAAAAGATACCAAGTAAACAAAGTATGGATAGCCTTAAAGCCGGGCTTAAACGCTGGTTGGATAGGATTGAGACTCACTATGGTGTTAAGCCGATTATTTACAGTGGGGAAAGCTTTTATACCGATTTTCTGAAAAAAGAATTTAAAGGCTATACTTTATGGATTGCCAACTATAGTTTTTTTGAAGAAGAAATAAGAAAGGAATGGCATTTTTGGCAATTTACAGATAAAGCCACTATTGAAGGAATAGACGGCAATGTTGATGTGAATATTTACAACGGAGATGTTGCAGCATTACATACCCTGAAACTACAGTAATTGTTTTTTGGTATATTGATTAAGAGTTTTCTATATATTTGGTTTTACCAACAAACCACAAAAAATGAAAACTACACTTATTTGCCTGCTAACACTCTTGGTTAGCTTAAAAGGTATATCTCAGGATTCCAAATTAACAGTAGCGATTTTAGGCGATCAAACGATTGCCGAAGTAAATATTGATACCGATGAGTTCATGACAGGTATTAAAGCATTAATGGATAAGGTTGAAGAGGAAGGAAACACCTTGCCGGAATCTTACAGGCTTGCTGTTGTTGTTACATTGCATAAAGATGCTGATGCAGATTTTGAGGTGTATTCTAAGCCTATGCTTGATCCTGATAAAGTTAGTGCTATGCTTAAAAAGTTAAGGGCGGTAAAAATGGGAAGGACTAAATTTATTGATTTTCCTGTAGCGATAGGTTTTAATGTGGGCAAGAATTTTGAAGAAATAGAAATTGTATCACCTTATGATAAAATAGTAAAGGAGTATGAGGAAGCTGATTTGGCTCAAAAAGTTTTACTTAATAAACAATGGGCTGCTGAACATTTACCGGTTTTAATTGCTTTTGAAAGTACAGTTGAAGATAAGTTTACGGGAGTGAAAGATTTTGGGGTTGAGTTATCAAAACTGGATTTCTCTAAAAAACAAAACATAAAAAGCCTTACCGATAATAATCATAATTACTGGGGGGCTACAATGGAGATGAGTTCGGGGAATCTTATAATACCTGTTACTAAAATCCTTATGCTAATGAGTCAGGGAGAATTTGATTATGCCTATAAGTTTGCTGAGATTTTACCTATGTTTTCAGAAAATACTGCTACAGCGACAGTTTATCTTCGGGAAATAAACCAGAGGCTTGGTATTTTTGATGATCAGTTGCAGCAGGAAATAGGGAAGGGTATTGTTCTTCATGATAAGGGGAGTTATGATGATGCTATTGCGGTTTATAAGGCTATTTTAACTCAGTACCCTAATTCTGCCTGGGCAATGTATGAGGTTTACTTTTCAGAGAATGCAAAAGGTGTTGAGACAGGTAAAGTAGAGTTGGATGACAGAGCAGAATGGGATAAGGCTAAAATTGCTATTTATGCTGCTAATCCATTATACAATATGGATGTAAGGGCTAATACATCTAAAGAAATTTATTTAATGTACAGGAGGTTTGAAATGTCTAATCTTTTTAAAGATAAAGACGAGTACTTAAATGATGTTTTTAAATATGCCGATATCGCAATGGATTTAGGGGTGTATGATTTTGCTGCTCAGTTTTTTTGGTTAACGGCTAACTATGATAAAGATGCCTCAGAGAAATCTTTATTGAGATACATGTATTGCTTGGAGAAGTTAGGGGTTAAGGATTTAAAAGATAATTTTAATTATGATTACGAGGAAGCTTTCAGAGCTATTGAAAAAGAGAAGGAAGATGAGATGAAAAGCAGTCAGGCTTATCAGAAAATGAAAAAATAATGATTTTAGTGTAAAAAGAAAGCCCGGATCAAAATCCGGGCTTTCTTTTTTATATCAGATTAAAAGTTTTCTTCATCAGGTACAGTGGACGGAGTTGTTTGTTGCTGGAAGTCCAGTTTTTTCTTCCTTAACTCAAAGTTTTGTCCCAAGTATACTTTACGTACCATTTCGTCGCTGGCAAGATCTTCGGGTACACCTGCCTTAAGGATGTCTCCCTGAAACATTAGGTAAGTCTTATCGGTAATGGCAAGAGTTTCCTGTACGTTGTGGTCGGTAATAAGAATACCTATATTTTTATTTTTTAACTGTGCTACAATACGCTGAATGTCTTCAACCGCTACCGGGTCAACACCTGCAAAGGGTTCATCTAAAAGAATAAATTTAGGGTCGGTTGCCAGTGCACGGGCAATTTCTGTACGGCGTCGCTCACCACCAGATAAAAGGTCACCGCGGTTAGTACGTATATGTTGTAGTGAGAATTCGTCTATAAGGGCTTCCATTTTGGCTTCCTGTTCTTGTTTAGACAGGTTGGTAAGCTGTAGTACACTTAATATATTATCTTCAATACTAAGCTTCCTGAAAACCGAAGCTTCCTGAGCAAGATAACCAATACCGTTTTGAGCACGTTTGTACATAGGGTAATCGGTAATATCCATATTGTCCAGGTATATCTTTCCGCTGTTAGGTTTTACAAGTCCAACAATCATATAGAAAGATGTGGTTTTTCCGGCACCGTTAGGTCCCAGTAACCCTACAATCTCTCCTTGGTTTACTTCAACCGAAATGCCTTTTACAACGCTTCGGCCTTTATATGTTTTGACTAGGTTGTCAGCTCTTAAGATCATGTCTTAAATTTCTTTTTTTAATATTATTCGCCTTGTCCTTTTTCTTCAAGTGCTTCCCAAAATTCGTAAGCTCTTCTAAGGTGGGGTACTACTATGGTTCCTCCTACCAGGGTAGCTATGCTAAGGGCTTCCATAACCTCTTCTTTGTTCAGTCCTTCTTTGTAACAGGTTTCTAAATGGTATTTTACGCAGTCGTCGCAACGTAATACTGCAGATGCCACAAGTCCCAGTAATTCTTTTGTTTTAACATTAAGAGCGCCTTCCATGTAGGCGTTTGTGTCAAGGTTAAAGATACGTTTAATTATTTTATTGTTATCGGCCAGAAGTTTGTCGTTCATTTTCTGGCGATAGTCGTTAAATTCCTGTACTATATCGCTCATCTCTAATTAAGCTTTTGTTATCTCACTTTTCTTTCCAATTCTTACAGCAATAAATATGCTCAGTTCATACAGTATTGCCAGTGGTACGGTAACTATAACCTGGCTTACAATATCAGGAGGAGTAACCACCGCGGCAACAATAAGCATAATTACATAGGCATATTTTCTGTAATTCCTCAAAAACTCAGCAGAAACCAAGCCTGTTTTTGATAGGAAGTATATAATTATAGGTAACTCAAAAATCAGACCACATGAAATAACAGTGGTTTTTATAAGGCTGATGTAAGAGTCAATGTCGATCATGTTTTCGATAATATTGCTAATGCTGTAATTACCTAAAAAGTTGATCGAAAGAGGAACAATAATGAAATAGCCAAAAAGGACTCCAAGGAAAAACAGTAATGAGGCAGAAAATAAAAATGCCATAGCATATTTACGCTCTCTGTCATAAAGTGCAGGACGTATAAATTTCCAGAATTCCCATAAAATTACCGGAAAGGCTAAAATAAAACCAGCTGTTATCGAGGTCCAAATATCGGTAGAGAACTGACCGTCCATGCGTCTACTCTGGATTTTGAAAGGCAGTTCGGTAATACAAAAACTTTTGTCTAAGTCATATTTATTTGCCAGGTCGCAAAAAAACTGGTAAGTAAGAAAGTCTCCGCTTGCCGGTGCAAATATAATATTGTCAAAAATGAATTTACTAAAGATAAAAGCTATAACACCGCAAATTAATATTGCTAATGTACTTCTTATCAGTAACCATCTCAGTTCTTCAAGGTGGTCAAGGAAAGACATTTCCCCTGCAGTTGTTTTTTTAGCGTTTTTGGCCATTTATTTATACTATTCCTTCTTTTAAAATATCATGTAAATGCAGTATGCCTTTGTACTCTTCGTTTTCCTCTACTACCAGCTGTGTGATAGCAAAATTTTCCATAGTGTTAAGAGCATCTGCAGCCATTTCTGTTGGCTTTATTGTTTTTGGGTTGTGTGTCATTATGTCTTTAGCTACAACTCCGGCAATGTTATCCCTGTCGTTAAGCATTCTTCTTATATCACCATCGGTAATAATACCTACAACTTTTTCACCTTCTAACACGGCTGTAACACCAAGTCTTTTTGCTGATATCTCAAAAATAGCCTGTTTGATACTACTGTTTGGTGATACTGCTGGTCTGTGAGTATCGTCAAGCATATCACCTACACGTAACAACAGTTTTTTGCCCAGTGCACCACCAGGATGGTATTTGGCAAAATCTTCACTTTTAAAGTTGTTAAGCTCCATAAGACATACGGCAAGAGCATCGCCTAAAACGAGCTGTGCTGTAGTGCTGTTTGTTGGCGCCAGGTTGTTAGGGCAGGCTTCACTTTCTACATACGCATGAAGTACATAATCGGATTCTTTTCCTAAAAATGAATTTTTATTGGCAGTCATGCCAATAAGTTTGTTGCCGTAACGTTTTAATAACGGAGCGAGTACTTTGATTTCAGGACTGTTGCCGCTTTTTGAAATACAAATAATCACATCTCCGGGTTGTACCATACCTAAGTCGCCATGAATGGCTTCGGCTGCATGCAGGAAAAGGGATGGGGTTCCGGTTGAGTTAAGCGTTGCAACAATTTTGCTGGCTATAATGGCGCTTTTGCCAATTCCGGTAACAACCAGTCTGCCTTTGCTCTGGTGAATTATCCCGGTAGCCTTTGCAAAGTCCTCATCAAGGTAGTTTACAAGGTTAGCAATGCTCTCGCTTTCAGTAAGTATAGTTTTTCTGGCTGAATCCAGTATTGCCTGTGTATTTATCAAGATTGTGAAATGTTTAAAAAGTTGCGCGTATTAAAGATTTTTGTATCTTTATGTTCTGCAAATTTATGTAAATTACTATTAATAAATAATGAAATCGACCGAAATTGACTTACACAAAGAGTTAAAAAAATATTTTGGTTTTAACAAATTTAAAGGTCTCCAGGAAGGTGTTGTAAAAAGTATCATAACGGGACAAAATACATTTGTTATAATGCCAACAGGTGGCGGAAAATCACTGTGTTATCAGTTGCCTGCTTTGGTGCTCGATGGAACAGCGATTGTAGTTTCCCCATTAATCGCGCTGATGAAAAACCAGGTGGATGCCATAAGGAGTCTTTCGTCAGAACAGGGTATAGCACACGTTTTAAATTCTTCCCTTACAAAAACAGAAGTGAACCAGGTTAAAAGTGATATCACTAACGGTATTACAAAGCTTTTGTATGTAGCGCCTGAATCGCTTACTAAGGAAGAATATGTTACTTTTTTAAGAGGCGTTAAGCTGTCTTTTGTAGCGATAGATGAAGCACACTGTATATCAGAATGGGGACATGACTTCAGGCCTGAATACCGTAATTTAAGAAGTATCATAAAACAGTTGGGAGATGTGCCCGTTATAGGGCTTACTGCTACTGCTACCCCTAAGGTACAGGAGGATATACTGAAAAACCTTGACATGTCTGACGCTAATGTATTTAAAGCATCATTCAACAGGCCAAACCTTTATTATGAGGTAAGGCCAAAGGCTAAAACAGTTGAGTCTGACATTATTCGTTTTATAAGGCAGCACAAAGGTAAATCGGGGGTTATTTACTGTTTGAGCCGTAAAAAGGTGGAGGAAATAGCACAGGTGTTACAGGTAAACGGTATTAGTGCTGTACCTTACCATGCCGGACTGGATGCTAAAACGCGTGCCAAGCATCAGGACATGTTTCTTATGGAAGATGTAGATGTGGTGGTGGCAACCATTGCATTTGGTATGGGTATCGATAAGCCAGACGTTCGTTTTGTAATTCACCATGATATACCAAAGTCGCTTGAAAGTTACTATCAGGAAACAGGTAGAGCCGGTCGTGACGGAGGTGAAGGGCATTGTTTGGCTTACTATTCGTATAAAGATATAGAAAAGCTGGAGAAATTCATGTCGGGTAAACCGGTAGCAGAGCAGGAAATAGGTTTTGCACTGTTACAGGAAGTAGTTGCTTATGCCGAGACTTCAATGTCAAGACGAAAATTCCTTCTTCATTATTTTGGTGAGGAATTTGACGAAGTGAATGGCGAAGGTGCCGATATGGACGATAATATTCGTAATCCTAAAAAGAAATCAGAGGCTAAAGATCAGGTGGTTACTTTGCTGGAAACGGTTAAGAACACCAAGCAGATGTATAAGTCCAAAGAAATAATATTTACACTTACCGGAAAGGTTAATGCGCTTATAAAGGCTCATAAAACCGATTCTCAGGCTTTCTTTGGGAAGGGTAAAGAATATGATGATAAGCACTGGATGGCACTTATAAGGCAGGTGCTGGTAGAAGATTATCTGTCTAAAGATATTGAAACATATGGTGTGCTTAAGCTTACCCCTAAAGGAGAGGAGTTTATTGCTAACCCTGTGTCGTTCATGATGACGGAAGATCATGACTACGGTAACGATAGTGATGATGCTATAGTGACAGCAGCAAAATCGGGTGGAGGTACTATCGATGAGGCTTTGGTAAATATGCTTAAAGACCTTCGTAAAAAGGTAGCCAAAAAACTGGGTGTTCCGCCGTTTGTGGTATTCCAGGATCCTTCGCTGGAAGATATGGCTTTAAAGTATCCTGTTAGTGTTGCTGAACTGAGTAATGTACACGGTGTAGGTGAAGGTAAGGCTAAAAAATACGGTAAGGAATTTGCCGACCTTATTGCCCGCTATGTTGAGGATAATGATATTGTAAGGCCAGATGATCTTGTAGTGAAATCTACAGGGGCTAACTCTGCACTTAAGTTGTATATTATCCAGAATGTGGACAGGAAACTTCCGTTAAGTGATATCGCCAGTGCTAAAGGCTTGGATATGGATGCTCTGCTAAAGGAAATGGAGCAGATAGTGTATTCAGGCACCAAACTTAATATCAAGTATTGGATTGATGAAATACTTGATGAAGATCAGCAGGAAGAAATCCATGAATATTATATGGAATCAGAATCTGATAACATTAAGGATGCACTTAAGGAGTTTGACGGAGATTATGATACCGAAGAGCTAAGGCTTATGCGTATTAAGTTTAT
This sequence comes from Flavobacterium sp. C4GT6, assembly GCF_036347315.1. Lineage (NCBI taxonomy): Bacteria > Pseudomonadati > Bacteroidota > Flavobacteriia > Flavobacteriales > Flavobacteriaceae > Flavobacterium > Flavobacterium sp. C4GT6. The sequence goes on from NZ_JAZGZU010000002.1 coordinate 179,117, forward strand.
AAGTGAAGTTGCTAATTAAATTAGCAATACATAAAATGATAAAAAGAAAAACCCTGAGATCTCTCAGGGTTTTCTTTTATATGATATTTAATGTTTTTAGTCTGAATTACTGACCGCTAATTACTCTTCATAGAGTTCGCCTCGATGGGGTTTGAGTGCATCGCGCACCTGTATCATGTGTTCATCGGTAACTACCATATAAGCTATGGCATGCATATCGCTTATTGCTTTAAAACCTGTAATGTTTAATGGTAGTTTTTCTATGGCTATATATTCCTTAAGGTGTATTTCATGGTGCTCGGCAGTTTTTGCTCCTGCCGGTCCTTTAAAATCCCATATCAGTTTTATTTTTCTCATTTGTAATTGTTGCGGTTAGGGAGGGTAAAGTTACAAAGTTTAGTTAATCTGTAAGGTTTTTAAAAGTGATGTAGGTTTTATTTGTTCAAACTTTTATATTTATCAGTTGACAAACCTCCGTATTTATGAAAATTGAATATTTAAAAGAGTTGGAGTTGAATCCGTATAGGCATGGAGATCCAGATATGAATAATGATCCTATTTCATTAACTGAAATTGAAAACCTTGAGCGGTTGTATAATAATGGGAAGCCTTTTCCAAAAGCGTTAAAAGAGTTACTCTTTTTGGCTGGAAAATATTGTTATGTACTTGAATATGGTGCTTTTGATTCACAACAGGAAATTCAGGATTATGTAAGAGAATTGCTGGAAGAGGATAACATATCAATACAAAGACCATTTTTTGTTATTGATGTATATAATGCAGGTAGTCAGTTTTTATATGTTTATCTTGATGAAGGGAATAATCCTGCGGTATATGAAGGATTTCATTATTTTGAAATTAATTTTAATGGATATTCGCATTTGACTTCTAGTAGTTTGCAAAAATTCATAGAGTCTCAAATAGGAGCGGTAAAACAGGGTGGAAATGCTTTTTAATCTGTTCGCTTTCCTTTTTATTACTAATCATAATTTAATACTTAGTAAACCTAACTAATAAAAAAAAATGAAACACTATATACTTACCGCTTTATTTATCACTTCGGTTTCCTTTGCGCAGGAACTTACTTTAGAAAGAGCTAACGGACTTGCCGGGCTACCGTTAAAATGTATGCAACAGGAGTTTCCTAATAAAATGGGACAACTTATTGCCGATGCTTCCGAGCTGGGAACGCCCCAACAACTGCATCCTGCCTTTTATGGCTGTTTTGACTGGCATTCGTCGGTACACGGGCATTGGAGTTTGGTATATCTGCTCAGTAAGTTTCCTGATATTAACAGGAAAGAAGAGATTATAAGTAAGCTACAGGTAAATTTGAGCAAGGCTAATATTGAGCAGGAAGTAGCCTATATGAGCAAAAAACATGAAAAGGCTTTTGAGCGCACGTATGGCTGGGCATGGCTTTTAAAACTTCAGTTGGAATTGGAAAGATCTCCTGTTGCTGAGGTGAAAGAACTTGCTGTTAATGTAAAGCCGCTTGCCGACTTGATTGTTGCCCGATACATAGAATTCCTGCCTAAGCTTAACTATCCGGTTAGGGTAGGTACACATACTAACACTGCTTTCGGGATGTCACTGGCATGGGATTATGCCGTGTATTCCGGTAATACCGAACTTCAGCGTGTGATTAAGGAAAATGCATTACGACTGTTTAAAGATGATACCGATTGCCCTTTTGACTGGGAACCAAGCGGTACTGATTTCTTGTCACCATGTATGGAAGAAATGGCAATAATGCAACGTGTAATGCCCGAAAAAGACTTTTTAAAATGGCTCAAAGGTTTTGCAAAGCAATTGTTTGATAAAAACTACAATTGGGAGCCGGGTGAGGTATCCGACAGGAATGATGGCCACCTTGTACATCTTGACGGACTTAACTTTAGCCGCGCCTGGAATATGTACAGGCTGGCAAGTCAGTACCCAAAGCAATTTGGTCATTTAATTTCGTTAGCCAATCATCATTTTAATTATTCGTTACCGGCTATTGTAGATGGTAATTATGAAGGCGAACACTGGCTGGCTTCATTTGCACTGCATGCTTTTGAGGAAAAAGCGACTCTTAAATAGTCTTAATTTTTAAGTGAAGATAATCGCTAAATATTGATTATTTTTGCGGAATGCCAAGAGAACTCCAGATACAGGTAGCCCCAGAGGTTGCCGCACAGCAGCATTTACTTACAGAGTATGTTGCTAAGCTTATGCAGGTTAGACCTGAAGAGATTAATCATGTCGCTATTGTAAAACGGTCTATTGATGCGCGCCAAAAGACTATTAAAATAAATCTTAAGCTTGCAGTATACTGGAAGGAAGCATATACCGAAACCACTATTCCTTTACCAGACTATAAAGATGTTTCCAATAATAAGGAAGTGATTGTTGTAGGGGCAGGGCCTGCCGGGTTATTTGCAGCACTACAACTTATTGAACTTGGTATTAAGCCTATTGTTATAGAAAGAGGTAAGGATGTGCAGGAACGCAGGCGTGATCTTAAAGCTATTAACCGAGAACATATTGTGGACGAAGATTCAAACTACTGTTTTGGTGAGGGTGGTGCCGGAACCTATTCTGACGGGAAGCTGTATACCCGTTCTAAAAAACGTGGTGATGTAGACCGTATTCTGAAACTTTTTGTGGCTTTTGGTGCTGCCGATAATATAATGGTAGAGGCGCATCCGCATATTGGTACTAACAAACTACCTAAGATAATCAAATCCATGCGCGAAAAGATTATTGAGTTTGGTGGCGAGGTGCTTTTTGATACCCGTGTGACTGATATACTGGTAAAAAATAACGAAATTGAAGGTGTGGTTACTCAGAATAATGATGTGATCAACGCCAAAAAAATAATACTGGCAACAGGACATTCTGCAAGGGACGTATTTGAATTGCTGGACCGTAAAAAAATCTTCATCGAAGCAAAGCCTTTTGCGCTTGGAGTAAGGGCAGAGCATCCGCAAACCTTAATAGACAGTATACAGTATAGTTGTGACTTTAGAGGTGATTACCTGCCACCTGCACCATACAGTATAGTAAAGCAGGTAAACGGCAGGGGTATGTATTCCTTCTGTATGTGTCCGGGTGGTGTTATTGCACCTTGTGCTACCAGCCCGGGAGAAGTTGTGACTAACGGATGGTCGCCTTCTAAAAGGGATCAGGCTACGGCTAACTCGGGTATTGTAGTGGAGCTTAAACTCGAAGACTTTAAACCTTTTGCCAAATTTGGCGCACTTGCAGGAATGGAATTCCAAAAGAGTATTGAACAAAAAGCATGGCATTTAGCAGGTGAAACCCAAAGGGTACCTGCGCAACGCATGATCGATTTTACACAAAGCAAAGTATCTTCCGATATTCCTAAAACATCTTATGTACCGGGAACAACTTCGGTTGAATTGGGTCAGGTATTTCCGGGGTTAATTACTCAGGTAATGAGACAGGGTTTTGTGGATTTTGGTAAATCCATGAGGGGATACTTAACTAATGATGCCATACTCCATGCTCCCGAATCAAGAACCTCATCACCGGTGCGTATCCCTCGTGATCCTTATACGCTGGAACACCTGCAGATAAAAGGACTTTATCCATGTGGTGAAGGTGCGGGTTATGCCGGAGGAATTATTTCTGCCGCGATAGACGGGGAGAAATGTGCCATAAAATGTGCTGAAGAGCTGGCATAAATATTGCCTAGCTTTTTAGTGTAACTAAAATCAAACCAATAACTATGAAAAAAATATCAGCCTTACTCCTGGTATTGTTACCTCTCATTGCTTTTTCTCAAAATAATTTTAAAGCAATCGATTCTGTTTTATCTGTTTACGATCAGGGTGTTGTGCCCGGTGTTTCTGTTAGCATTGCAAAAAACGGCAAAGTTATATATAGCAGAAATGTAGGTTATGCAGATATTGAAGCAAATAAAAAAATAGATGACAAAACGCTGTTTTGCATGGCATCTGTATCAAAACAGTTTACTGCTGCCTGTATTGTTATGCTTGAACAGCAGGGCAAGCTGAGCCTTGAAGATAAATTATCAAAATATTTTCCTGATTTTCCTGAGTATGCTAATACTATTAGCATTGTTCATCTTTTAAATCACACCAGTGGTATAAAAGACTACTTAGCATTATCTATGTTGAGGGGACATGATAACAAAGATTATACTAAAAATGAAATGGTAGAAGATATGCTTAGAGTGCAGGAGCTTGACTTTGAACCGGGAAGTACTTTTTCTTATTCCAATTCAGGATATTGGTTTTTGGTAAGGATTATAGAGAAAGTATCGGGTAAATCAATTATTGATTTTGCTCATGAGAATATTTTTCGACCTTTAAAAATGAAAAGTACTCAATATACTTATGATGCTTACTCAGTAAAGCATATGTCAAAAGGTTATGTGGAAACAGATGAAGGTTATGAAATTGAGCCACAAAAAGAATATCTAATTTCGGGAGCGGGTGTTGTTTCTTCGGTGCATGATATGCAAAAGTGGCTGTTTGAAATGTATAGTCAAAAAGTTTTTGGTGCTACATTTTGGAACCGTATGCTCAATGAGGAGCTTTATGATCTGGGTAATAATAATTTTTCTGCAAAAGGATTATTTACAGGAGATTACTATGGTGTGAAACGTATTCAGCATGGGGGTGATCTTGATGGTTTTCATACCGTGGTAGAGTGTTTCCCAGAGCAGGGAGTAACTGTTGTAATGTTTACTAATAATGATAATGTAAATGTTTATGAGTTTAATAAACCAGCATTGAGTAGCTTATTAAGATTGAAGTATAAAAAAGAAAAAGAGGTTAAAAATGATGTTGTCCAAACAGAAGAGCAACCGATTTTTGACCCCGTTAATGAAACTGATTTAAAACAATATGAAGGAGATTATGGCTCTGAGTTGGGATTGTCCTTTAATGTTAGTGTAAAAGATGGTGTTCTCTATGTTATACAGAAATGGAATGGAGGTGGTTATCCTGTTGTGCAGACAGGAGCTAATAAATTTAAAATAGACGGAGACCCGATCTTTTTTGAGTTTATTGATATAAATAACGGAACGGCAAATTTATTAAAGGTAAACCAGGAAAGCGAGGAGTATGTTTTTGAGAGAGACTATCAGTTGCCTGATTTTGGTGATTATTTAGGGAAGTATTACTCAAAAGTACTCGATGTAAGCTATGAATTCTATTTAGAAGGCGGTTTGTTGGTGTTTAGGCCACAGGGAGTCGATGAGGTACGTGTTGCTACTATAGAAGAAAAAGATAAAGGAACTAGCCCTTGGGGGAATTTGTCTTTTGTAAGAGGTAGTGAAGGTGCTATTACAGGCTTTTTACTATCGCATGAAAGAGCCAGGAATATTGAATTTGTAAAAGTACCGGCTACGGAATAGGGATTTCCTCTTCGTGTAGTTTATGTCCGCCTTTATCATAGTAAATACAGGTCATGGCTACCATGTCTATTACCCATTTGTCTACACCATCCTGAGCTGCATGTTGGCAAAAAGTCTGATAATCGGTTTCGCCTGCCTGATGAGCGTTGAGGTGATGTATGAAATCAATGGGATTACCTGAGTCGGCAACTTCAAGATTGTCGTATTTTGGGTTTGACTGTACTCTGTAATTGTCACAGCCCCAGTATACGGTATGACCGTCTTTTACGTAGGTGTTGTAACGAATAACACCTAGTTTTATTAGATCCTGAATGTATTGGGGGAAGTCAGCACCGCTTTTAACATTAGAGTGCGCTTCTTCAATTTGGTTAATTGTAAACATACTCTTTAAATTTTAATATAAAGGTACGTAAAAGATTGATGTATAATTGTATGGTGCTTTAATATTAACAAAATAAGGTAAGTTGTCAACAGACTGCTTTTCCGCTAATATTTTCTTATTTTTGAAAGCTATTAAGATATCATGACAGAAGAAAAAGTAATACTTGTAAACGAAAAAGACGAACAAATAGGGCTTATGCCAAAAATGGAGGCGCACGAAAAAGCGCTGCTGCACCGTGCTTTTTCGGTTTTTATCCTGAACTCCAAAAATGAGATTATGCTGCAGCAAAGAGCAGCCGATAAATATCACTCACCACTGCTTTGGACAAATACCACCTGCAGTCATCAGCGTGAAGGGGAAACCAATATTCAGGCCGGTAACCGCAGACTTATGGAAGAGATGGGGTTTCAAACAGAGTTGAAGGAACTGTTTTCTTTTATCTATAAGGCTCCTTTTGATAACGGTCTTACAGAGCATGAGCTTGATCATGTTATGATAGGATATTATAATGACGAGCCTAATATTAATACTGAAGAGGCTGAGAGCTGGAAGTGGATGGGGATTGATGCGGTTAAGGAAGATATGAAAAATCATCCGGAGCACTATACGGTATGGTTCAGAATCATATTCGACGAGTTTTACCATTATCTGGAAGATCATAAATTGCCAAACTAATGAGAGTAACTGTTAGCAGAAAAGCACATTTTAATGCCGCACACCGCCTATATCGCAAAGACTGGAGTGACGAGCAAAATGACGCTGTTTTCGGGAAATGTAATAACCCTAATTTTCACGGGCACAACTATGAGCTTATAGTGAGTGTTACAGGAGATATTGATCCTCAAACCGGATATGTTATAGATATGAAGGTGCTTAAGGATATTATTAATGATGAGGTAGAACAGCCTTTTGATCATAAAAACCTTAATGTTGATGTGCCAGAGTTTAGGGATTTAAACCCTACAGCCGAAAATATTGTGGTAGTAATTTGGAATAAAATAAGAAAGCGTATTGATGCTGCCATGGATATTGAAGTGATACTTTATGAAACGCCAAGAAACTTTGTTACCTACCGCGGTAACTAAAACAACTATATTAATAATAAAATACTCAAATGGAATTATATCCGCTAATTTTTGAACCGATTTTAAAAGACAGGATTTGGGGAGGTACTAAGCTGCAATCTGATCTTGGGAAAAATATACCAACCGAAACTACGGGTGAGAGTTGGGAGCTTTCGGCTGTAACCGGAGATGTAAGCGTAGTTAGTGAAGGTGTTTATAAAAACAAACCGCTTAGTGAATTGTTAGAGCAGTTTCCGCAGGAAATACTTGGGCAAAAAATACATGAGCAGTTTGGGACACAGTTTCCGTTACTGTTTAAATTTCTTGATGCAAGAGATGATCTTTCAATACAGGTGCACCCAAATGATGAACTAGCTAAACAACGTCATAACTCATTCGGCAAAACCGAAATGTGGTATGTTATGCAGGCTGATGAAGGTGCCAGGATTATTGTAGGTTTTAAGCATAAGTCTAGCCCGGAGGAATATGTTGAACATTTAAATAACAAAAATCTTATTGAGATACTTAATGAGGTTGAGGTTAAAAAAGGGGATGTGTTTTTCCTTGAAACAGGGACTATACATGCCATAGGTGCAGGGATTGTTATAGCTGAGATACAGCAAACATCAGATATAACCTATCGCATATACGATTGGAACAGGGTAGATGCGCAGGGGAAATCAAGAGAGTTACATGTAGAGCAGGCGCTCGATGCTATGAACTACAATACTACCGATACCCAAAAGCACTACGCCCAAACAGAAAACAGCGCTAATGTAATGGTAAACTGCCCTTATTTTACAACCAGTTATTTTCCGTTAAAAGGAGAGGCTAGTGTGAATAAAGACGGAAGAAGCTTTACAGTGTATATATGTACAGAAGGTGAATATAGCTTTGAAAATGACGGAAAATCATATTCATTTAAAAAAGGAGATACCATATTGGTGCCTGCAGCCTTAAAGGATTTCTCGCTAAGAGGAGAAGCTACTTTGTTAGAAATATGTATTTCTTAACAGAGAAGGAGAAAATTAGTTGTAATTTTGCGAACAATTTAAAATCAAAATAAAGATGGCAAGTGTAAGAACTTTAAAAAAAGACATTAATTACGTTTTAGGAGATATTATCGAGGCAGTTTACATTTGGGAGATGACAACTCAGGGAAAACCAACTCAGGAGTCAGAAGCTATTATAGATGAGGCAATTACTGTTTTTGATAATTTAATTACAAAAATTAACGCGAAAAACGTTGAAAATAAAAAAGATTATTTCAAGAAAATAAATCAAGAACTGGAAGAATCTGCTGGTCAGCTTGTTGCAAAGATTAACGCGCTGTAAGGAAAAATTTCAATAAAAAAGTGCAAATTTTTTTTTGGAAAATTCAAAACCAGTCTTATATTTGCACCCGTATTGAGATGCCGGTGTAGCTCAGCTGGCTAGAGCAGCTGATTTGTAATCAGCAGGTCGTGGGTTCGAGTCCCTCCATCGGCTCAATAAAAAAACCGCTTCAGTAATGAAGCGGTTTTTGTTTTTTTGTGCCTTTCCATATAAAATCTGTTATTTCTGTGTTGTCCTCTTTATTGTGTTTTTTATTTCAGGATTATAAAAAAAAACGGTTTTAAAGAAAGAGCTCGATAAAATGAACAGATAGTGCTACTGGTGGAGAAAAGTGTTTTAAAAGGCTTCTTTTTACGTAATATTTATAAAAAAAACAGCAAGGTATAAGTCTTGCTGTTTTTTATTTGCAGTAGTAGAATTTTTATTCTACTGTATCTTCTTTTTTTCTGTTGTCAATAAACTCGGTAAGCATTTTTCCGTAATGTGATTTTGCTATCTCTGGTGTCATACTTTTTTGTATGGTATCTAAAAGTTTGATATTTGCATCATATACTTCAGAAAGCGCTATATAAGGGCCTATTGGCTTATCTGCGTTATTAAGGGCAAAGTTTATAGTGGCAAGATATCTTGTTTTAGTTATTTTTTCACTCGCTTTCTCAATGCTGTCAAGTTGCTGAGTATTTCCTGTTTTTGTGGCCTCAAGGTTTTTCTCCATAAGGTCCAGATTCATGTTAGTGTAGCGCTTTTTAATTTCTAAAAAGCTTTCATATAGTTTTTGGTTCTCTGAGCCTGTAACTTTAGCACGGCTGTAAAAACCTTCAACATCTGAGTTTATAGTAATATCACCCGGTTCAGCAAAAAACGGTAGCTGATTGTCTACAGAATTGGTTTGTCCTCTGTCTAAAATAAGGTATAGCATTTCGGGTTCATCTATATTTAAATCACTGTTAAATGCTGAATTTCCGTTAATGATAATACTATCCAGAGTCACAAGGTTGGTGTCTACTATTCTTTTTATGTAAAGCTTCCCCTGCTTAAAACCTTTTATATTTCCTGATATATGCAGGTTGGTTCCGGCTTTATGTTCTTCTTTACAAGCAAAAAGTGCAGTTGCTGCAAACAGGGCTAAAATAGTTTTTTTCATAAATCAATACTGCGGTTAAATTTTTCGCAAAGTAATAAAATTTTACCGCTTTATGTAAATAAAAAAAGCAGCCTTAAGGCTGCTTTTTTGTGTATAATGGTTTTGATTAATCGTCTAATAGCATTTTTACCAGTTTGATGTTTCCTGTATGAACCAGTTCTACAAAAAATGAGCTTATACCATACCCCGGGGTTTCTGTTCCGGTAGTACATACTCTTGTTGTTCCTTTTTTAGAAACCGGCTTAACAGGTGTAGTCTCTTCAGTTTTTACAGCAGATGCTGTAGTGGCTGTTTTTGCAACCTTAGCATTTTTAGTTTCCTGTTCTGTTTTGGAAAGTACAGTATTGTTTTCTGTAGGGTTTGGAGTGGTTTTGGTGTCATTACCATTATTGTCATTGTTTGCAAGAGCGGTAAAACTCAGTCCCATAAAAAATATAATAAATAAAGCTTTCATGTTCAGTAAGGTTTTAATTGTTTAAAGGTGTGCAGCTTTTTTTAAGAGCCTAAATATAGTAATTTTTTGTATACCAAAGTGTTAACTGTTGGTTTTTAATTTTTTTAGATTGTTTTTTTTATTCAATAAAGGCTGTTTTTTTATACAGTTTTAAAATTAGTAGCAGAAAACATGATAATGTTACAGTTAATTGTTACTTTTTTTTAAATTATTTTACCTGTTGTTTTATCCATCCTGAAACTTCACTTAAAACTGCCGGAGACATAGTTTGCTCTATGTTACCATATTCCTGCGGTAGTCCTGTTGTACATTCCTGAAAAAGGTGGTTAAGACCGTCCAGTTTTTTAATAGTTACTTTTTTGTTTGCAGCAGTAGCCAGTTTGATTCCGTTAAGGTTTTCATCTGGGGTTACCTGTACATCTTTAGAGCCGTTAAGGGCAAGTATAGGGCATTCTATATTTTTTAGCGCCTGCTCAGGGTTGTATTTTAAAAAGTAAACAAACCACGGGCTTAATATGCCCTGTGCTTCAGATGCGGCATATCTGTCAATTTGTTCCTCTGTCGCACCTTGAGCGGCAAGGTCGGCACCCATATCTGCTTTAAATAAAGCAATTACTTTCTCTTTTCTGATTTTAGGGTCACTCTCGTTAATAACCACATCATATATCTTTTTGTTTTGCGCTTTGCTTGCAGCCAGTGCCTCTTCACTAAGACCTGATATTTTTCCTAATGTATAATTTTGGAGCACCATAAGTTCAGATATTTTAATACCGGGTCCGGCAAGAAGTACTATAAAAGCAACATCCTTGTTATTTTCGGCTACCATAGGGGCTATCATGCCACCTTCGCTGTGTCCTAATAAACCAATTTTCTTTTTGTTTATTTCCGGTCTTGTTTTTAGGTAATTAAAAGCAGCTTCTGCATCGGTAGCAAAGTCAGCACTGGTAGCCTTTTGAAAGTCTCCTCCAGATTCGCCAACCCCTCTGTCATCAAAACGAAGTACAGCTATACCGTTTTTGGTGAGGTGGTCTGCTAAAAGTAAAAAGGGTTTATGGTCGGCAATTTCTTCGTTTCTGTTGCTTGGACCACTCCCGCTAATAAGTATTACAGCGGGGTAATTACCGGTTTTTTCAGGAATGGTTAATGTGCCTGCCAGTGTAATGCCTGCTTTTTCATTTTTAAAGGTAATATCTTCACTTTGGTAAGGAAATGGAGCTTTTGGCTCCTGCGGGCGGTTTACACCCAGTCCTTTAGACAGGTTTAACGGAAGGCTGGTTCCTGCCTGACTGTAAGTACCGGTTATTGTTCCGTCTTTTAAGTTTCCCTTGTACTGAACCCCGGCCGCAGGCACAGAGAAGGTAAGCGAATTATCTGTAAAGTTTATATTGCTTAGGGGGATACCTTTAGCTCCCTGATCCGGACTGTCCATGGTACCGTTATATTCTCCGTTTTCATTTTGCGAAATGTTTACAACCAATCTAAGCTGTACACCCTGAAATTCAAGTTTACCGTTCCAGGTGCCTGTAATATCCTGAGCTATGGCAAATGTTGTTGCCATTAAAATTATAAGTGTAATAAGTTTTTTCATAATAAGTTAGTTTAATGCTGTGATAAAAAGTATTGAAAGTATCTCTGCCAGTATAATGGCGGTAGCAAATAATACTTTATGTAGTATGGTTTTTAAATTGGTAGCGGTTTTGAATCCGTTATAAAGCAAAGCTATGAACCATGTCAATAAGGCAATTCCATAAATGCTTACTATAAGAACAATTACAATTTCAGAAGTTGTAAAATTTATAGCTTCCGGTTGAACCGGATCTAAGTTGGCAGCTTTTTCAGCTACTTTTTTCAGCGTACTTGATGCTATACCGGTTAAAGGCATAATGCAGTATATGCTTCTAGCTACTAATACTGTATTTAAAATATCTATAGGTCTTGTTTTTTTATTAATGAAAAAACCAATAGCATAAAATGTTACAAAAAGTGAAGCTATATTAATTATGTTGTCTGTAATGGCCTGTTTTAGGGTGTTGTTTTTAACTATGTGCATGTCTATGACTCCGTCAAACCGAGCATTAAACATATAGCTTAAGTAGGTTGAAAGTACTGCGGTGACCATCCCAAAAATAAATAACCGGGTTTCGCTGTATTTTTCAAAAGGATTAAAAAGTATTTTCTTCATGGCATTAATGGGTTTGTTGTAATTGCTTGATTTTTTCGATAAGATCGTCCAGCCTGTTTCTAACGGTTGGATAGCTTATACCCATTTGAGAAGCTATTTCCTTTAGGCTGCCACTGGTAAGGAAAAACTGGAGTATAAAATTTTGTTCATCCTGTGAAAGCTGTAAGTATACAGGGAGCGGAAAGTTACCATTTACACTGGTGCTGCACTCCGGGCAGGTTAGCTGCGATACGTTTAGTGACGATTCGCAACTGGGGCATATAACGGGAAGTTTTGCCATAACATTAAATTATTTTAAATAAACTGTATTGCAATATTAATAAAATTAATATTAACTTCAATAAAGTTAAATTTAAAATTTGTTTTGGTTTGAATTATGGCGTAAAAAAACTCCCTGTTTAAAAGGGAGTTTAATAAAGTTAAAATTTGTTTTTAAAATAATATTTTGAGGCTAAATCGTCGTCCTCCAAGGCGCTAAAGTTTTGCGACTTTGGTTTTGGTTTCTTCCCGGCTACCTTTTTCTTCCACAATTCAAAATTGTCGGCGGGCAGTCTCTTTTTCATAATTTCAGTTACTTCCTTATCGGATAAACCAAATTGTTTTTTAATTTCTTCAAACGGCTTTTTTTCTTCCTGAGCCAAAGAAACTATTCTGTCTATAGCTTCCTTTTCAAGTTCCGTACGGTTACTCTTTTTCATCAGATGAAAACATTAATATCAAAAAATAAGTTTTAAAGTTTAATCAATATTACTAAAAAAAATAATTGATTTTAAGTTTGAAGGTAATTTTTGTGTTTTTTTAAAAGTAATTAACAGTAAGGGCTTTAGCGTTATATTATTTAAAAAAAATATTACATAATGGTTAAGTTTTTTTAAAGCTGTGCAGTACTGCTTCCTGTTTTTAGATATAGCAGTAAGCCCAATATAATAGTACAACCTGTAACGGAAGCCTAATAAGTCTTAATTGCTTGGATAAACCCAATGATACGTTGTCGTTAATGTACATGTAAACGTTTGCCGGAAAAACAGCAATAAGTAAAGCCATAACTCCAAGTGCGGCATAACCCGATGTTTTTGGTATACATAACAATATGCCTAAAACAACCTCGGCCACACCCGCTATAGCATTGAGTGTTTTTGGAGATGGAAACAATGGCGGAATGATTTTAGTATACATTTTAGGAACCCTGAAATGATTGAGTCCGGCAAAAATGTAAAGTGCTGCCATAAGGTATAAATGCCAAGGTGAACTCATAAGCTTTCTTTTTATATAAAGATACTTAATTTGAGTTTATTTATCCCTTCGGTATTTTATATTCATAATTATTACGGCAAGTATAATGAGTGTAATTCCTGTCCACTGTGTTAGGGTGACCTTTTCCTGCAAAATGATAAAAGCCATAGTTACCGATACCGGAAGCTCCAGTGACGATACTATACTACCCAAGCCTATGCCTGTAAGCGGGAATCCTTTGTTTAAAAGTAGCGGAGGTATAATAGTCCCGAAAATGGCAAGAACAAGTCCCCATTTTATAAAGATGTCAAAATTGTAAGTTCCCGGCCATGCTATTGCCGTAAAAGTAAGTACTATAACTGCGCCTCCATACAACATATACAGGCTGCGCTTTGATGGTGGAAGATGCACCGCTATACGGCTTGCGGTAAACATATTTGCAGTAAATGCTGCTGCTGCCAAAAGTCCTAATACTATACCACGCCAGTTGGGTACCTCGGTTGTATTAAGCAAATTGGTAGCCATTATGGTTCCGGCAAGTACAATAATAACAGCTATTACCTTGCGTAATGAAGGAAGGGTTTTGGTAAGGAGGGCTTCCAGTACAACGCCCATCCACACGGTTTGCATAAGGAGTACTATACCTATGGAAACCGGAATATATACAACAGCCAAGTAGTAAAATACACTGGTAAAGCCCATTGAAGTTCCGGCGATTATAAGGTGAAGTTTATTTTTGTTAGTCGCCTTTACAGCCGGAGTGTTTTTATTTCTCTTTTGGAAAAAGTTAATAATAAGCATTCCTATAATTCCCAAAATCATTTGTGAGGAGGTAACCTCGGCAGTAGTATATCCCTGTTTGTAGGATAGTTTAACCATGGTGGCGAGCATGCCATAACTGGTGGCACCAAGACCAACCAAAAAAACGCCTTTTAATATATTTTTTCCCATTTTTCCAGATAACGGTGCAAAGTTAGTATTTAAGATTTATCATATAGTTAAAAGTATGTTTATGCGTAGTATACTAAATCAACTAAAAATATAGTTATAGGTAATAACCTACATCTTAACTATATGACTGCCAAATTATACTTACTGTTACTGTTTTCGGTTTTTAGCTGTTCGGGTAATAAAAAAGAAGAAGCTAAAGAAGCTGAAAAAAACTATACCGCTACACATACCGAAGCTCTTAAATTTTGTAAAGAGAAAGGCTTTTGTGAAGATTACTATTTCTTGGTAGATATGAGTATACATTCGGGCAAGAACCGTTTTTTTGTTTACAGTTTTAAGGATACCATTGTGACCGATAAAAATATTGTAACCCACGGTAGCTGTGATAAGTTTGAAGAGAATCCGTACAAATACCAAACAGCCAAATTCAGTAATACGCCCGATAGTCATTGTTCTTCAAAAGGTAAGTATAAGGTAGGTAATCGTGATTACAGTTCGTGGGGTATAAATGTGAAGTACTGGCTAAACGGACTTGAAGATACCAATAATAATGCAGTCGACAGGGTAGTAGTACTCCACTCGTGGGATGCGGTACCTAATAGGGAAATCTATCCGCAATATAGTCCGCTTAGTTGGGGATGCCCTGCGGTGTCCGACAAGTTTATGAAAAAACTGGACGAGAAACTACAAAAAACCTCCAAGCCGGTTTTGCTTTGGATTATAGAATAGAGCGTGTTTGTTGATACGTTAATCTGTTGATTTGTTCATGGATAACCAAATCCACGAACTAACTGTGTTTCTTCGCTTCTTCAATTAAATCGCTAAGATGAACCCTTAATGCCTTTACCGATATGCTAATCTCCCAAAATGATACGGCAAGTGAAGCCAGTAATAACAGCAGACTTAACCCGAAAATATAAGTACCCCATAAATTACTGCCTATAAAAAGCAATGCCATGGCAAAAACCGAAAAGAAAAGGCTTAGTACTCCATACATCTGCATGTGGCGGATAAGCGTGAGTCGTTTGTTGAGGTTTGTAATTTCCAGCAGTATACTTTTGGTCTCATTTTCCTCATAATTCTTTTTAAGTCCGCGTACAATGGTGGCTATGGTCAAAAACCTGTTGGTATAGGCAAGTAGTATAAGGGAGGTGGCAGAAAATAACAGCGCCGGAGTTTCCAAAGAAAGATTCATAACAAAATGCTGGTTGAATAGAGATATAAAGATAAGGCTTTTAAAATGTTATTAATATCATTTTTCGTAATTATGTCTTACAATACAATTATGCCTTATTTCGTTATCTAAGTTAAACCCAACCGCGCCATGTTGTATCTCGATATTTATACACTGCTAAAACAGTCTTTTTCCCAAAAACAGGATAACTCATTTGTACCCGAACTGGATATTGCCATGTCGCATTACCCATTTACATCGGCAGATTCCAAACAGATGCTTCCGGGGAGTGATTCACTGTTTTGCAATAAGCACAATCATGCCTTTGATGATTTAGAACAAGGAGGTACAGGCGAAAACACTATAGTGGATGTAACCGACCATGAGATAAACGAAAACAACAGTTTTAAATATAATAGTACGTAAGGCAGGACAGGATAGGGCTAACGGTGCCATAATACTACTGCACGGACTTAATGAAAAAACATGGGACAAATACCTGCCGTGGGCTTATAAACTTACGCAGGATACGGGCAAGGCGGTAATATTGTTCCCTATTGCTTTCCATATGGACAGGGCTCCTGAGGTATGGAGTGACAGGAAGCTGATGTTTGCCGTAGCCGAAGAGCGTGAGAAACGTTCCCGTGATAATACGCAATGCTCGTATGTAAATGCGGCAATCAGTTCGCGTATGGATGCCAACCCGCAGCGTTTGTTTTGGAGCGGTATGCAAACCTACTCGGACATTATCCGTTTAGCAGATGATATAAAAGCCAATAAGGTGCCCGAGATAAACAGTGATGCTTCGATTGATCTGTTTGGGTATTCCATAGGTTCGTTCCTGGCACTTATACTGATGATGGGTAACCCGAAGAATATATTTGACAATTCCCGACTGTTTTGTTTTTGCGGAGGGATGACTATAGATCGTATGTTCCCCGTTTCACGTTACATTATGGATGCCCATGCGGCAGTAACCATGCAAAAGTCGTTTGCACAGTTTTTAAGTTCTAACTTCGCTACCGATGGCAGGCTGGGGCATTATCAGGATACCGAACTGCACCCTGAAGAAAGCTGGTTTAAAACGATGGTGCGTTACAACCATTTCCAGAAGGAACGCGAAAAAAGATTTAGCGAACTTGCCACACGTATAAAAGCGGTAGTATTGGAAAAAGATGAGGTAGCACCACCCGCCGAAGCTTTAAATACATTGCAGGGCGGTTACAGAAATATAAAGATTGATGTAGATATACAGGATTTTAACCACCCCTATACCCACATGATGCCTTTCCCGCTAACGCAAAAGTTTAAGGAAGAGATCAATGCTTCTTTTGAAGCGACTATGAATAAGGCTGCTTCTTTTTTGGGGTGATTATGGCTTGAAATAAATAAAAAGTCTGCAACTTTCGCTACAGGCTTTTACGCTATTTCTTTTTCTTCTTCGGTTTGCAGGTTTTACAAAAATCAGAGAGCTCATCAATTTCTTTCAACACTTCCTCGTGAAGCGTTTTAAGTTCTTCTGTTTTTTTACCTAAGTCTGTTGTTTTTCCTGCTTTGGTAATTCTGTCGTTATACTCTTTTCTTATATTGTCAAATAATGGTTGTACATAACTAATGTCTGAAAAAGTACCTTTTTCCTCATAAAGCGTTTTTCTGAATTTTCGGGCATATAATTCGCACACGTCAAACTCATATTGGGCAAAATCTACCATTTTTAATGCAGTATCCTCATCGGGAGCAATTATAGTAGCCGACTCGGGGAAAAACCTATTGCTGACTTTAGAGTTAAAGTTTTTGGTAAGCATAAATTGAATATTGCTCATTTGTACACTATAATCTAAACTGGCAGAACTGTATACACTATAAAGGTTTGTTTCTCCTATTTGTGTGTTTTCTGATTTAAAATCAGCTAACGTTAATTTATATTCCGGACTCCAGTCTACAACAATAACATCCTGTGCAGTAAGTATACTACATATGAAAAAAAGGATTAGTGTAATAGGTACTTTCATGGTCTTTTTAATTTTTTTTGCAAATCTAAGTAAATAAGAAGAGTATAAAAACATAAAAAAACCTGCAACTTTCGCTGCAGGTCTATTATAATTATTTTGAAGTGAGATTTCTCGACTCCACTATGTTTCGCTCGAAATGGAAATTATTTAATAAGATCAAAACTACGTTTTACAAACGCGGTTAAGTCTTCACCCTTAAGCAGGTTTTGCGATAGTTTGGCAAGGTCTAATGCCTGCTTTACTAATGCTTCCTGATGTGTTTTGTCTCCGCTGTTTAAAATGTTTGAGGTAAGCTCATGGTTAGTGTTTACCACAAGGTTGTACATCTCCGGCATGTTGCCCATACCAAACATACCACCGCCACCGCTTTGGCTCATTTCTTTCATACGGCGCATAAACTCGGGCTGTGTAATCCTGAATGGTGCAGCACTGCTGTCCATAGCCTCAAGTTGTACACTGTATGTTGTTTTTGGTACAATCTCTTCCAGTACGGTTTTTAGTTTTTCTTTTTCCTCATCGCTTAGTTTAGAGATCTGCTCGTCATCTTTTTTGATAAGCTTATCAATATGATCGGCATCCACACGGGTAAAGGTCACATTCTCGTTATCGGCCTCTAACTTCTGTATAAGGTGCGATACAATAGGAGAGTCAAGTAGCAGTACCTGGTAACCTTTCTCTTTAGCATCGGCAATGTAACTGTGCTGAGCATCCTTATCACTAGCGTATAGAATTACCAGTTTACCGTCTTTATCGGTTTGGTTCTCCTTAAGAGTTTCTTTAAGTTCTTCAAGGGTAAAGTATTTTTCGTCTACTGTTGGGTATAGGGTAAACGCACCTGCTTTTTCATAGAATTTAGGCTCGCTTAGCATACCGTACTCCAGTACGATTTTAATATCGTTCCATTTTTTCTCGAAGTCCTCACGGTTTTCGGTAAACAGAGATTTAAGTTTATCGGCTACTTTACGGGTAATGTAGTTAGATATCTTTTTAACCGCACCGTCTGCCTGTAGGTAAGAACGTGATACGTTTAGCGGAATGTCCGGAGAGTCGATCACACCTTTAAGCATGGTAAGGAATTCCGGTACAATACCTTCTACGTTATCAGTAACAAATACCTGGTTTTGATACAGCTGTATTTTGTCTTTTTGTACCTGTAGGTCGGCAGAAAGTTTTGGGAAATATAAAATACCTGTCAGGTTAAACGGATAATCTACATTAAGGTGAATGTTAAACAACGGCTCCTCAAACTGCATAGGGTACAGTTCATGGTAAAAAGCTTTGTAATCCTCATCGTTAAGTTCGCTTGGCTGTTTAGTCCATGCCGGGTTAGGGTTGTTTATAATGTTGTCAACCTCAATTTCTTCGGCTTTATAATCCTCAGGAGCATCTTCCGGTTTTGGAAGTGTTTCTGTACGGGTGCCAAATTTAATAGGCACTGGCATAAATTTGTTGTACTTTTTAAGCAGTTCGCTTATACGGTGTTCTTCCAGGAATTCTGTAGAATCCTCAGCAATGTGAAGGATGATCTCTGTACCTCTTTCGGTTTTGTCACTTGGTTCAAGAGTGAACTCAGGGCTACCGTCACACGTCCAGTGTACAGCCGGTTCATCTTTAAATGATTTAGTGATAATCTCTACTTTATCGGCTACCATGAAGGCAGAGTAGAAACCTAAACCGAAGTGGCCAATAATACCCGAGTCTTTTGCAGTGTCCTTATATTTTTCAAGGAACTCCTCTGCACCCGAGAAAGCTACCTGGTTAATGTATTTTTCAACTTCTTCACCTGTCATACCAATTCCCTGGTCAATAATGTGAAGTTTTTTACCCTCTTTATCCAGTTTTACCTCAATAACAGGGTTGCCATATTCTACTTTGGCTTCACCTATGCTTGTAAGGTGTTTTAGTTTAAGGGTAGCATCGGTTGCGTTTGATACCAGCTCACGTAAAAAAATCTCGTGGTCACTGTATAAAAATTTCTTGATTAGGGGAAATATGTTTTCTACCGAAACATTAATTTTTCCTGTTGCCATAGTATTGTTTGATTTTATTTTGCAAATATTGATGTGAGTACTTACTCAAATAAAATACCAAGACGGGTTTGATGACAAATTGACATTTTAAGGCATAGTTTGTCAGTAATACAACCGTTTTTATATGTTAAAAAAACAGGATTTTAAGAAAAAATTAATTCAAGCCCCTGCTACGAGCCGGATTCCTTACAATCCCCCTGACAGCTAACGATTTACCGGAATACTGAAAACAGATGTGTTAAATTAACCGATAATTCCTGTTAAAAAACGCATACTGCTATTGTTTGATAACCTAAAAACTGATTAACTTTATTCATTGAAAAGTGATTATATAACCTAAAACTTAAAATAGCAGTTATGAAAAAAGTATTGTTTTTATGCATGTGTGTTATTGCCTTTGCCTCGTGTTCTTCACTGGACCAAAAATCGCAGGTGGGAATTAAGGGAAACTGGACAATTTCACAAGTGTCTTATCCGGGATCTGATTATATAAAAGTGACTTCTTTTGATGTTGCCGACTCACAATGTTTTGTAGGTAGTTCATGGAAGTTTGTTAGTAATAATAATACAGGAGAAATGAGTCTTACTAAAGTAGGATGTCCTTCGTTTACAAGTCCTATTGTGTGGAGTGTAACTAAAGAGGGTGCTTTTACCTTAAAAATAACCGAAGGCGAAAAAGCAAAAAGAGTTTCACAGGGATACTTTTTACAGGTAAGAAACCAAACGGAAAGTTCATTTCAGCTGGTTGACAAAGTAAACGTAGGTGGTAAAACCGTAGATGTGGTATACCAGTTTAACAGAATGTAATAAACAGATAAAACAAAAAAAAAACAGCAATTTATGAAAGCGACAAAAATTTATTTAATGGCTTTTGCCTTTATTTTTAGTATAGGTTTCACCTCGTGTGAGGCTACAAGGAATATGAATAATACTCAAAAAGGTGCCGGTATTGGTGCTGCATCTGGTGCAGTGATTGGGGGTATCATCGGTAATAATGTGGGTAAGGGTAATACCGCCCTTGGTGCTATTATTGGTGGTGTTGTTGGTGGTGCTGCCGGTGGTGTAATTGGTAACCAAATGGACAAGCAGGCTCGTGAAATTGACGACGCTTTACCGGGTGCAGATGTTGAAAGGGTAGGTGAAGGTATTAAAATTACATTGGGCGAGAACTCGGTTAACTTCGACCTTAACAAGTCGTCTTTAACTTCTACAGCAAAAGGTAACCTTGATAAACTGGTACCTGTATTTAATGAATATCCGGATACAGATATCGAGATATTCGGTTATACAGATAGTAGCGGTAGTGATGAGTATAATTTAAAACTGTCTGAGCAAAGAGCAGCTTCGGTAAAAACATATCTTGTAAGTAAAGGTATAAGTGGTGCACGTATTAATACTGTAGGTCGTGGTGAGGCAGATCCAATTGCCTCAAACGATACTAAAGAAGGTATGAGCAAAAACAGACGTGTGGAATTTGCCATTACAGCAAACGAAAAAATGGTTGAAGATGCTAAGCAACAGGCTCAGTAATTTCTAACTAACTTATATACTTATATAGAACAAAAAAAAACAGCCATCAGGCTGTTTTTTTTGTTCTATTTCCAGTCGGCATCGCCTTTGTTTTTTCCTAAGTAAAAGGTAAGTCCGGCAGAAAGATTTAAAAGCTTTCCTACCGATGGCGGATCGTTTTCTTTTGAATATCGCTCTCCGTTAAAATCATAATCCTGGCTAAAGTTCATAATATAGGTAGCGTCTAAATGAAAGGCAACCCAATCGGTAATTCTTATCTGAGGTGTAATTCCCAGCATAATAAGTGCTACATTATCTTTTGCAGGATATCTCATCGATTTGATATTGGCATAGCCCAAACCGGCATGTGCAAGAAGGTTGAAACGGGTGTCACTATGATTTTTAAGGTTTAATGTTCTGGCTAGGTTGTTAACTGCCTGTACCGAAAAACGGGTGTAATCTGATCCGTAATTTGGAACATTGTCTTTCCTGAATTTGTCTGACCCAAAGTCAAATTTAATACCCCAGCTTTCGTCAATCATATATCTAAAAGCAAATTCATAATGGGAATAATCAGAAAAACGCGCCACAGGAATACTGGCTCCATAACCGGCTTCCAGTGAATACTGATCTGACTTGTTTTGAGAAAAAGCGCAAAAAGACAGCGCCAACATACAAAGTGTGATGGTCTTTTTCATAGTGTATTTTAAAGAGTTATGGTGTGGTGGTGATAAAGAAAGAAAAAATATTTTGAAGATTTTTAAATTTTAAAAACCGTTTAACAATTTTTCACGTATATGTATTTATACAAGTTGGTTTTTATCAAATATGAATTTGGTAAAATAATTATAAAAGTGATAATTCACGAATGAGTTTGTTTATTTATTGGTTAGGTTGATAAGGGTACTTTCTCCATGTTTGAGATTGTGCCCTTATTATTTTTTATAAACCTGTTAGTTTGCCTTAAATCACTTACTTTTGCAGCGTTAAAATTTATAATTTTCAATGCTTGCTGTAAAGAATATTTCCTTTGGTTATACCGAGAAAACCATACTGCACAACCTGAGTTTTACTGTAAAAACCGGGCAAAATATAGCTGTTATAGGCGAAAGCGGATGCGGTAAAAGCACCCTGCTTAAACTTATATACGGTTTATATGATATTGAGGAAGGAGAAATTACCTATAAAGGAGAACGGGTACTTGGGCCTAAGTTCAATCTTATACCGGGTATGTCATACATGAAATACCTTGCTCAGGATTTTGACTTAATGCCTTATATTACAGCAGCTGAAAATGTAGGGGCTTTCCTTTCTAATTTTTATCCGGAAGAAAAGCAGAGGCGTATTATGGAGTTGCTTGATATTGTTGAGATGAGGGATTTTGCCGATGTGAAAGCTCAATTTCTTAGCGGTGGGCAGCAACAGCGCATAGCATTGGCTAAAGTACTGGCACTTGAACCGGAGGTTTTATTGCTGGATGAGCCTTTCAGTCATATTGATAACTTCAGGAAAAATGCACTGCGCAGAAATCTTTTTGCCTACCTAAAACAGAAAGGCGTTACCTGTATAGTGGCTACGCATGATAGTACCGATGCGCTCTCTTTTGCCGATGAAACCATTGTGATAAAAGGTGGAAGAATGCTTTCTAAAGCTAAATCAAAAGAGATTTATTACAACCCGGTAGATAAATATACCGCTTCGCTTTTTGGAGAGGTAAACGAAATAAAGCTTGAGCTTTTAACGCTAACGCAAAATCCTGAAGAAACGGTGTTAATCTATCCGCACCAGTTAAAGGTGGTGGAAGAAGGGCCGCTTAAAGTAGTGGTAAAGCAATGTTACTTTAAAGGAAATCGTTATTTGATAAAGTCGGCTTTAAACAGGCAGGTAGTATTTTTTGAGCATTATAAAGAGTTGCCTGTAAATAGTGAGGTCGATTTAGCGGTAGACAGAAATGCTTTTAGTTAATGCCTGCTACATGCTGTAAAGCAACAGGTTAAATGTCTTGCTATTAATTAAAAAATAAGTTAATTTACACTTCCTTTTTAAGGAATGTTTATTTTTGCGCCTGCATTTTTAATAAAATAATCAGTTTATGTATAATTCAAAGATTTCAGGGTTAGGCTATTATGTTCCGGAGAACGTGGTTACTAATGACGACCTTTCCAAAATAATGGATACTAATGATGAGTGGATCCAGGAACGTACAGGTATAAAAGAAAGAAGGCATGTAGTAAAAGGCGGTGGCGATACTACCACAACTATGGGGGTAAAAGCTGCTAAAGTTGCTATAGAGCGTGCCGGTATAGATAAAAACGATATCGATTTTATTGTGTTTGCAACCCTTAGTCCTGATTATTATTTTCCGGGTCCGGGTGTGCTGGTACAAAGGGATCTTGGTTTAAAAAGGACCATAGGTGCACTTGATGTAAGAAACCAGTGTTCGGGCTTTATATATGCACTTTCGGTAGCCGATCAGTTCATAAAAACAGGTATGTATAAAAACATACTTATTATAGGTTCTGAGCTACACTCTACGGGTCTTGATATGACTACTAGAGGACGTGGTGTTTCAGTTATTTTTGGTGACGGTGCAGGTGCTGCGTTACTAACAAGAGAAGAAGATAATACTAAAGGTATCCTTTCTACACACCTTCATTCAGAAGGTCAGCATGCTGAGGAGTTAGCGCTTATAGCTCCGGGTATGGGTAAGAGATGGGTTACTGATATTATAGCTGAAAATAATCCTGATGACGAGAGTTATTATCCGTATATGAACGGTCAGTTTGTGTTTAAAAATGCGGTGGTACGTTTCAGTGAAGTAATCAACGAAGGTTTGAATGCTAATAATCTTCAGGTTTCAGATATTGATATGCTTATACCTCACCAGGCTAACCTTAGGATTTCGCAGTTTATTCAGCAGAAGTTCGGTTTAAGTAATGATCAGGTATATAACAATATCATGAAGTATGGTAATACCACTGCAGCTTCTGTGCCTATCGCATTGACCGAAGCATGGGAGAACGGTAAGATTAAAGAAGGTGATACGGTTGTGCTTGCAGCTTTTGGTAGCGGATTTACCTGGGGTAGTGCTATCATAAAGTGGTAAAATGAAACTTCACAGGATGATTCTTTTAGGAATGTTATCTGTGCCTGTTGTTTTGGGAGTGTATTATTTCCTTCCCGAAAAAGCATTACCTAAAGGTAGTGTGGTAGACAGGTTAGTGGTGTACAAATCAAAAAGGAAAATGCTTGCGTACAACGGTGATACTCTTTTAAAAACATATACCATTTCGTTAGGGAAAAATCCGTTAGGGCATAAACAGTTTGAAGGGGACAATAAAACTCCGGAGGGTGTTTACAGTATTAACGAACGGAATCCTAACAGTGCCTACCATAAAAATCTTGGAGTTTCGTATCCGAATGAGGTCGACAGGGATTTTGCTGCAAAACAGGGTAAATCTCCGGGCGGACTTATTAAGATACACGGGCTGAGGAATGACAGGGGGTATATAGGCAAGTTTCATCGCTGGAAAGACTGGACAGCCGGTTGTATTGCGGTAACCAATGATGAGATTGATGAGCTTTATACAGCAGTAAAAGAAAATGCAGTAATAGAAATACTGCCTTAAAATAAAAAGCCCGGAACATTGTTCCGGGCTTTTCTTTTAACTAACTACTAATCTCAAATGATTGAAAAAACGAAATTTCACTCTATTTGTTTACTTTATATGTTGTTTAGAACATGCCTCCGCTGCTCTGTTTTGTGTTGTTGTCACGATACTTGCGTTGCATAGCTCTGTTTTTACCACCACCAAACCTGTAGTTCAGGTTGAAATAAACCGTTTGACTTTCCCAACGGAACTGTCCTCCCTGTGGGAATGGGTTTTGGCTGTCAAAGGCATAACGCATGGTTTTGAACATGTCGTTAAAACGAAGGCTTAGCGACATTTTATCGTCAAGAAGACTGTAACGAACACCAGAGTCTACCTTGTACATTTCTTTACTGTTGTTTTGTACACCGTTTACAGGACCTCTGTAAAAACCAAACAGTATAAAACTCAGCCTTTGATTAACTCTTAGGTTTGCGTTTAACCTTGCGTTAAAAGCATTAGCGTCTATCGATTTGATTACAAAATCATACTCTCCGTCAGGTTGCAGTATACTTACAGCACCTTTTTGCGAAATACTCGAAAAATCAATTGCCGGTTGTATGTCTATCCACTTTGCAATTCTGTAGTTTGCCGAAAGCTCAAAACCATAAGAGTTGTTTTTGTCATAGTTATCAAAACTCATTATCTGGTCGTTTTGATTTGCTGTAGTTTCATCTGGATATAAAACCCTGCTTATCTCATCGTTTATAAGTCGGTAAAATACACCTCCTGTGATTGAAGATCCTTTGCCAAACATTTTGGTATAGTTAAGTTCAACCGAATTGGTGAACTGAGGTTCAAGCTCTGGGTTACCTAAAGAAGTGATTAATGGAGTAGAAAACTCCCTAATAGGTTTTGTTTGTTCTAAACTCGGCCTGTCTACACGACGGCTGTAGCTTAACTGAAACATGTTCTTTTGGTCAAGGCTATAGGTTAGGTAAGCCGATGGGTAAACCGTAATATAGTCATCGTCAAAATTTACATTACCGGTTACAGATCTTGCTTTTACTTTATAACTCTCAAAACGTGCTCCTACCTGATATCCGAACTTTTCAAATTTTTGCCCGAATGTTGCATAAGCAGAATAAATATCGGCATCATAGGAGTAGTCAGAAACCGGGTCGATGATTAACGGGTTGGTTGTTTGGTAATCGTTGTCTGAACGGATTAATCTTGCCTCTGCACCCAGCTCCAGCTTTGATTTATCACTAAGCGGATTTACATAATCAAGATTTAAAGTCGCATTTTGACGTGTGTCTTCAACCCTGTCCACATAGTTGCTTGGAGTAGTTCCGGTAACTATATTGTATACACCTGCCTGTGCGCTTTTGGTGTCGTTTAGGTTTCCTTCAAAATCAAGAGTATGACCTTCTTTGTTAAACTTGTGTTTGTAAGCAAGGTTGTATGTGTTATTGTGGTTTCCGCTAATAAAATCAGATATTTGAGAAGTATCGTCTTCCGTATCATTCAGGTAATCAATACCTATATCTATTCTGGATTCGGCATCAAAACTATTAAGGTTTACGTATGCAGAAATAGTATTGTTGTCATTAATGTAAAAATCCAGTCCGAATTTACCAAAGTAGTTCTCGTTATCATTGTAGATGTCTAAATCCTGTATAGAGTTAAGGTCAGGGCTGTTTCTGTAAACCTCTCCCCAGTTGTAGCGTTTGCCTAAGTTATTACCCATATTGGTAAAGAAATTCACTTTACCCGAACGGTAGTTCATATCAAGCGAGTTGTTGTACTTAGGTACTTTGCCAAAAGTAATCCCTGAGTTAAAGTTTCCGTTAAACCCGTCGTTAGTGTTTTTGTGCAGGATGATGTTGATGATACCCGACATCCCTTCCGGGTTATACTTGGCACTAGGATTGGTTATAAGTTCTATTTTCTTGATTGAGGTAGAAGGAATTTGTTTTAATAACTGCGCCGGACTAATGTTTGTTGGTCTTCCGTCTACAAGTATCCTTACATTTTGATTACCGCGAAGGGAAATATTACCATCCTGGTCTACATTTACGCTAGGTATGTTGTTCATAATCTCACCAGCGGTTCCTCCTGCGGTAGTAAGATCACGACCTACGGTGATAACCTTGCGATCCAGTTTCTGTTCAATGGTCGATACCTCTTTTACAATTTCCACTTCCTGTAGCATGGTAGCTTCTTCGGTAAGAAGTATAGTGCCCATGTCAAACATTTTTACAGCTTCGCCAAGAGTAATGTCTCTTTTAAAGGTTTTGTATCCCATAAACTGTGCTTCGACAGAGTATTTGGCTAGCGGAAGGTTTTTGATATTGAACTTACCGTTATCGTCTGTAATGATTCCGGTAACGACTTTGTCACCGTCTTTTACAACTATGCTAACGTATGGTAAAGGCTGTTTTGAATTTTTATCGTTAACCTCGCCCGTTATACTGCCCGGGTTTTGAGCATACATAGAGAATAGGCTCCCAAACAGGAACGCAAAAAGCAATTTGAATTTCATTTGTTCGAAAATTGATTGATGATTGATGATGTCTTCGTGTAGTTTTTAAAACGTGTACACTACACAAAATCCTCCAAAACGTTTTTAAATCTATTTATCCGCTTTGTTATACATAAGACAATCGTGTGTGGGAAATGTTACATATTTTAACATGTTTTTTTCTTCTTTTTTCAAAAGGGCTCATTCATAGGGGTGTAGTTGTTGTTTTAATTGTTTGTAAGAGTGAGTTATGTGTTTGTTTTAGGGGGAAGATGAGGTTCTGATTTAAAATATGATTGCAATAATTATTTTAGGAATTTTCCTTTTAGCCTGTCAGGCAAATATTTTATCTTTGCAGGCTTAAAAACATTATAAAAATGGCATTGTCACAAATACTTACTTCCCATATCGAAAAAGCGATAAAAGAATTGTTTGATGTAACCCTTGAAAAGGTTGAACTACAGGCAACACGAAGGGAGTTTGAAGGCGATATTACCATGGTTATTTTCCCATTGCTAAAGCTTGTAAAAAGCAATCCTGTAGAGTTGGGAAATAAAATAGGCCAGTACCTTACAGATAACTCAGAGATTGTTGACCGATACAATGTAGTGTCGGGCTTCCTTAATGTTGTTATTGCAGATGCCTATTATGTAAACTTTTTTAATGATATAAAAGAAGATGAGAATTACGGACTGTTATCTCCGGAACCGGGAGATAAGGCTGTAATGGTAGAATATTCTTCCCCAAATACAAATAAACCACTTCACTTAGGTCACGTGCGTAATAACCTTTTGGGTTATTCGGTAGCTGAGATAATAAAAGCATCGGGTAAAAAAGTATATAAAACCCAAATCATTAACGACAGGGGTATACATATTTGTAAATCGATGCTGGCATGGCAAAAATTCGGTAACGGGCAAACTCCCGAAAGTACAGGCTTAAAAGGGGATAAGCTTGTAGGTAATTTTTATGTGGAGTTTGATAAGGCCTACAAAGAAGAGGTAAATAAGCTGGTAGCACAGGGTTCAACCGAAGATGAGGCTAAAAAGAATGCTCCACTGATGCTTGAAGCACAGGAAATGCTTCGTAAATGGGAAGCAGGAGATAACGAAGTTGTTACGCTTTGGAAAAAAATGAACCAGTGGGTTTACAACGGTTTTGCAACTACATATAAAAACCTTGGGGTTAACTTTGATAGTTACTACTACGAGAGTAATACTTACCTGTTAGGTAAAGATGTAGTGGAAGACGGTTTAGCAAGAGGCGTATTCTTTAAAAAGGAAGACGGTTCTGTATGGATTGATCTTACAGATGAAGGACTTGATGAGAAACTGGTACTTCGTTCTGACGGTACATCTGTATATATTACTCAGGATATAGGTACTGCGATTCAGCGTGTAAAAGATTACCCTGATGTAGGAGGTATGGTTTATACAGTAGGTAACGAGCAGGATTATCACTTTAAGGTACTTTTCCTTATCCTTAAAAAACTGGGTTATGACTGGGCTGCAAACCTGTATCACCTGTCTTATGGTATGGTTGATCTTCCGTCAGGAAAAATGAAGAGTCGTGAAGGTACTGTTGTAGATGCTGATGATTTAATGAATGAAATGACAGCTACCGCAAAGCAGATATCTGAAGAGCTTGGTAAACTTGAAGGTTATAGCGAAAAAGAAAAAGCAGAGCTATACAGAACAATAGGTATGGGGGCTTTAAAATATTATATACTAAAGGTAGATCCTAAAAAACGAATTTTGTTCAACCCAGAGGAATCGGTAGATTTTGCAGGTAATACAGGTCCGTTTATACAATATACTTATGCAAGGATACAGTCGCTTATCCGTAAGGCTGATTTTGATTTTTCTGCGCCATTAAGCAGTGCCGATGTGGTGCTTCATGAAAAAGAAAAAGCAGTACTTAAACTAATAGCTCAGTACCCTGAAGTTATACAAAATGCTGCCGAAAGCCATAGTCCGGCATTAATAGCTAACTATATTTATGAATTGGTAAGGGAGTATAATTCTTTCTACCAAACTGTAACCATATTGGGGTCTGAAGTAGAAACCGAAAAAATATTCAGGATACAGCTGTCTAAAAAAGTGGGTGAGACAATAAAATCTGCTTTTGCTCTGTTAGGTATAGGTGTACCTGAAAGAATGTAATAAACATCCAGTTTTGTGAGCCAGAAAAATAAGCCTTACTTTTTACAGTCGTTCGCTATTGTAGTATTGTCAATAGCGGCATTTGTTGGCTTTAAATCTTTTTTACCTGAAAAGATTTTTACAGAAACCGAAACCGTTAGTAAGAATGTAGTGGTAGACAGTTTATTGCTGGATGCTATTGAGGTAGAAAAGGCTATAAAGGCAGAAGATACTGCTGCTGTGACAGAGGTGGATACACTGGAAGAATCAGAAATTGTTTTTGAGGAAAAGCACGGTGTACAGTTTCCGCCCGAAACTTTTGAACAGTACAAAGGATATCAGCATCTTGTTGCTCTTTTCCAAAAATTATACGGACTGGAAGAAACCGGAAGCGGTAATGTGAGGATTGCCTATTTTGGCGACTCTATGACCGATGGTGATATGATAGTGCAGGACTTCAGGTCTAATCTTCAGGAAAAATTTGGAGGTGAGGGAGTAGGTTTTGTAAATATCACATCAGAGTCGGCGGGTTCACGAGGTTCGGTACTACACCAATATTCAGGGAACTGGAAAACGCAATCCTACTTAAATGTAAAACGTCCTGATAGTCCGTTTGGTGTAAATGGGTATGTGTTTTTTACAAAGCACGATACCGTTAAACCTATATGGGTAAAATACAGGGCAGGAGGCTTAAGGCATATGAACAGGTTAAACAGCCCTACACTGTTTTATGGTAAGAGTAATAATACCGAAGCCAGTGTGGAATTTATAGCTGGTAAAGATACCCTTGTAAAGAAACTTAACCCTGTAAATAAGCTTAATACATTACTGGTTACTTCGGCTAACCCAAGGTCACTTGAAGCCAATTTCATTAAAGCCGATTCTATTCCGTTTTACGGATTTAACTTTGATAATGGTAAAGGTGTACACGTAGATAATTTCTCTAACAGGGGGAATTCAGGTTTGCCTATATCGCTGTTTAATACAGGGGTTATGAAAGCTTTTAACGAAAAGCTGGGTTATGATCTTATAGTACTGCACTACGGTACTAATGTTTTGAATTACGGTTCGTACAATTATACCTGGTATGAAAAACGTATGGGTATTGTTGTAAATCACCTTAGGGAATGTTTTCCGGGTGTGGATATACTTGTTATCTCTACCGCCGATAAGGCTACTAAGTATGATATGGAAATGAAAACCGATTCGGCTGTTGTGCCTTTAACACTGGCACAAAAGCGTTATGCTATACAAACCGAATCAGGATTTGTTAATCTGTACACACTTATGGGAGGTGATGGTTCTATTGTAAAATGGGTAGATGAGGAAGTGCCTGCTATGGCGAATAAAGACTATACCCACTTTAATTACAGAGGAGCCAAAAAAGTAGCCGATCTTATTTATAAGCAGCTTATAAATGGCTACGAGAAATACAAAGCCTTAAAGAAAGAAGCTGAGCCGGAAGTGGAGGAAACAGCTCCGGTAAAGGAAAATGATTCTATAACCGTTTTAAAAGACAGTATTAATGGTTAGGAAGTTAAGTTTTATACTGTTTGTATTAGTCTTTTTTGCTAATGCTTCGGCTCAGGTAGATACTGATTCTACCGAAGTGAGTATGGATAGTATTGTTATAGATAGTACTGTAATCCTTTCTGATAATATTATTACCAATTCATTGGTCTTAAATGCTGTTTTTGAGAAGTTATTTCAAATAGAGACCGAAGGTAAAGGGCATGTAAATATTGTACATATAGGAGATTCACATATTCAGGCCGATTTGTTTACAGGAGCTATTCGCGAAAAATTGCAGCAGGAGTTTGGGAATGCCGGTGCAGGTTTTTCCTTTCCGTATAACCTTGCTAAAACCAATGGCGGCTATAGTGTAAAGTTTTCATCAAATGCCGCATGGGAAAACAGAAGGAATGTGTACAGTCCTGACGGAACCGAAGTAGGGCTAAGTGGTATAGCGCTTACTACCAACGAGGATTTTGCTATGGCTATTGAACCACGTGATACGGCTAATGCATTTAATACAATAAAGATTGTTACACCGCACAATCTGCCTATGTTTGATGTAGCTACGAGCTCAAAGACTATTATATTAGAATCTACAGAGCCAAAGGTAATAATCCATAAAATTAAAAGTGGTGATGCACTTTCCTTAATAGCACAAAAATATGGTACAACTGTATCGCAGATTAAAAAGCTAAACGGATTACGCTCTAATAACATAAGAGCGGGTAAAACTTTAAAAATACCAACAGGGGAAAAGATAAAGAAAGAGATAGAAAGGTCAGAATTTATTCCTCTTGCTTTGAAACAGGATAGTACCTGCTGTTATTATTACAGCGAGGAAGCTCTGTCAAAAATATACCTGCTGGCTAATAAAAATCAAAAGCAATATAACCTTAACGGTGTTGTGCTGGAAAAAAATACTGCTGGTGTTTTATATCATGCGATAGGAGTGAACGGTGCAAAAAGTTCTGATTACAATAAATATCCCATGTTCTTTAATCAGCTAAGGGTGCTTGAGCCCGATTTGATTGTGATTTCATTAGGGACAAATGAGTCTTTTGATAAAATGTCTGCATCGGATTATATGGTGCAGATGAATAGTTTTATAGACAGTGTGAGAGCTGCAAATCCTGATGTTAGTATTTTGGTTACCACTCCGCCACCGTCACTGTTTAAAAGGAAATATCCTAATACTTTTGTAGCCGATTATGCTAAGACCCTTACCGTTGAGGAAACCGAAAAAGGATATGCTACATGGGATTTGTTTACGGTAATGGGAGGTTTGTTTAGTGTGAATGATAACGCCAAAAAAGGACTGATGTCTTCAGACAGGGTACACTATTCAAGAGACGGATATAAACAACAGGGTATACAGTTTACCGAAGCATTTTTAAACGCATACAATAATTTTAAAACAAACAGGGAGTAATGCAGTTTACAGATTTTGTACCGCAAATTTCATCTTGGCAGGACGTATTGGACTGGTTCGCATATAATCCAAAAGAACCTTTGCTGTTTAATTCGGCCCGCTTCCTTAGGATGTTTGTTGTGTTTTATGGGATGTATCTTTTGTTGCGAAATACTTTTCGCCTAAGGATATTCTACGTGATATGCTTTTCGTTGTATTTCTATCAGCAGTCCAGCGGATTTTATTTTTTGCTGCTCTTGTTTACTACATCGCTTGATTATACACTGAGTTACTTTTTATACCGGGAAACCGATACGTTTAGACGAAAACTATATGTGTGGTTTAGTGTAGTGGTAAATCTTAGTTTTCTGTTCTATTTTAAATATACCAATTTTCTTATAGGGAGTTATAATGACCTTTTTGGTGGTAATTTTGATTTTCAGGATATTATACTTCCGGTAGGTATATCGTTTTATACCTTTCAGTCTATAAGTTACACCATAGAGATATACAGGAAAGAAATAACTCCGGCAAAGAGCTTTCCGGACTATCTGTTTTTCGTATCGTTTTTCCCGCAGCTGGTTGCCGGGCCTATTGTAAGGGCTAAAGATTTTATACCAAAAATTTACGAAAAGCTTCATATATCAAAAGAAGAGGTTAACTACGGGTTGTTCCTAATTATTGGCGGACTTATAAAAAAGGCGGTAATATCAGACTATATTTCTATCAACTTTGTAGACCGTGTTTTTGATGCACCAAACAGTTATACGGCTTTTGAAAATCTTATGGCGACCTATGGTTATACATTACAGATATACTGTGATTTCTCGGGATATTCTGATATGGCAATCGGTATAGCTTTATTGCTTGGTTTTGAACTTCCGCCTAACTTCCGTACACCTTACAAATCATCATCTATTACTGAGTTTTGGAGAAGATGGCACATATCGCTTTCTACTTGGTTAAAAGACTTTTTATACATATCGGTAGGAGGGAACAGAAAAGGGACTTTTGCAGGTTTTTTATTTCCTTCATTGTTCTTTTTCGGGTTAATACTTTGGGGGGTAACCTATGGTCCCGATAGTAACCTGCCCTTTATATTAAGCCTTGGAGCTACTTTGTTATTCATACTTACGTTTGTGCTTTCCAAAAACAAGGAAAAAACTATGTATACTAATTCCAACCTTATGACTACAATGCTTCTGGGTGGATTATGGCATGGTGCTAGTCTTCGTTTTATTATTTGGGGAGCGTTGCACGGTATGGCACTTTCGGTACATAAGATATTTTTAGAGTTTTTTCCTGCCAAAAAAAGTAGTGAACATCCTTTAGAATCTTCCCGTTCAAAAAAGAGAAATCAAGCTACTGTTGGGGCGGTAATATGGAAGTTGTTTTCTGTTGTTCTTACATTTCATTTTGTTGCATTTTGCTGGATATTCTTCAGGGCAAAAGATTTTACAACAGCATTAGATGTAATAAACAACATAGCAAAAGTAACTTTTGAGCCCGAGAAATGGCAAACTATTGTATTGGGTTATAAAAATGTATTTCTTTTAATGCTAATAGGTTATGTTTGGCATTTTCTTCCGGAAGGCTTTACTCAATTTATGAAAAAAACCTTTAATAAAACACCTTTAGTACTTAAGGCAGTTATTTTAGGACTGGCCTACTGGTTAGTGTATGCAACAGCTTCTGCGGGACCACAGCCATTTATTTATTTTCAGTTTTAATACTTTTTCATAAAGTAGTTATATAAGTTAGGTTTTTTTGCAAAAAAATTATTAAATTTCGCATCTTAACACATGCTTAACTATTAACTATGAGAAAAAAACTACTTTTTGCTTCTTTTTTGTGTTTCTCTTTATTTAGCAGCCCTACGCTAAGAGCACAGGAAGAGCCGTATACTTTACAGGTTTTTGAGGAAGCCGTATTTTACGGGATGTATGAAGCTACTGTAAGCGAGCCGGTTCCTGAAGGGGCTATTCGTAACAGTAATTCATCTTACGGGAAAATGCTAACTGAAGAACAATTAGCTTCGTTTGGTAATACTCTAACAATGACAGTTACCTTAAATCCGCTATGTGATAACTATGACAGGATTGGTAACGTTAACCTTGCTTTTGTTCCAAAAGGACAAACCACTTATGTATATAATGAGGTAGACAGGATAGAACTTGGTCGTTTTATTACTCCATTTATGGATATGAATGCTGCGCTTCAGGAAGTTCCATATGAGTTTGATCTTGACAATATTACACAAATATTTCATGATGAGAGTATAACTTCAGTATATGACCTATGGGTTGAGCTTGAGGTTTACGGTTATCAGGGAGGTCCTGGTCAGGGAGGTGCTGCGGTAGAAATAGATGGGTGTTCAGACAGGAATGATGTTTATCAGGGTAACTTAGAATTTACTTCTACAAATAATCCTCTTGTTATTAACGGAGATGATAACGTTTTTATACCGCTATCATACAAATATGAACTTAAAAACTATACTCTTGATGGTACAGATGTACTTGGAGAGACAGTTAGAACAATAAACTTTACCCTTGAGGAGGCTTTGCCTAATGCTAAGTTTTATCTTATTACTTCAAACCACGGATCTAACTCAGGTGGTGAGGAGTACATCAGAAGACAACATTATGTTTATTTAGATGATGAGCAGGTTGCAACATATAAGCCTGGAGGAGTTTCTTGTGTTCCTTTCTTTGAATATAATACACAACCTAGCTGTATATATTATGATTGTTCACAAAACCCTTCACCACCAAGGCCTGATAATAATGCTGCCTGGTCTTGGAATAACTGGTGTCCTGGGGATAAAATTCCAATTAGGGTAATTGAACTTGGTGATCTTGCTGCCGGAGAACACTCATTTAGAATTGAAGTGCCGGATGCGGTATTTAATGATGGTCAAGGGTATTTCCCAATGTCTGTATACTTACAAGGATTCTCTCAAACTCTTGGTGCTGAAGATTTCAATACAACAGCTTTTAGTCTTTTCCCTAACCCGGTTGTAGATATAGCTGAGGTTCAAACTGTAGATGGAAGCAGTATAAGTAACGTAACAGTTGTAAATACGCTTGGTCAGATTGTTTATTCAGGTACAAGTGAGAAAATGAATCTTTCTCAGCTTCAAAGTGGTGTGTATATCGTTAACGTTAGGTTTGATGATAACAGAACTGCTACTCAAAAGTTAATAAAAAGCTAATTTATTTAGATTGATAGTTTAAATAATTTTAAATCCGCCTTAGGGCGGTTTTTTTATATCTAGAATTTTAATCTAACCATTGCGTTTGGTGTTCTTTCAACCGAATAGGTGTTTACCACTTCAATAAGGTCGGTTTCATCGTTAATACGGTAGTAGCGGTTTATGATATTCTTTTTGTTTAATACATTTAATACGGAGATTCCCATTTGCAGGGTAGCCATGTTTTTAAGTTTTAAAGAATAAAGAGCAGAGAAATTAACCTGAAAGAAGTTCTCTATGTTATCTCCGTTTGGCGATGCGTAGCTTATTTCGGGATATCCCGGTGTGTTATATACAGGGTCATTACTTAATGGTATTGTTTCGGGTCTTCCGGTAAACCATTTACCTCCTAGGGCAAACTTCAGGCTCTTCCATTCATAAGTAGCAGCACAGTTAACAGTATGTCTTAGTTCAAGGTTATTAGGAAACTTTGATGGGTTAAAATCCTTAAAGTCGTATTTATTATTGTTCCAGGTGTAGCTAAACCATGCATAAAAACCGTGAAACTGTTTTTGGATCAGAAACTCCGTACCAAAAACCCTATAATCTCCTGTTAGGTTAATAAGTTCCAGCTGATTTTGAAAACCCTGTTCGGCAGTTGTGATACCTGATACTTTTTTGTAAAAGTTTTCAAGAGAAACCTGCCATCCTCCGGATTTATAATAAACACCTGCCGATATTTGCCTGCCTTTTTGTATAGGAATGTCCTCTCCATTTGCCATAATCCACCTTCTTTTCTCAATGCCTAAAAAGTCCTGTTGTACTTCGGCAATCTGGGAGGTTGCCTGGCTTTTAAATTCTCCAAGAGCTTCAAGTTTCCAATGGTTGTTTATAGTATAGTTAAACTGTAACCTTGGCTCTAAAAGAAAAGTGGACAGGCTGGAAAAATAGTTACCTCTTAGCCCGAATTTTGCGTAAAACTTACTGTTTTCCGGGTTATATTCTGCTTCACCTACAAGGGCATGGCTTCTTAATACATCTTTTGTGGTTTGGAAATAATCAGGAGAGTTTATCCTGTTTGTGTTTTTGATTCCCAATTCACTGTACTGATAGCCTGTGTGTACTACCAGGTAAGGGTATAGGTTAGTGCTATTGCTTAAGCGGAACCCAGTGTCTACAATGTTGTTTTCCTGTTCTACAGCCTGATTATTTAATAAGGCTTCGTTATTTCCGTTTACATGGTAATAAGAGCCATACATAGTGATTTCGCCATAGTTCTTTTCATTCCATTGTGATTTCCATGTAGCAGATCCGCCCAGTGTAAGTTGTGACAGGTTACTGTTTTTTACCAGTACACGGGTAGAAGTAATAGTTCCCTGAGTAAAATCAAGTTTATTGTTTATACCTATAAAATCAATAAACAAGTCACTTTTATCACTGGTTTTAAGATGATACTGTCCGGTAAAATCGTAGAAGTAAAATTCCTTATCACTTTTGTAGTTAATATCGTTACTGTTGCTAAGTTCTGTAACTACTGTGTTCTGGAAAATTCTTTTTGAGTATTTGCTGTAAGCGGGGAGGTCTATGGCATCGGTAAAAGATCGTCTGGCCGATAGCTCCAGCCCTGATTTTTCAGATAGTTTTAAAACCGAATAGAAGTCGGCATTAATCATATTGGTTCCTATACCGAAACTGCTGTCGTCTATATTTTCTGATCTTGAAGATATATCAACAACACTCGATACGCTTTCACCATAAAAGGCGGAAGTTCCGTTTTTGTATATTTTTATCTTATGGGGCAGGTTAGGGTTAAAGCCGGATATGAGTCCAAAAAAGTGTCCGGTTTGAAAAAGTCTTATCCCGTTCCATAAAAATAGGTTTTGGTCGTGAGTACCGCCTCTTACATTAATGTTGGAAACGGTTTCATCTATACTGCTTATGCCCGGTAATTGCTGCATGGTTTGCAGTACATCAGGCTCTATAAGTCCGGGTAGTATACCAAACTTTTTAGGTTTAATAACAAAGCTGCCATCATCCTTTTTGGAGATACCGGTGGTAAGGTATCGTTCGGCAACAATCTCTTCAAGTGTGGTAGTGAAAATAAGTTTAAGGATAATAGTACGGCAATCGTCCTTAAAGCTGTTAACCGTTAATGTTATGGGTTCGTAAGCTGGATGGCTTATCTCTATAAGGTCATTTTTATTTCTAACTATTTTAAAGTAACCGTCCTTATCAGTTTCTACCTGTTCGTTTTGGGAAGTATATCTTATTGTTGTTCCTTCAATAGGAACAGTATATTCATCTACTATATATCCGCAGATAAATTCTTCGCTAACCGGTTTGTAGATGCTTATGTATTTGCCTGATTGTTTAAAGCTAAGTCCTGTTTGTGTCCTGATATAGGATAGCTTTTCACCAATAAGTAAGCTTTTTTG
Source organism: Flavobacterium sp. C4GT6 (assembly GCF_036347315.1). NCBI lineage: Bacteria > Pseudomonadati > Bacteroidota > Flavobacteriia > Flavobacteriales > Flavobacteriaceae > Flavobacterium > Flavobacterium sp. C4GT6. The sequence continues at coordinate 216,785 of NZ_JAZGZU010000002.1, forward strand.
AGGAGGTACTATTTTAAACGGACTGATGTCACTATTAAGGTAGCTGAATTTTACATTGTGCTGTTCTTCAATTTGTACCAGTATGCTTTTTAAAGGCAAAACCTTTCTTACATCCTGGGCATAGGTAGCCCGGACGAAAAAAAAAAATAGTACAGAAAATAAAAGCAGTCCTTTTTTTAATATCATTCGGCCGATAAAATAACGGTGCCCTTACCTGTTTTTTTAGCTTTTAAATGATACTTGTCTGTAAAAAAGGCTAACGTAGTGTCAAGTTCGTTCATAGGTAGGGTACCTGTAAATACATTTTCAGGAGATAGGGAAACATTTTTATCCAGTTCTATTTTTACTGCATAATGCCTTTCTATTTCTTTAATAATATTTTCAGGCTTTTCGCTTACAAAAGTCACTTCGTTATTCATCCAGCCCGGTTGTGCAGCTTGTGTTTCTGGGATAGTTATTTCTTCTCCATTCTCAAAGGTAACACTTTCACCCGGAGTTAGAAATACTTCCTGTGATTTATAAGTAACTTTAACCTTACCTTCAAAACAGGTAACGTCAAAACGGTTGTCTCTGGCTTTTACATTAAATTGTGTACCTACTACAGTAACTTTTCCAAGTGGGGTATTTACATCAAATGTTTTTCCTTTTGCTACCCTAAAGTAGGCTTCACCTGTAAGCTCTATACTTCTTTTTTTGTTCCAGTTCCATGATTTGAATTCGGCTTCAGAGCCCGAGTTCAAAACAACGGCCGATTTATCCGGTAGCAGAAATTCGGTTTTTTCACCAGCCTGGGCTATTTGTGTAGTAGTGTTATTTGTGTAGAATACAAAAGTTAGGCACAGAGCAATAATTAATACAGCAGCTATGCGTACCAACCAAGGCTGGTGTAGCTTAACCACTTTAGGTTGCGGTGCCTGTCTTTTTTCTGTTATAGCGTTATATAGCCTGTCGGCATCCGTTTCCGGAGCCTGCAGTTGAGCAGAATATTCTGCGATTTTCCTGTAAGTGTCAAACTCAGGTAAAGATTCAAATTCCTTTAGCTCCTTTTCATCCATCTCCCCGGCAAGCCACTTCGCTAATTTTATATCCTCTTTCATTATTATGTTTGTTGCTTTGATTTGTAAACAGTTAATTAAATAAATACCCTACCTGAAATTTTCAATTTCTTTTCTTAGTTGTAGTAAAGCACCATGAATTCTTTTCTCTACGGCTTTTACGCTTATGCCTAAAATCTCGGCAATCTCATAGTATTTTTTGCCGTCAATACGATGCATAAGGAAAGCAGTACGCTGCGCCTCAGATAAACCTGCTATAGCCTTTTGCAGTTTTATCTTAAATTGATCTTCTTCCATAATAAATTCAGGATTTTCTGAAGAAGAAGTGGGGCCATTGTATTTTTTAGTATACTCCAATACAACCTTTTGGTGTGCTATGTGGTTTAGGGAAGCGTTGTTTGCTACGGTGTAAATAAATGATTTGGCTTTTTCGGGAGGAACATTGGCGCAGTTTTCCCATAGCTTAATAAAAGCTTCCTGGGTAACATCTTCGGCACGTTCTTCATTACCAAATTTATAATAAAGATAGTTTTTGAGCGTTTTTACGTGTGTCTTGAAGAAATTGGAAAAAAGCAATTCTTCGCAAATATTCGATATGGAGTTATTTTTCATTTTCGGAGTGCAATATCAATGTGAAATTATAAAAAATAATGCAAACAGGTAGGGCTTTTCCCTTTTAAACTGTTTAATTATTGTCCGAAAACGGTGAAAGTGTATATGAAGTTCGTTAAAGCAAAAATAGATATTTTTTTTATTCTCATAACATTATTGCTGTTTTCCTGTCAAAGTGAAGAAAATATTGTTTTGCAGGATAATTCGGGTAATCTTATTTCGGGATCAGAGTTGGCTGTCAAAATGATGAAAGTAGCTCAAAACCCTGTGTCTGCCGATAATATTATAGATAGTACCGATTGTTTTTCGGTTAAACTGCCGATTACAGTTATTGCAAACGGGCAGGAAATCACTATTGATACCGAGTCCGATTTTACTCTTGTTGAAGATGTTTTCAATCAGTCTCAACAAGATGTTGATGAGGTGCAGGTACAGTTGCCGGCTACGGTTATTTATGCAGATTATACTGAGGAGGTTATAAATACACAGCAGCAATGGTTACAGGCATCTTCCTGTAATGAAAGCGGAGGTGACTTAACCTGTATTGCATTTGAGTACCCTTTGTCTGTAAATACCTTTGATACGGTAAATCAAATTGCAGATGTTGTGGTTGTGGACGACAATATGGAGCTGTATGGTTTTTTAAATAACCTTAACGACAGTGTACTGGCTGCAATTGCTTCCCCTGTTGTGGTATTGTCTCCTGACGGAGATGAAATTAGTGCTGCAGGTAATGAAGACTTGCTTAATGCTATCAATCAGTTTGCAAATTTGTGTGAATAAATAGAAAAAAGAGCTAAATTGTTGTAGTTGAGAAAATAACACTAACGAATACTAACTTAAACTACTACAATTATGAAAAAACATTTTTTTAAACTAGTGTTGGCATGCACTTTGATAACTGTATTGCTGTCGTGCAGTTCTGATGATGATAACTCATCAGTTAATACAGATACATCACAAATAGTGAGTGCTGCGCAAAGCGGCACATGGAGTATTACATCTTTTGTAGATTCGGGTAATGATGAGACAAATCACTTTACGGGTTATGCTTTTACCTTTGGAAGTAACGAAGTGTTAACCGCAGTAAATGGGGATTCGACAGTAATTGGTACGTGGTCTGTAACTACAGATGACAGTAATGATGATAACCCTAGTGGTGATGTTGATTTTAATATCGGTTTTGCATCGCCGACAGATTTTACGGATCTTACAGACGATTGGGATATCGTTACAGTAACATCGACCACTATAAGCCTGATTGATGTGAGTGGAGGAAACGGAGGTACAGATACCCTTGTGTTTCAAAAGAATTAAAACAATATCCTTATGCTGCTTTTACAGTGAAGGAATAACAATAAATGAAAAAGAAAAACTAGTATCTATTCTGATAAACGGAAGCTTCAAAGTTATTTGAATTGCTATGAAAACTAAAAAGAGCCAAAGTTTATCTGTGCAGAAAAACCAGTCTGAAAAGACTGGTTTTTTTATTTTTTCGAAAAAAAAATGAAAACAGGGGTAGGGTGGAAAACCTTATGACTGTTTTATTATCAACACCGATTAACAGATGCAATAATCGTAAAGTTTGTGTTTTTTTTTAATATTCAAGTTTTTTCCTCAAGAAAACCAGTCCTAAAGGCTGGTTTTTTTATTGCATAACGCTGTTAACTTCAAAATCAAATTCTTAAATTTGCACCTTATAAAATCTGAACAATAAATTATGTTTGATAATTTAAGTGATAAGTTAGACAAAGCCTTTCATATTCTTAAAGGGCACGGAAAGATTACCGAAGTAAACGTAGCAGATACCCTTAAAGAAGTTAGAAGGGCATTACTTGATGCCGATGTTAACTTTAAGATAGCTAAGGATTTTACCAATAAGGTGAAAGAAAAAGCTATTGGCGAGAATGTATTGACTACATTACAGCCGGGACAGCTTATGGTAAAGCTTGTGAAAGACGAGCTTACCGAACTTATGGGAGGCGATGTTGCCGGGGTTAACCTTTCGGGTAATCCATCGGTAATATTAATGTCCGGTTTACAGGGTTCGGGTAAAACTACTTTTTCGGGTAAGCTTGCTAACTTTTTAAAAACTAAGAAAAACAAGAAACCCTTACTTGTTGCCTGTGATATTTACCGTCCGGCGGCAATTAACCAGCTTCACGTAGTTGGAGAGCAAATTGGTGTAGAAGTATACTCTGAAGAGGGTAATAAAAATCCTGTAGAGATTGCACAAAACGCTATTAAGCATGCTAAGGCAAACGGCTTTAATGTAGTGATTGTGGATACCGCAGGTCGTCTTGCTGTTGATGAGGAGATGATGAACGAAATTGCAAACGTTCATAAAGCCATAGAGCCAAACGAAACGCTTTTTGTGGTGGATTCTATGACAGGTCAGGATGCTGTTAATACTGCTAAAGCTTTTAACGACAGACTTAACTTTGATGGTGTTATACTTACCAAATTAGATGGTGATACCCGTGGTGGTGCCGCTATATCTATCAAATCGGTAGTTAATAAACCAATCAAGTTTATTGGTACAGGTGAGAAGATGGAAGCTATTGATGTTTTCTATCCTTCACGTATGGCCGACCGTATTCTTGGTATGGGTGACGTTGTATCGTTAGTAGAAAGAGCACAGGAGCAGTATGATGAGGAAGAAGCAAGAAAGCTTCAGAAAAAAATCGCTAAAAACGAATTTGGTTTTGACGATTTTCTTTCTCAAATACAGCAGGTAAAGAAAATGGGTAATATGAAAGACCTTGTCGGGATGATTCCGGGTGCAGGTAAAGCCCTTAAAGATGTAGAGATTGAAGACGATGCTTTTAAGCATATAGAAGCTATTATACATTCCATGACTCCGGTTGAAAGAACTAAGCCATCTATTCTTGATGCAAAAAGAAAGAATAGGATTGCTAAAGGATCGGGTACGTCCATACAACAGGTTAATCAATTGCTAAAGCAGTTTGACCAAATGAGCAAAATGATGAAGATGATGCAGGGAGGTGCAGGTAAAAACATGATGCGAATGATGGGCGGAATGAAAGGTATGAGGCCATAAGAAACTGTAGAGGCGCGGGTAACCGCGTCTTTTTTAATAATAATTAACAGATATAACATGCAGTTATTAGACGGGAAAAAAATTTCTGAAGACATTAAGAATGAGATTGCCGCTGAGGTAAAAAAAATGAAGGACAATGGTGAAAAAGTACCTCACCTTGCAGCGGTTATCGTTGGTAACGACGGAGCAAGTCTTACTTATGTAGGTAGTAAGGTAAAGTCATGCGAGCGCGTTGGGTTTGAGTCTACTCTTATAAAATTGCCAAGTACTATCTCTGAAACCGAGCTTTTAAAGAAAATTGAAGAGCTTAATCAGGATGATAACATTGATGGTTTTATTGTACAGCTTCCGTTACCGGAACAAATAGATGACCAAAAGGTGCTTATGGCTATCGATCCTAGTAAGGATGTTGATGGTTTCCACCCTGAGAACTTTGGTAAAATGGCTTTGGATATGACTACTTTTATCCCGGCTACCCCGTTTGGTATTCTTGAGCTTTTAGAACGATACAATGTGCAAACTGCAGGTAAACACACAGTAGTTATAGGTCGTAGCCATATTGTAGGTAGACCAATGAGTATCCTGATGGGGCGTAAAGGTTTCCCTGGTAACTCTACTGTAACACTTACTCACAGCCATACTAAAAACATTAGCCAGATTACTACTCAGGCCGATATTATTATTACGGCTTTAGGTGTGCCTAACTACCTAAAAGCAGAGATGGTGAAAGATGATGCTGTAATTATTGATGTAGGTATTACACGTGTTCCTGATGAAACTGCCGAAAGAGGTTATAGGATTACAGGTGACGTAGATTTTGCTAATGTTAGCAAAAAAGCATCATACATTACTCCTGTACCAGGTGGTGTAGGGCCAATGACAATTGCCATGCTACTTAAAAATACATTACTTGCAAGAGAGCAAAGAGCAATGAGAGGACAATAATCCTTTTATTTCCTTATAAAACAAAGGCTGCTAATTTTATTAGCAGCCTTTTTCATTAAAAAAAACTATCAATCTGAATTAATTTAATGATGTTACTTTTTAAGAACCTTAATTTGTTTCAGTTCATTGCCCGCATGTATAGTAAGAAAATAAGCTCCTGATGGTAAAGAACTCATCTCAACCTGAGTTGTTTCTGTTCCTGCTTTTTGCTGTAATACAAGCTGTCCTGTAAGGTTGTATACTTCTACATTGTCAATTATAGTAGAGTTGCTTAATGTTACAATGTCTTCGGTAGGGTTTGGTTGGTAGGTAAAACCTTTAAAGGTATTGTTGTTAAGTCCCAATTCTGCTTCGGTAGTAAACTCTACCATTTCCCAGTCACTCCATATTGGTCCACATTGTGTTCTTACAAATGCATAGTATGTGGTTTCCGGCTCAAGTTCTGAGAAGTCAGTTGTGAAGTTTTCTTCATACGTCCCCTCTGCAGGAGGTGTATCGTTATCACCTATTGCATATTGGTATACGCTTGGAGTGGTGTTGCCTTCGGTAGTTGCTTCCCATGTAAATGTAGCGCTACTTTCGGTAATGTCTGATACTGTTAGGTTGGAAGGGGTACCACAGGTATTTTCTTCAACGCTAAAATTATCAACATAAATACTGCCCTGTGCTCCCTCACTTTGTGCATGGAACCCAAAGTAATAAATACCATCTTCTTCAACAGTTACATAATTAGTAGTTTGTGTTGCCAGAGTTGCATCTGTAATGGTATGTTCACCTATCATACCTCCCTCTGAAGCTGTTGCAGGATTTGGATTGGTACTCATTGTTACCATCAGGCTTTCGGTAGTAGTGCCACTGTCGTTACCATAGGTGTATTGTATTTTATAGAAAGTGCCTGCGGTTAGTTCTATTCCTTGTGTAAAATACCAAGCATCTGCATTGGCTTCTGTTGCGGTATAAATTAGAGTGTTAGAGTCAAATCCATTACCTGGATTACCCGCTGTAGCCCACTCACTGCCACTGTTTGTAGCAATACTAGTACAGTTTGGTATTTCCGGAGCGGTAGCCGACTCAAAATCTTGTGTATATGGTACTGTCGCTGTTTCTGTACAAGGTGTTGTAAATACTAAGGGTGCAGGCCATTCTCCCATTACAGGACCACAAAAGTTTCTTACGAATACATAGTAGGTTGTTCCTGCTTCCAGTTCATCAAAAGTTACGCTCAAGTCGTTAACCATAACCATACCTTCATCTGAAGGAATATTGCTAGTCCCGAAAGTGTAAAAATACCCCATTGATGTACCACCCTCAGCAGCTTCCCATGCTACTGTGGCGGTTGTTGAGGTAATATCTGTAATGCCTATGTTTTGTGGTATACTACAGGTCCATTCGTCAATAATAATATCATCTATGTAAATGTTTCCCTGATTGGCATCACTATACGCCTGTATCCCGAAATAATATATCCCGCTATTGTCGCCTACTGTAAATGGTGCGGAGAAATAAATTTGTTCTTCGTTATTGTTTATACCTGTAATCTCGGTAATTGTATTTGTCCATGTAGAAGGATTTGGTGAAGTGCCGAATCTTAATCTTATATTTTCGGTAGTTTCACTACTATTATTACCATACCTAAAGCTTATTTTGTAAAAAGTGTTAGCTTCCATTTCTACAGGAGCCATTACAAAATAGGAGTTGGCTGTTTCATTATTACCAGTATACATTAATGTACCGCTTTCAAATCCGCTTCCCGGATTGCTTACAGATGTCCAGCTGTTTCCGGTATCTATAGTTACAGATGAGGTACACTCAGGTATTTGTGACTCAGTAAGCGATTCAAAATCTTCGGTGTAAGGTAGTGGTGTAGTCAAGCACGGTGTAGTGAATTCAATAACTTCCCATTCACTGTTTACATCACCACATTCATTTTTTATAAAAGCATAGTATGTTGTATTGGCTTCCAGTGCGGTAAGTTCTTGAAATAACTCTGTAACTGTTTCAGGGGAGGTAGGTGGAGTATTTGTAGTAGAGTAGCCAAAATAATATCCTGTAGAGGGAACATTTCCTTCTGTTGCTGCTTCCCATGATATTGTTGCACTATTATAAGTAAGAGCACTGGCTGTAGCATTTTCAGGGGTTCCACAAACGGTTTGCTGTAAAGAAAAATCATCTATATAAAGTTCGCCCTGGTTTGCTTCGCTTAAGGCGCGGAAACCTATATAATACGTGCCTGTCTCTTCTACAGTAAAGAAGTTTAGGTCCTGTGTGTGTGGTATAGCGTCATCAATGGTGGCGGCATATAGTGCTACTGCATCTTCAGCAGTAGGAGAAACACCATAAGTAAGCATAATACTTTCAGCAGTTTCTGTACTGTTATTGCCATATCGGAATGTTATCTTATAATATGTTCCGGCTTCAAGGTTCACGCCTTTAGTAAATAACCAGCTGTCTCCGGCTGCATTGCTGGGGCCAAATTTTAGTGTACCGGTTTCAAAACCCGATCCCGGATTCGTAACAGTAGTCCAAAAACCCGAACCCGAATTAGCTATAGAAGTTGTGCATTCAGGAATTAAGCTTGCGGTTACATTTTCAAAATCAAGGCTATAAGGTAACTCTGCACCGGTACATGCTGTTGTAGTGAATTCAGTTCCGGTACTCCAGTCACTCCATGTTCCTGAACAAAATGATCTGATATAGGCAGTATAGGTAGTGCCTGATGCTAAAGGAAAATAATTAGACATACTTGTTGAAGTTGTGGTTCCTCCGTCAGTAGCATCGTTATCTCCCACTACGATGCTAGCCTGGTAAAATTGTACTTCACTTCCTGTTGAAACGGCATCCCAACTTAATAAAGCACTGTTTGATGTTATTTCTGTTACTGTGAGGTTACTGGGTACAACACATTGTGCTGTTGCCATAAAGACCTTTAATAACAAAAAAGAAATCAGAATAATAATTCTTTTCATAATGATTAATTTTTCTAAATAGTTAATAGTTGTAGTTTTTCTTACTCTTGGTCATGCTTTTTGAGGGAAAAAGCGTGACAAATAGTTTAGCAACGTTAATGAAAAAATGAACCTTTAATAGTTAAAGTATTGGTATTGTGGTGGGTAAAAAAGCGACAAATACAGTGACAAAAAGCGACAGGTGTTTTTTAACTAATTGTTTGGTAGTGTTTTATGTTTTTTATAGCAGGTTTTGTTTTCTTTTTCCTACAACGTTTTCATTTTTTCATTTTTTTTTGAAGAAATGATGAGAATTCAGTTTGAATGGCTGATTTTAATATTTAATCAATGATTAATTAAACGGAAGAGTATAAAAAACAAAAGGACTTACGTTATGTAAGTCCTTTTGTAAAAACAGAAATTGTAGATTTAAAAATCAGTAGCTTTAGTAGTGGATTCCCATGTTTTTAATTCCTGCTCTAAGTTTTTAAGCTTGGTTTCTGCCATTTGATATGCATCACTACCAAGGAAAAGGTATAATGGCGGATTAGCAGTTTCAGAAACCTTAATTATTTGCTCAACACCTTTTACAGGATCTCCGGGCTGGTTACCGTTAATGGTGTTTTCATGTAGTGACTGTGAGTTTCTTGCCGAAGTATAGACTTCAATTGGGTTTTGTGTTGCAGCAAGTGAATCAGGGTTTAGGAAGTTAGTTCTGAAATACCCCGGTAAAACTAATGTCACGTTTATATTGAAGTCTTTCATTTCTTCCGAAAGAGCTTCGGTGAACCCGTTTACAGCAAACTTGGTAGCGCAATAAATACCAAAACCCGGGAAGTTACCTATAAAACCGCCTACAGATGATATGTTGAAGATGTGCCCTGATTTCTGTTCGCGTAAATACGGAAGCGCTTTACGTATAACATTAAGGGTACCAAATACATTCACTTCAAAGTTTTGGCGAGCTTCCTTGTCTGTCAGCTCTTCAACTGCACCTAATAATCCGTAGCCTGCATTGTTAACCACATTGTCCAGTTGACCAAATTTTTCAACAGTAGCTTTTAGTGCCTTTTCTACACTATTCTCACTGGTAAGATCTACTTCTAACGGAAGTAAATTTTCATGTTCTCCGGCAGCAGCCAATAATTGGTCTTTACTTCTTGAAGTGGCAGCAACATAGTTTCCTTTTGCTAAGAGCTGTTTTACAAACTCCAGTCCTAAGCCTTTGCTGGCTCCCGTAATAAACCATACTTTTTTCTCTTTGTTTTCCATAATTGTTCGTTTTTAATTATGGTACAAAGTTATGAGCAGTGTAGAGCTTATAGCTTGCTCCGGTCAAACCAATAATTGCAAAAATCAAACATTTCTATAATGAGAAGGCGTTTGGGTAGTTTGTTTTTTGAAAAAGTTATTGAAATGCGAAGGCTCTTCAAAGCCAAGGCAGTTGCTTATTTCGGCTATGTTCCAGTCTGTATGCCTTAAAAGAGCCTTAGCTTCTGCCAGTAAGCGTTCACTTATCAAAGTTGTGGTTGTTTTGCCTGTGGTTTGCTTTATGGCGCGGTTAAGATGATTAACATGTACCGATAGTGTTTGGGCAAAATCATTAGCCGATCGCATGTTGAATCGCTGTACAGGTGTTTCTATAGGGAATTGCCTTTCAAGTAACTCATTGAATACAGAAGTGATACGAGAATTTGCGTTAGGGTGAGTATAAAGGTTTTCTGCCGGTTCAGTTTTAAGTGCAAGGTGTATAATCTCATTAAGGTAGCCTCTAAGTAAATCATATTTAAAGGCATAATCGGAATTGATTTCATCCAGCATCTTTTCAAAAATAGCAGCAATAGCTTCTTCCTGAGCTTGATTCAATATATAAGACGGTTTACCTCCCGGAGTAAACATAGGCAATTCATTAAGGCTGCCTCTTATTTTTTCGGTGAAAAATGGTGCGGTGAATATGCAGAAGTAACCTGTAGGGTCTTCTGATAAGGATTCCCATGTGTATGGAACCTGCGGATTAAAGAATACCAGAGATGTACCGTCTACCTCTAAACTTTTATCGGCATAATGGTAACGGTTTTTACCTCTTACAAAAGTAACCTTATAATAATCCCTGCGGGCATACCTTACTTGTTTGCCGGGTTGTAGGCAGTCTTCCAGCCTGAAAACATTAAAATGACCAACGCTGTCGTTAATGTTTTGTGGTACTTCTTTCCTTTTATCTTTATAAAACTGAGTAAGAGATTCTGATTCCATATTGAGGGTGATTGCGAAATTCAATCAAATATACGAAATATTGTAATTCTCTTTATGGTATGAATTACTTTCTCTTCCTGAAGTCGCCTTTTCTGTTTCGGTTGCCGTTTTCGTTTCTGCCTGTATTTTTAGGCTTATTGTTAAACGGTCTTTTATTTTCGGTTTTAGCTTTAGGTAAGCTGGCTTCTTCGGTCTTACTGGAGTCAGATATAAGTTTGTTGAGTTCTTTTATCTCTGTCGGGGTAAGGTCGCGGTAACGGCCTACAGGAACATCCAGTGAAATGTTTATAATTCGTATACGTTTAAGTGCAGTAACCTCATATCCTAAAAACTCACACATACGGCGAATTTGCCTGTTAAGTCCCTGTGTAAGCACAATCCTGAAAATGTACCTGCTAACCTGCTCTACCTTACACTTACGCGTTATAGTGTCTAGAATCGGTACACCGTTACCCATGCGTTGTATAAAACGGTCGGTAATCGGTTTGTTTACTGTTACTATATATTCCTTTTCGTGATTGTTGCGGGCTCTTAGTATTTTGTTTACAATATCGCCGTCATCAGTCATAAAAATAAGGCCTTCACTGGCTTTGTCAAGGCGTCCTATAGGGAATATGCGGGTAGGGTAGTTTATATAGTCTACAATGTTATTTCTAACATCGGGGTTGGTGGTACATTCAATACCAACGGGTTTGTTGAAAGCAAGATAAACGCTTTTTCCTCTTTTTTCGGTAATCAGTTTTCCGTCAATACGTACTTCATCCTCAAGGCTTACTTTGGTTCCCATTTCCGGTACAATGCCATTAATGGTTACACGGCCTTCTTCAATAAGTTTGTCGGCTTCCCTGCGGGAACAGTATCCGGTTTCCGAAATAAATTTGTTTAAACGCTTAAGCTCTTCCATAGTACAAAGATACGCTTTTAGCTTTCAAAAAGGAAGGAGTATATTTTGTTGTAAAGGGCATCGTCATGCATGCTGTGTCCAAGTCCTTTCGTAGCTATAAATTCGGCATCCGGCCATGCTTCGGCTATTTTTTTACCCTCTTTAAACGATACCACTTCGTCTTTTTCATCATGGGCTACCAGTCCTTTTGCTTTTATTGTGGTGGCAAAAATACCGCCCGAAAACTCTTCGGTCTTTATTTTGAAGTGTTTAAAGAAGTGTTTTTTAAGTAACTGAATTACGTTTAGGTTCAGGCTTAGTATACCGGCATAATTGTTTAACAGTGTGTTAAGATCACTAGGTGCACCCAGTATTACCATTTTTTGGATAATATCGTTAGGGTATTGTGACTGATAGTGCACGGCGGTGGCACCTCCCATGGAGTGGCCAATCATGTATTGCGGCTGGAATTCCTTTACTACAATATCTAAAAATTCTGAATAACGCGGAACGCTAAATTCATGACCTGACGATAAACCATGAGCAGGAGCATCTACAGCAATAATAGTACTACCTGATTTTTTAAGGTAAGGCATAAGCAGTTCCCAGCGGGAAGCATTGCTCTCCCATCCGTGAACAAGGAGTACTTTAGTGTCATTACCTTTCCAAATGTAAGTTTGGAAAATAAAATTGTTGTGGGTAATAATTTCAGCTTCGGCCTCTTTAAGTATGTCGGGAAGATTGTCTTTGGATAATCTGCCGTCTCGGGGCTCGCTGAAAAATTTATATGCCAATTTGCTTGCTTTCTGTGGAGCAATATAACTGAGTGTGTTTATGTAGAGTCCTATGGATTTAGACAGTATAAAGGTAATCAGTTTCTGCATGGCAGTTAAAAAAGCCCCGCGTTGGCGGGGCTTAAATATTATAATTTAGCGAACAATTGTTCCATTTTTTCTTTTTCTTCGTCAGCAAGTGAGCTGTCTACTAAAATTCTTCCGCTGTGCTCATCAGTGATGATTTTTTTGCGGGAAGCAATCTCCATTTGAGTTTGTGGAGGTATAGTAAAGAATGATCCGGCAGAAGCACCTCTTTCAATAGAAACAACTGCAAGTCCGTTTCTTACGCTTGTACGTATTCTTGTGTAAGCAGCAAGAAGTCTTTCTTCGATTTGCTCCTGGTACTCAGCTGATTTTTCAATAAGGAAGTTTTCTTCTTTCTCAGTTTCAGCCATAATAGCACCAAGCTCTGATTTTTTATGGTCAAGGTGGCTTTGTTTAGCCTCAAGTCTTTCCTGAGACTGACCAATTACCTCTTTTTTATGCTCAATAGAAGCTTTCATCTCCTTGATGTGCTTTTCAGCAAGTTGGATTTCAAGCTCCTGGAATTCGATCTCTTTAGTAAGAGAGTTGAATTCACGGTTATTGCGAACATTTTTTTGCTGCTCAGTATATTTCTTGATTGCAGTTTTGTGCTCGTCAATAGCGTTTTTCTTTTCTTTGATCTGATCCTCAATAGATTCAAGATCACTTTTAAGTTTGTCAAGCCTTGTACTTAATCCTGCAACTTCATCTTCAAGGTCTTCCACTTCAAGAGGAAGTTCACCCCTTACATTTCTGATTTCGTCTATTCTTGAATCAATTAACTGTAAATCATAAAGTGCCCTTAACTTTTCTTCAACACTTAATTCCTTGGTATTCGCCATATTTATAAGTACTTAACTGGATTTGTATTTTCTTGCGATAAAATGATTGCAAAATTAGGAATTTTTTTCGTAAGATAATCAACTATATAATTTTTTGTGTAACGTTCGCTCTCAAAATGTCCTATATCTGCCAGTAAAAGCCTATTTTCTGCTTCATAAAACTGATGATATTTTAAATCGGCAGTTAAAAAAGCGTCTGCTCCTTTAGCAATAGCACTTTTTATGGCAAAACTACCTGAGCCTCCCAGTACAGCTACTTTTTTAATTGGTTTGCCTGTAAAAGTACTGTGCCTTATACCTCCGGCTTCCATTTTTTCTTTTACAAAAAGCAGGAAGTCTTTCTCATTCATAGGTTGTTCAAATTCGCCTATCATCCCTAAACCAATATTTTGATGTTTGTTTTCAAGGCTGTAAACCTCATAGGCCACTTCCTCATAAACATGGTTGTTAAAAAGAGCTTTCAGTATTTTTGATTCTAAATGTTTTTCAAAAGTTACCTCGACTTTAATCTCTTTATCTTCTACAAAATCACCAGGCAATCCTATAGCGGGATTACTGTCTTCATTTCCCTGATAAGAACCAAACCCCTGTGAGGTAAAGCTGCAGTTTTCATAATTGCCTATGTTTCCGGCTCCGGCATCAAACAATGCATTGCGTAGTTTTTCTACATTTTCGGGTATGGTAAAGGTGATAAGTTTACGGATGTAGTTTTCTTTTGGAATTAAAACAGAAGTGTTTTTTAATCCTAAAGCATCACAAAATATTTTGTTTACGCCATGTTTGTGGTTGTCTAAAGCGGTGTGAACAGCATAAATGGCAATATCATTTTTTATCGCTTTAATAATGGAGCGTTCCACATAGTTTTTTCCGGTGATTTTTTTAAGTCCAGAAAATAGTATTGGATGAAAACAAACTATAAGATTGCAGTTTTTTGCAATGGCTTCATTAATAACGCTTTCCAGAGCGTCATGGCACACCAGTACTCCGGTAGCTTCGTTATTACTGTCGCCGGTAAGCAGGCCTACATTGTCAAAATCTTCGGCATAGGCTAACGGAGCCATTTGCTCTAAAACGGCAAGTATATCTTTTATTTTCATGAAAATGGTATAGCGTAAGCCCAAATTTAAAAATTATTGTGTGTAAGGCAAAGCCGAAGTTGAATTAATAGGGTAAAAAATTTTACATTCGTAGTATGAAATTAATCAGGAAAATTTTACTTCCCTTCTCCTTACTGTATTGGCTGGTTACGGCTATTCGTAATTTTTTATACGATACAGATTTTTTTAATTCACAGCAATTCAATGTGCCTGTTATCGCTATAGGTAATCTGAGTACCGGAGGCACAGGTAAGTCGCCTCAAACCGAATATCTTATACGATTACTGAAAGATAATTACAGGCTTGCGACTTTAAGCAGGGGGTATAAAAGAAAATCGGAAGGGTATGTCTTGGCTGATGCCAACGCTAATGCAGGTATACTGGGAGATGAGCCTTATCAGTTTTACAGTAAGTTTCCTGATATTAATGTGGCGGTAGATGCTAATAGGGTAAATGGTATTGAGAGTTTGTTGCAGTTGAACCCGAGTCCTGAAGTAATAGTACTTGATGATGCTTACCAACACCGTAAGGTTAAAGCAGGTTTTTATATACTGCTTACTGCTTATGGTGATATTTATGCCGATGATTATTTATTGCCTGCCGGAAATCTGCGTGAGGGCAGGAACGGGGCTAAAAGGGCTGATGTAATTGTGGTAACCAAATGCCCTATGAATCTAACAGAAGCTGAGCAGGAAAAAATTAAGAAAAAATTACGGCCTAAACCCGAGCAAAAGGTGTACTTTACTGCTATAGAATATGATGCTGTTGTTTATGGTGATAACAGTGAAATATCTACAAAAGAAGTAAAGGAGAAAGAGAAGGTGCTGGTTGCCGGAATAGCCAAACCAAAACCGTTTTTCGATCAGTTAAAAAACAGTTCTGATGTGTGTTTGACCTATCCTGACCATCATGATTTTTCAGCTAAGGATATTGATGATATACTTGCTGTTGCAAGAGACAGGATTGTGGTAACTACCGAAAAGGATTATGTGAGGCTTAAAGATAAAATGCCTGCTGGAAAACTGTTTTACCTGCCTATAAAAACTTCTTTTATTACTAATGGAGACGATTTTAATAAAGCAGTTTTAAACTATGTGGGAAAAAGTACAGCAAACGGTTAAATACCTTAAAGAAAAAACCGCTTATACTCCATCGTTCGGGCTCATATTAGGTTCCGGACTCGGTAACTTTCCTGATGATATTGATGTTGAGTTTACTATTCCTTACAGTGAAATTCCAAATTTTCCGCAAACTACCGTAGCCGGACATAACGGTGATTTAATATTTGGTAAAATAGGTAACAAAAATGTTGTTGCCATGCAGGGACGCTTTCATTATTATGAAGGGTACAGTATGCAGGAAGTTACTTTTCCTGTTAGGGTAATGAAGTTTTTGGGTGTAGAGCATCTTATCGTCTCTAATGCTTCGGGAGGAGTGAATCCGTTTTACAGAGTAGGGGATATTGTCCTGATTTATGATCATATCAATTTTATGCCGCAGCATCCTTTACGTGGTGCTAATGACGAACGTTTCGGTCCGCGCTTTGTAAATATGAGCGAACCGTATAGTCATGAAATGATTAATCAGGCGAAGGAAATTGCTGTCGAACTACAGGTTGATGTGAAAGAAGGAATATACCTTGGGTTACAGGGGCCTACTTTTGAAACACATGCTGAATACCGAATGGTAAAAATATTGGGGGCTGATTGTGTAGGTATGTCTACCGTGCCTGAAGTTATAGTAGCTAAACACATGGGGATGGAGTGCTTTGGGATTTCGGTAATTACCGATATAAGTGATGAGAAAAGTGTGGAAACCGTAAGCCACAAAGAAGTGCTTAAGGCAGCGGCAAAAGCCGAGCCTAAAGTACGAATGCTTATAAAAGAGCTGATAGCCCGTTACTAGCTTATTTGTTTAAATGAAGAATAAGATCTATAATTCTGGATGAATAACCTATTTCGTTATCATACCATCCTACCACTTTTACCATTTTGTCCAATGCAGATGTAAGCTGTGAATCGAAAAGGCATGAATTCCTGTTGCCTAAAATATCTACAGATACTATAGGGTCTTCGGTGTAAGCCAGTATACCTTTCAGTTCGTTTTCTGATGCTTTTTTGAAGGCGTTGTTTATCTCTTCAATACTCACTTCACGTTTTACATAGCAGGTAATATCGGTTAGTGAACCGTCCGGTACAGGTACGCGTATGCCACTACCGCCAATTTTACCATCAAACTCAGGGAAAATTTTGGTAAGTGCCTTTGCGGCACCTGTGGTTGTAGGTACTATGGATTGTGCTGCTCCGCGGGCACGTCTTAAATCCTTATGGGGCTGGTCGTGCAGACTTTGATCTGTAGTATAAGAGTGTACTGTTGTGATATAAGCCTGATTAATTCCGCAAAGGTCATTAATCACCTTCATCATTGGTGCTGCATTATTAGTAGTGCAGCTGGCGTTAGAGACTACTTTTTCAGTTCCGTCAAGTATATATTCGTTAACTCCCAGTACAACAGTTTTTATCCTGTCGTCTTCCGGTGGTGCCGAAAGTAATACTCTTTTAGCTCCTGCTTCAAGATGCTGGTTGGCATCTTCCAGAGTTTTGAATTTCCCTGTAGATTCCACAACAATATCAATGTCAAACTGTGCCCAGTTAATATCCTTAACGTGCCTGTTTCTTAAAAAGGGAAAGCTTTTACCGTTAATTATAATCGAAGTTTCTGTATGGGTAACTTCATGGGGCAGTATGCCGTGAATACTGTCATACTTAATAAGGTGAGCCATAGTTTTTGCATCAGCAATATCATTAATGGCTACTACTTCAATTTCAGGGTGGTTAAGTAAGAGCCTAAAAAGGTTTCGGCCTATGCGACCGAAACCGTTTATGGCAATCTTTATTTTTTTGTCCATTGTTTTAAAAACAATTACAGCAAAAAGCTATTAAAGGATGTGTTTTTGTGCTTTGTATGAAGAACGTACAAGAGCGCCGCTTTCTACATGACGGAAACCAAGTTCAAGGCCTATTTCCTCATATTTCTTAAACTGATCCGGAGTGATAAACTCTTTTACAGGAAGGTGTTTTTTACTTGGCTGCAGGTACTGGCCTATAGTAAGTACGTCTAGGTTTACAGCTCTTAAATCGTGCATTGTTTGGATAACCTCTTCTTCGGTTTCGCCAAGTCCAAGCATAATACCCGATTTAGTGCGGTTAATGCCATTGTCCTTAAGGTAACGAAGTACTTCAAGGCTACGCTCGTATTTTGCCTGTATACGTACCTCACGAGTAAGTCTTTTTACCGTTTCCATGTTGTGTGAAACAACCTCTGGGGCAACCTCAATAATACGATCTATGTTTCTCTCTATTCCCTGAAAGTCCGGTATAAGAGTTTCCAGTGTGGTGTTAGGGTTCATCCTGCGGATAGCCTTAACGGTTTCGGCCCATATTATAGAACCTCCGTCTTTAAGGTCGTCACGGTCTACACTGGTAATAACGGCATGTTTAATGTTCATTAGTTTGATAGAGCGTGCCACTTTTTCCGGCTCATCCCAATCTACCGTTTCGGGTCTTCCGGTTTTAACACCACAAAAACCACATGAACGTGTACAAACATTACCCAGTATCATAAAAGTAGCAGTACCTTCACCCCAGCATTCACCCATGTTAGGGCAGCTTCCTGATGTACATATAGTATGCAGTTTATACTTATCTACCAGTCCTCTTAATTCAGTATATTTTTTCCCTGTTGGCAACTTAACCCTAAGCCATTTAGGTTTTTGAGTAAGCAGTCCGTTTTGGGCAGTTGGTTTTGCAGTATCTAATACGGTTTCCATAATAAAAACTTTAGACTGCAAAGATAAGGTATATTTGTGGATATTATGTAATGATTCATTTTTATGGCTAAAGCTCTAAAAATGTTATTCTTTTATAAAGAAAAAGCCCCTAATCAGGGGCTTTTTTTTAAGATCTTATGTTAAGGGTTACGGGTAAGTTATAAGCTGTTCTTACAGGCTTACCGTTTTTAATACCCGGATTCCATTTTGTTTTAATGCTTTTAAGTACTCTAATAGCTTCATCACCCATTCCGTATCCCGGATCTCTTAGTACTTTTATGTTTGACATTGTTCCGTCTTTTTCCACAATAAATGAAACAAATACTCTAAGCGTCATATCTTTTCCTATGTCGGGTGCGTTGAATCTTCTGCTTACTGTTTCATAAAAAACAGATATTCCTCCCGGAAAATCAGGTTTTACGTCTACTTTAATATATTCTATTATACCGGTTCCGTTTTCGTCTCCGTTAGTGGTTCCGCCATCTGTGCGGTCTCCTGTTCCGTTTGGTGTACCAATATTTATTTCTCCGTTAGGGTTACCCGGTGTAGTTACCTGCCCTGGGTCTGAGTTTTCAAAGTCTTCCATAGTAGGTAAAGCAGCAGTTACCTCGTTAGCACTTACTATAACAGGTGTTGTAAATTCTGTCGTAGCGGTTACTGGTGCTGCAGCTTCTGCAGGCGGTTCAGGTATAACAGGTTCCGGCTCCCGTACCTCAGGAGGGGTAACCTCTTTTGTTAAATCGACAAATACAAACGGATCGTCAAGCTCAGTTTTATTCTCAGCAACCACTGGTTCAGGTTTAGGGTCTAGTCTGTTTGCAATTACAGGTATGGAAATTAAACCTACTACCAGAGCAACGCCTAGAAATAAGGCAATAACTGTATGTTTAGGGTTTTGCTGACGAAGCTGGTAGGCTCCGTATTTTTGGTTACGGCCTTCAAAAACAAGGTCTATCCATTTTTTTTCGAAAACGCTTACTTTTGACATAATAAGATGATTTAAAGTTTGTTAATAAGGAATGATTTTTATACTAAAACGTTTTCGATGTTTTTGATATTGTAGAAATTAGTATAAAATTCTTATAATATTTTATTGTGTGGAAAAGTAGGTTTTTTTGTATCAAGGGTAATGTCCTTGTTTGTTTATGAGATGTAAAGGTGTTCTCTACAGATAAAGAAGGTTGAGTAGGAGGGGCAGAAAAAATAGTTTTATTTTTTCTTTTTGCCATTGCGGATAATATCGGCAAGTAGTTTTTTTGCTCTTAGCAGTTTTATCTTTACGTTATTAAGAGGTTCGTTAAGCTGTTCGGCAATTTCCTGATAGCTTAGTTCCTGGAAATAACGTAGCTGTATTACTTCCTGATAGTGTGATTTTAACTGCTTAATACATTCCAGAAGACTGGAAAGGTTTTGTTCCTTAATCAGTTCATCCTCTGCGCTGGGGGAGCTGTCTGCAATATTGTACGCCTGTTGATTTTGTTCATCTGTGATTTCTATAAACAGTGAGGATTTCTTTTTTCTTAAAATGTCTATATGCACATTTTTAGCAATGGCTATAAGCCAGGTATTAAAGGCATATTCAGGATTATAAGTAGCAATTCTGTCAAAAGCCTTGGCGAATGTTTCTATAACAATATCCTCGGTATCAGTTTCATTTTGGGTGCGTTTAAGCATAAAGCCATATACCTCGTTCCAAAAAAAATCCAATAAAAAAGTAAAGGCAACCTGGTCGCCCTTTTTTGCCTTTTCTATATTGCTTTGTATAAGTTGAGAATTTATTTCCAAAGTACAGGTTTAGAGAACATATTGCTTATATAAACATTAAGCTGTGTGAAGATAAGGAATATTTCTATAAAAGGGAACCAGTATATTACATCCTTCTCCTTTAGTTTGCCTGCGCTGTAACCTACGGTTAACCATGCTATAAGGTAGCGGAAGCCTATAACGGGTACAACAAACATCCAGTCAAATCCGGCAATTAAAAGTCCGGCAGCGAATAATGGAAATAATAACTGTGCTATAAAGAACAGACGTATTTTTATCTTGTCTCCGGTTTTAAATTGCGAGTGTAGGTATACCTGTCTCTTTTTTTGTGCAAACCATTGCCCGAATGATTTTTTAGGAGGACAGTAGGTAAAACTTTCGGGAGTATAACAAACGGTAGTGTTTTTGCCTGTAGCTACCTGGTTTACAAACATAGCGTCTTCACCGCTTCTTACATGCATGTGGCTCATAAAGCCATTGGCGTTAAAGAATTCCTCTTTTTTGTAAGCCATGTTACGGCCTTCGCCGGTATAAGGTGATCCCATTTTTGCCCACGACATGTATTGGGTTGCCCTAAGCATTTCGTCAAAACGGATTATTTTATTAAGGAAAGAGTGTTTTACTTTTTCATAAGCGCCATATCCCAGTACAATGGTTTTTGTTTGTGTAAACTGTGCGCTCATTTGTGATAACCATTCGTTTGAAGAAGGGTAGCAGTCAGAGTCAGTAAATAATAAATAGTCTTTAGTAGCGGCTTTGATACCTAAGGTAACGGCAAATTTTTTGTTGGCCCAAAAGGCTTCGTTGTTTTCTACTTTAACCAAACGTATATTAGAGTACTGCTTCTCAAACTCTTCAAGCACATCGAGTGTTTCATCGCTAGAGGCATCGTCTATAAGTACTATTTCAAAGTCAGGATAATTTTGTTCGGCAATAAGCGGAACGTATTTTTTTAGGTTTTCGGCCTCGTTCTTAGCACAAACAATAACAGAAACAGGGATTTTTTTCGGGCTGACTTTATCTGGTTTTGAAAAAGCGAATTTTCCGAAAACAATAAGGTAATAAAATAGTTGTATTGCGGTTATACCGATAAATATATAGAAGGTAATGTTAAGCATACAGGTATTTTTTGATTGGCGTTTTAATGGTGCAAAATTAGGAAAAAGTCTTGTTTCTTCCTTTTGTTTGTTGTTAAGTGTTAGGTAATAATTGTAATAAAAAACTATATAATATTAACTTCAGCCTCAATACGGATGCCAAAGTTGTTATATACGGTTTCCTGTATTTTTCGGGACAGGTTCAATAATTCCTGGCCGGTAGCATTGCCATAATTTACAAGTACCAAAGCCTGTCTTGCGTGTACACCTGCATCGCCAAAACGTTTGCCTTTAAAGCCCGACTGTTCTATAAGCCAGCCGGCAGGGACTTTTACTTCGGTTTCAGATATTATATAGTGTGGCATTTCAGGATGCTGACTGTAAGCTAAATCAAATGCTTCTTTAGAGATGATAGGGTTTTTGAAAAAGCTACCGCTATTGCCCAGTTCTTTTGGGTCGGGCAATTTACTTTGTCTGATGTTTATTACCGCATCGCTAACATCTTTTATTTCCGGTGTTGTAATGTTTTTTTCAGATAGCTGTGCCATAATGTCCCCATAAGCAGTGTTGATTTTATGGTCTTTTTTGGTAAGCCTGTAGGTTACCGATACTATAATGTATTTGTTTTTTAAACTGTTTTTGAAGATGCTTTCGCGATAGGCAAACTCACATTCTTCCTTTGTAAAGGTTTTTATTTGCTGTGTGGCAATATCCATAGCTTCACACGAAACAAAAGAGTCTTTTATCTCAGTGCCATAAGCGCCTATGTTTTGTATAGGGGTGGTGCCTACATTACCGGGGATAAGCGACAGGTTTTCAAGTCCGCCATAATTGTGTTGTATGGTGTAAAGTACAAACTCATGCCAGTTTTCACCAGCCATAGCTTTTAAATGTACATGGTTGTCATCTTCAAAAACTACCTTTATACCTTTAAGGTTTACATGTATAACTAATGAATGTATATTTTGGGTAAGCAGCATATTGCTGCCACCTCCAAGTATGAATTTTTGTTTGCCTGAGTTTTGCTGAAGAACCTTTTTAAGCTCGTTTACAGAGTTCACCGAAACAAATTCATCTGCAAAAGCCTCAATTCCAAATGTATTATGATTTTTAAGCGGGTAGTTTGAAATGATTTCCATAATTATGGGTTAGTTTACCGGTGGCAAAATTACATATTTTAACTACTCCTCGGTAGTCATGGCGCGGTTTATATATTCTATAAACGGTTGCATAACCAATAATTTTTTTGCAGTCTCTTCAATAAAGTTTTTACTGGCAAGGTCTTTATCGCTAAGTTTATGTGTTACAGTGAAACTTTTTAGTTTTAAAAACTCAATTGCCGGATGGTTTTTATCATAATCTTTAGGAGCAGTTTTCAGGCTTTGCTCTCTGTCCAGTGTTCCGTAAAACTTTTTGAATTCCTTGTTTTCGAGTATCTCCTCAAGGTCTTCATAAAAGCCTGCAATTTCACGGCGCATTTTTTTCAGTGAAACCGGGTCGGGCATGTGAAGGCCTCCTGCAATAAAGCTGGCCCCTTTTTCTATATGAAGGTAATAACCACCCATGTTGAACTCCTTATTACCTGCCGACATCCATATACCCATATTAGTTTTATAGGGAGATTTGTCTTTAGAGAAACGGATATCCCTGTTTATTCTGAAAGAGCAGTTTTTAAACTCCAGGTGTTTTAATGATTCATCGCCTGCGCTAACTTCCTTAATCAGGGCTTCGGTAACGGCTTTGTAGTCTTTTTTATATTCGGCATATCTTTTTTGATTTGCCTGAAACCATTCGCGGTAATTATTTTGTTTAAGATCTTCCAGAAACGGAAGTATGGTTGCTGGTAACATAGTTGTATAAGTTATAAGGTAAATATACGATAACTTTGGTGAGTTGACTTTACGATTTCTTCGGTACGTTCAGGGTGGGTGTCAGATATAAAAATCTGTCCAAAAACTTTATCGTTCACCATTTGTACTATTTTAGAAACCCGGGTCTCATCAAGCTTATCAAAAATATCATCAAATAAAAGGATAGGGAGTACGCCGCTTTGCTTCTTCATAAAGTCAAACTGTGCAAGCTTGAGCGCAATCAGGAAAGATTTTTGCTGTCCCTGCGATCCGAATTTTTTAATAGGATGTTCATCTATCTCAAACGAAAGGTCATCTTTATGAATACCTACACTGGTGTATTGCAGTACCCTGTCACGTTGCAGGTTTTCTTCCAGTAGCTTATCAAGTGTTTGTTCGTGCAACTGACTTTGATATACTAATGATATGTTTTCTGCCGAACTGGTTATGGCATGATGGTGTGCATTGAATATTGGGATAAAATCGGTTAGGAATTTTTTTCTTTTCTCGAATACCGAATGTCCCAGTGCGGTAAGTTGCTCATTATATATAGCCAGTGTCTCTTTATCAAAAGTGTGGTTAAGGGCAAAATACTTAAGCAAGGCATTTCGTTGGGCAATTACTTTTTGGTAGCTTATTAGTTCCTGCAGGTAAGTGGGATCCAGTTGCGAAATAACACTGTCTATAAACTTACGCCTGGTTTCGCTTCCTTCCATAATAAGGTCATTGTCTGAAGGAGAAATGATAACCAGAGGTATGAAGCCTATATGTTCAGAAAACTTATCGTATGCTTTTCCGTTTCGTTTTAAAACTTTTTTCTGTCCTTTTTTAAGGCTGCATACAATTTGTTCGCTTCTGTTATTTTTTTCAAAAGTGCCATCTATTACAAAAAACTCCTCTCCGTGCTTTATATTTTGTATGGCAAGAGGGTTAAAATAGCTTTTTCCGTAAGATAAATGGTATATTGCATCCAGTACATTTGTTTTACCTATGCCGTTTTTTCCCACAAAACAATTAATCTTTGAGTCAAACTCAAAATTGCCTTCAGATATATTCTTATAGTTTAGGAGGGATAAATTTTTTAGATACATTTGTAACTGTGTTCTTGATAGTGAGAACATTGTATAATTAGTGTACTTTTATAAAAAGAGCATGCAAATTATTGAAAAATATCGACAAAAAGGTATTTTAATATTCAATAAAAATTTTATTTTTGCGGCTCACTAAATTAAATTAGATGGCAACATATAACAAAAGAGGGTATAAAGCTCCAAAACCAGCTGAGGTGAACGAAGTAGAACCGGAAGAAACTTTTGACGGTCAAAGTACAACTGAGGAAGTGTTTAATACACTTGACGAAAAAGCCTCAAAGACTGAAGAATGGGTAGCCAATAACCAAAAACCAATCATTATTGCAGTTGCTGTAATAGCAGTTGCACTTGTAGGTTATTTGTTTTATGGACGCGTTGTAGTTGAGCCAAAAGAAACTGAAGCTGCTAACGATTCATTCCAGGCACAACAGTATTTTATTCAGGCTTCTAACGCTACAACAATAACAGAAAAAGATTCATTATACAATCTTGCACTTAATGGTGGAGAAGCTAAAATGGGACTTTTATCTATCGTTGAAAACTATTCTGGTACAGATGCTGCAAACGTAGCTAATTATATGGCTGGTATGGCTTACCTAAATACAGGTAAATACAAAGAAGCTGTAGAGCGTTTACAGGAGTACAAAGGTAAAGAGCTAACAACCGGTATTCTTGCTAAAGGAGGAATTGGTGATGCTTTTGCTCAAACAGGAGAAAACGAAGAAGCTTTAAAGTATTATGCTGAAGCTGCAAAAATGGGTGATGATGCTCTTGCTACACCTCGTTTTCTTTTCAAAGCGGGTCAAACTGCTTTAACATTAGGTAAAAAAGAAGAGGCTAACAAATATTTCAATGAGTTAAAAACGAAATACGAGTCGGCTCCTGAAGCTAATAATATTGATGCTTACATAGCAGTAACAGAATAACTGTAATGGCTACAGCTAACAAGAATTTATCACAATACGATAAAAACATGGTCCCAAGCGCGAAAGAATTTCGGTTTGGGATTGTTGTTTCAGAATGGAATGAGTCCATTACTGAAAATTTATATAAAGGAGCTTTTGAGGCTTTAATTGAAAACGGCGCTAAAGAAGAAAACATTATTAAATGGGATGTGCCGGGAAGTTTTGAGCTTATTTATGGTTCAAAAAGAATGATTGATACCCAAAATGTAGATGCTGTTATCGCCATAGGTAGTGTAATACAGGGTGAAACTAAACATTTTGATTTTGTTTGTGAAGGAGTTGCACAAGGTATTAAAGACCTGAATGTTTTAACCGATGTTCCGGTAGTTTTTTGTGTGCTGACAGACAATACTTTACAGCAGGCTATAGACCGCAGCGGAGGCAAACACGGTAATAAAGGTACCGAGGCTGCTATCGTAGCTGTTAAAATGGCGAATTTAAGAAAAGAAACGCGAGGTTAATTCAACTATTTTTTGTTACTTTGTAGTGTAATTAAAAATTAAATAATTATTTAATTTTTAAAACCAAAAAATGCATATCTTCGTATAAAGATAAAAAAAAGCCGGATAAATTAAGGTAAGGTGTGGTTTACCGGCTTCCCTTCTATTTTCGAATAGAAGGGTTTTTCATTTTATAGGGGTACTGTTTCTGATAATCAGCTTGTTAGAGCCCTTTCTTTTTTTGCATAATATATTTTTTGTTGTATTTTTCCAAAAACATTTAGAAGTTAATATTATCTCAAAAAGATTATATTATGAATACTTTTACCTCTATTATTCATATTTTAACTTTATTGTCTACAGCTCTTATGGCTGGGATATTCTTTTCTTATTCGTTTTCTGTAAACTCCGGTTTGGGGCGGCTTAATGATTTTGCGTATCTTTTAGCAATGCAGTCTATAAATAGAGATACTTAATCCGGTATTTTTTTGTGCTTTTTTGGGGCAGTTGTTTTACTCCCTTTAAATGACTATTTACAGTATGACGGCAGACTTACAATTAATTTTTCACTATTTGGTCTTTCGGCAGCGTTTTACGTCATAGGACTGTTTGTTATTACCATTTTAGGAAATATGCCTTTAAATGATACGCTCGAAGCTTTTGATTTGGGAAATGCAAGTCAGGAAACCATTTAAGGTATGAGTGGAACCTTTGAAGGTTCCTGGAACAAATGGCATAGCATTCGTACTGCAGCTGTTGTTATTTCTTTTTTATTACTTAGTATTTCTTCGGTACTTCCTAAAAGGTAATTGTTTGAATTTTGTAATAATCTGATTGATTGGAGCAATATAAGTCGCTGATATTATGATGAAATTTGTGTAATTGCATAGCAGTTATAATTCTAATCATATAAATCAAAAAACAATGAAGTATAATTTTTTAGGAAACACAGGATTGTTAGTTTCTGAAATTTGCTTTGGTACCATGACGTTTGGCGGAAGAGGATTTTGGGAAGCTATAGGTAAAATTCAGCAGGAAGAGGTAAATGGACTAATTAAGGCTGTAGTAGATTCGGGAATTAACTTTATAGATACGGCTAATGTGTATTCTTATGGGGAATCTGAAAGGCTGTTAGGTCAGTCTGTAAAAGACTTAGGTTTAAACAGGAATGAACTTGTTATAGCCACAAAAGTGCGTGGTCGTATGGATGAAAAGCCTAACAGTATTGGTTTGTCACGCTACCATATATTCAATTCGGTTGATGAGAGCCTGCAACGTTTGCAACTGGATCATATTGATATATTATATGTACACGGTGTGGATAATCGTACTCCGGTTGAAGAAACCATGAGAGCGCTTAATGATATAGTACTATCCGGTAAGGTAAGGTATATTGCCGTATGTAACTGGCCGGCATGGATGGTGATGAAAGCACAGGGAATAGCTGAGAAGAATGGATGGAATAAATTTATTGGCTTGCAATATTACTATTCGCTTTCAGGGCGTGATATTGAAAGAGAAATTGTTCCTTTGGCTTTAGATCAAAACCTTGCTATTATGCCTTGGAGTCCGCTTGCCGGTGGTTTCCTCTCCGGTAAATACACAAGGGAAGGTCAGGCTTCGGGATCACGCCGAGAAACTTTCGATTTTCCCCCTGTAAACAAGGATAAGGCATATGATATAATCGACGGACTTGTACAAATAGGGGAGGCACACAATGTGACCCCGGCACAGGCAGCCCTAGCGTGGGTACGCCAACAACAGGGAATTACCAGTACAATTATAGGTGCTAAAAATATCAGTCAGCTTCAGGATAATATCAAATCGGTTGATGTGGAGCTAACCGAAAAAGATTTACAATTGCTTGACGAATTGAGTGCCCTGCCAAAAGAATATCCGCAATGGATGGTAGAGCGTCAAAATGCCGACAGATAATAGAAGAAAAAAGCTGAACTTATAGTTCAGCTTTTTTTATAATTCCATCTTTTTCAAGTTGTTTTAAAAGAGTTTCGGTATAACCTTTTACAAAATTCTCTAAATCTGTAGGGTTGTAAGTGGCAGATTGTGCCGACCAAATAAGCTCTTCGCTGGCTGTATCATATAAATTGCTTTCCAGATAGAAGGTCTTATCAGTGGTGTAATATCCAGGGTCGTACATCATAGGGTAAACATTGGAGTAATATCCGTAAAAATTACCATAATATCCCATTCCCATACCCATTGGGTAGTAAGAGGTAGAACCGGGAACATATCTTGTTGAGGTTTCCTTGTCTTTTAATGCTACGGTAAAAATGGTTTGTGCATTTGTAGCTCTTATCACTTCAAGAAGTTCTTCTCTTGAAGGCATATTGTCTTTAGTGAAAGTTCGTGTAAATACGTTATGACTTTTAAAACTCTCTACATCTCTTTGGCTTGCCTGAAAAGCCAATTCATTTTCCAGTACGGTTTTAGCATTCATGTTTGAAGTAAGTACAGCAATGAATACGCTTTTTATATTCTCATTTTTAATTTTCTCTTTATTAGCCCACGATCCGGTCATTTGGGTATTCGATCCGGCACAGGAAAGCATAAATGCTGTTAATAATAAAAAGAAAAACGGATAGGTTGTTTTTTTACTCATAATATGTTGTATTGTAGTTGGTTATTTTAAAGATAAGGTTTGTTTTCTTAAAATTTTCCCAATACAAAATAAAAAAGCCTCCCTTAAGAGGAGGCTTGGGTAAAACTATTTTTATTGTTTTAAATGCTTTGCAAAAAAGCCCATCATGCATTTATAAAGCTCAAGCCTGTTATCCTCATGCCCAAAACCATGCCCTTCGTTATATTTAACCATATAAGGTACATCAAAACCACGTTTCCTTAGGTTTTCTACTACCTGGTCTGATTCGTTTATGTTTACCCTTGGATCATTAGCGCCTTGTACCACAAATAGAGGTTTGGTTATCTTGTCTACATTAAGGGCAGGAGATACCTGTTTCATGATTTCGATATCTGTTTGTGATGTTTCGTCATACCACTGGGCGTAAACCTGTTTTAGGTAAGGCTTCCAGTAAGGCGGGAACGATTTGAAAAAAGTAAATAAATTAGATACCCCTACATAGTCCACTCCACAGGTGTATAGGTTTGGGGTTTTTACAAGGCTTCCAAGAGTTGCCAGTCCGCCATAACTACCTCCGTAAATGGCTATTTTGGAATCGTCTATTATACCAAGCGATTTCACATAAGCTACACCGTCTTCTAGGTCATTAAGCATTTTTCGGCCTATCTGTTTGTTTCCCGCAAGGTAGAATTCTTTACCATATCCACCAGACCCCCTGTAGTTTACCTGTAGTGTAGCGTAACCTCTGCTGGCAAAAAGTTGCGTTTCAGGATTAAAGCCCCATACATCCCTTGGTCCGTATGGGCCGCCGTGAGGGTTTACTATGAGCGGGACTTTTTTCCCGTTTTTAGCCTCATTAGGGATGGTTAGGTAACCGTAAACAGTAAGTCCGTCCCTTGAGGTAAATTTCACAGGACGCATCTCTGCCATATCCTCTTCCTTAAGGTTTGGCATAAGGTTAAATATTTCCTTGAAGGTGTCTTTTTTGGCATCATAAAAATAATAAATACCGTAAAGCTTATCACTGCCTACGTAAAGCAGGTATTTGTCTTCGTCGTCGGTTACATTGGTGATGGATACTTCCTTGTCGCCAAATTGTTTTTTGAATTTCTTATATAGTTTTTTGTAGGTTTCGCTAACGGGTACAACTTCCGATTTTTCTCCGGTATAGTAATAAGCGTCCAGTTCATATCCTCTCTTTCTTGAGGTTTCGGTACCACTTAGATCGTAAGTATCGTTAGAGAATATCTTTTTTATTGTTTTGTCTTTTTCAAAATCATACAGTACAATTTCTTTGGTGTCGTTGTCTAGATTGGTTAATACATACGCATCGTGCGGATTTGATGAGGCATAATTAAATTCCAGTATGGAAAACTGTTGCTGCCAGTTGGTTTCCTTAGCTTTTTTGAACGGTTTGTCGTTGCCAAGTCTGTAATAGAGAACATAGTCGGTGCCGTTTTGTTGTTGGGTATAAGCTTTAAGATTGCCGTCCTTGTCAAAATCATAACCGCTTATAGGGTTGGATAGATCGGTATTTTCAAAAAGCTTTTCCAGCTCACCTGTATTGATATTTATTTTGTAAGGCTCAAATACCTGCGGATTATCTTTGTTCATTTCGATAATCATGTAATCCTTTTGGTCTTTTAAGCTATTAAGAATATTTACTCTTACACCATCAAACGGGGTAAGTTCCTTTTGGTTAGCTCCGTCAAGGTTTACGGCAAACAGGTGGAAATTTTCATTTCCGCCGTTATCCATTATATAGATAAGCCTGTTGTTGTTAGCCCATCCGTAACCCCTTACAAGGTCTTTACCTTCTTCTATAACGCGGGTTACTTTATCGGTTGCTGTGTTTTTTACATACACATGTCTTTTTCCTTTATCATCTTTTTCCATGTAGGAAAAAAACTTGCCATCAGGCGAGAACTTAAACGAACTTTGCATCGGTTTTTTGAAATAATCTTCTACCAAATACTTGTAGCTGCCTTTTTCCTGTGCTGCCAGTTTTTCAAGTTCCTGTTTTGACGATGGGAGGGAAGTATTCCCGGGAAGGTCTGTTTTTTCTTGTGCTGCCATACCTGTAAATATAGCAAAAGCAAGAAAGTTCAAAATTAACTTTTTCATTTCTTACAGTTTTAATAATTGATTTAATGATTGATGACTTTAAATATATTAATTATATCGGTAGGATTTTGATTTAATGAATGTTATTCGACTATATGCATAAAAAAGCACTTGTATGATTGTCACACAAGTGCTTTGAAAAACAGATAACAAAACAATCAATTAATCATAATCGCTGTATCGTACTGCAAATACGCAACGGTTGTCCTGTCCGTATTTAGAACTTTCATATTCGGTAAGATTCCAAAGGTAGCCTGTACTGCTGTCGTAGTATAGGTCTTCTGCACCATGAGGCCAACGGAAACGTGTTCCGGCACCATCACCACTGTAGTGACGTACCAAACGAGCGGTAGAACCTTCGTAGCTGCTGTTTCCTGTAGTGGTTACTAAACTGGTAGAAGCCTGACCTCTCCTGTAAACACCCTGTACACGGTATACCGGTCCGTTATTTCCGGTAGTATTATCCTGTGGTTCCAGCTGTTGTACTGATTGCCCCGTATTAATCTGTCCGCTTGAGTTAAGCGCAAATCCATATATCTTAGGAGTTTGGTTATCACTTGGCGTAAGGTACTGACCTGTCCATAGTCTTGCCTCACCATCATTACCTGTACCTAATGAAATACAAGAATAAGGATTGGCATTGTCTATATCATAATAACCAATTTGCGGGAGCACATAAGAATAGTTGAATGCTTTTAGTGTACCATCAGTCTCACGGCCTATACGGTTTTTGGTGCTGTCTCCCGAAACTGCGATAAGTTTTCTGATGTCAAACACACGCATCCCCAGTTTGGTATCTACAACATAAATTTTGTTGTTAGAATAAGCTACACCGCCTGCGTGGATGGTAACCGGACAAAACAGGTCTAACTGATCGTAAGAATTGGTAGATCTGTATAGGTTGCTGTTACTCATGTTGTTTTTGTCCTGCACTAAAAGGATGTGTCTGTAAGTGATATTATTCATATCGGTAATATCAACAAGGGCAATACGAACACCTTTGTGCTGGTTGTAAACTCCCGAAATAGTACCCGGGCCAACACCATACCATGTTGCCAAAAGAAATTTGCGGCCACCCCAGTTAAAACCGGTTAGTCCCTGTGGGCGCCATTCTTCTGTACTTTCGTCACCGCTGTTCCATTTGAAACCGGTAACCTGATTTGCCGATGGAATGTTAAATCCATACACGCTGTTATAACCGCTTTTTGTGCCAGAGCGGTTAAGGTTAATATCGTCTGGCTCAAGGAAGCCATACGGTGATAGTGAGTTTACAAAGTTGCTTTCGTCTGTGTAACTAATCGGCAGACTGAGAAAGGCCTTTGTTGTCACTTTTGTGGTGTCCTGAGATGTTGCAGCATCTTCAGAAACGGGCTCAAAGTCGTTTGAGCATGAACAAATCGCTCCAGCCATAAGCAGGGCCGCGAACTGTTTCAAGTAAGTGGTTTTCATTTTTATGGTTTTTAATAATTATTCGGCTTATAAGCAGCAGAACAATTTTTCCATCAGCTCCCGCACTTCATGAAAATGTTATTGCCTGTAAAAATTCAAATAAAAGTAAAATATCCCATAAAAAATTAATTTGTTTATTACTAAAATATTAATAATGAAACATGAAATTTTGAGATAAATAGCAGATGTTTAATTTTCTGCGTTTTTGTGTTGTATTTTTTTCTGATGCCTTTTGGAGTAAAACCATGCTCCGGCTGTAAGCAACAGGTAAAGCACTACAATTGCGGCCATTTGTTCCCATTTATTTTTGAGTTCGTAATATAAAATAAGGACGCTGCCTAAAGAGAGTCCGGCAATGGCTAACACAGTAATAATTGCCGAGGATTTTGTTTTGTCTTTTATTTTATAATTGGCAATAGCCATTAATAATGATACCAGTAAAAAGGTAACACTACCAAATTCCAGTATAAGTTCCAGTCCGCCAATAAGGATTAACACACCTGCAAAAGCTGCCATAAAAAGGGTAGCGTTTTTAGGGATTTGGTTTTTTCTTTTGGTTAGTATATCCGGGAAATAACCATCATCTGCAATGGCTGCCAACTGTCTTGATGCTCCAAATACGGTTCCGCTAATGGCGCTGCTGGTTGCCAGTAAAGCTCCTGCTATAACTATGGTGCTGCCCAGTTTACCCAATACTTCGCCCGCACCCGATGCCAAGGCGTATTCTTTGTTCTCAATTATCTTTTCGGCAGGTATGGCAAATAATGCCCCCATAGATATTACCACATAAATCAATACCGCCAGTACTATGGCACTGTATATGGCTCTCGGGATATTTTTATCGGGGTCTTTCATTTCGTTTACGGCATTAATAACGAGCTGAAATCCTTCAAAAGCAACAAAGGTGACCGATGATACGATAAGGATATTCATGATGCTGGATTTTTCGGCATCCACAGCCATGGTTTCCATAAATTTAGCAAAGCTGGTATCGCCATTTTGCATAAGTACTACCGATATTATGGTTAGTAAAACCAGTTTGGTATATACCATTATATCCTCAATTTTACCCATACCGTTTACACTCCAAAGGTTAATTGCGGTAAACAGGCCTATAATTCCAAGCGCGACAGCTTTACGAATCCACATATTATCTGAAAAATCAGTGCTACTGATGGCATAAGAGGAAAAGGTATAAGCATAAAGTGCGAGTGTACTTATGTACCCGAATATTACATACCATCCTATAACAGAAGCCAGGAAAGGTGTTTTGGGATAGGTTTTTTTATAAAAGGCATAGGTAGCACCTTCATCTTTATAATATACGCCTAGTTTAACATAAGAGTAAGCAGCGAGGGAAGCTATAATACCACCCACTATAATAGCAAAAGGTGTTACGTTTCCTATTATTGCTACAGATATTCCCAATATGGTGAATATACCACCGCCTACCATTCCTCCTAAAGCAATGGCAATAAGTTCTGCCAGTCCTAGGTTTTTAGTTTTAGATTGTAGTCCCATGTAAGGTAATTTTGAGGTAAGTATAACAAAGTTACCCATTTGTAAGAAAAGAAAACATTAAATTTAGCTTAAATCCTTCTGAAAAAAATGTGAAGTGATAAAGTTATATGGTTTTTATAGCCATAATCTTCTCTTCAAATATTTCCTTGCAATGTGATTTGCTTTTAATACGTGTTTTGTAGGTGTAAACAGTTGATACCGATAGTTCAAGAAAATCGGCTATCTGGTTACTGTCTTGTATGCCTAGTCTGTAAAGGGCAAATAAGCGCATTTCAGTATTTAAAAGTTCCCCTTTTTTGATAACGGTTTTATGGTCATCGGGGAAAAGTGTATTAAAGTCTTCAATAAAAGTGGGGAACAGTTTCAGGAAAATCTCATCAAATTGGCGGAATAGGTTTTCTCTTTCCTTTTTTACGTTATAACGCTTAAGGCTGGTAATAACCTCGTCGGTTTTTTTGGAAATTATTTTCTGTATGGTACTTTTTTGTAAATGGTCAATTTTGTTAATGAAGTCGGATGTAGCTTTTATAAAGTAAGCTATATATTCTTCTTTAATGATGTTAGCCTCGCTAAGACTGTTATTCATTTCCTGTAGTTTGGCATACGATTCGGCCATTGCTTTTCGTGAAGCATTACGTTCTTTAAGCTGCCTAAAGATAATAACCAGAAAAATTATAATAATGACTGATAATACAGCGAGTAGTATTACTACGGCTTCCAGTATATCGTTTTTATCTTTTATCTTATTAAGCTGAGCCTTTTCTATAATAGGCAGTATGGTGGAGATTTCAATTTTACGGTGTCGGGCATCATAAAATGTAGCATCGTCCATTGCCAGGTTAATATACCTATTGGCTTTTTCCAGGTCACCACTTTTAAATAATTCGTTTGCTAGGTTACGCAGGGCAACAGTTTCCTTTGTAGCATTCTTTACATCGGCAATAGCGGCAAGACACAGGTAGTGGATTCCTTTTTCCTTTAAACCCTGTTCAGAATAGATATAACCGAGGCTTGAGGTGGCAATACCATAATATTCTGTAGGTAGTTTGTAATTGTTAATCCAATAACTAAAGGCAAATTCGGCACCTTTGCGGTCCTGTTGTTTCATGCGCTTCAGGCTAATGGCTGCCCAGTACTCATTAGTATTGGTGTCTACAATCATTATAGCCTGCTCTATATACTTTGTACCTTTTTGTATGTAATTGATGTTATAACGGGGATCGCGGGTATAATCGGCAAGGTCATAATAAGCACGTGCCTTTACCGAGAAATATTCATAACGGGTTTTTATATCCAGTCGGTCTTCATTTTTAATACTGCAAAGCGTGTCTATAGCCTCTTTAAACAATCCGGAGGATAGTAATACAAAACCTTCCTTTATTTTGGCTTTGGCAAGCAGTTCTGAATCTTTTAAATGAAAAGCCATGTTCTTTGCCTGCTCTATATAGTAATAGGCAGAATCATATTTAAACGATTTGTATTCGTCAAAAAGTGACATATAGGTGTTGTACAAAGCTTTTTTATCATCGCTTAGTTTAAACTTTTCTATATGTACTTTCAGTTCGCCTATGGCAGCATATTTCTTTTTTACATAATACTCCTTATTGGCAAGGGCTTTATCCAGTTCCTGCAATACGGGATCGGTCTCTTTAGGTGTGCTGAACAAAGAGAAACAGGTAAAAAGTAAGAGAAAGGTGATGTGTTTTTTCATTGCTGCCGTAATAGCGCATAACAAGGTGTTATAACCTCATCATTACCTCGCGCAGTTGTTAATCAAGGTAAAAACTAATGATTTTTTTAACAGATTATTTTTAAGATGTAAAAATACGGGAAAAGTTTTCATCTTAACAATAAAATCATTTAATATATAAACAATTGAGAAAAATATCCTTATTAAATTTTGATATTCTTATTATTTTGATTTTTTACTTCCTTTAAATTGTCTAAACATCTACTTGATTTTTTAAGTATAAATAATTTATTAATTAATTGTTTGTCAATTGCTTATTATAAATAATAGCCTTGATTTATCTTGATTTTTATTCAATGTTTTTTTTAAGAGTTTTTTAAGGGCTAGTTTCGTCATATCCTTTTTATAGGGAGTAACTAATTACCTAACAAAACAACAACATTTATGAGAAGTAAAATTATTTATGGGTTAGCTATCATGGGGCTTATTGCGGTAGGCTGTAATGATCCTGATGATGGTAGTTATGTAAATCCTGTTACCATTTATGAGAAAATGGAAGGTGACTGGGGTTTAATGAGTTTAAAGATGGTAGATGAGTATGCGAAGGCAAACGCTATCGAACCGTCTGAACAAAACATGGGAGCTTATTTTAATTATGAAGATTTTAAAATAAGGTTTAGTGTTGACGATAATATGGAACCTACTACTTATGAAGTAATGGGTGATGTGCCCCCTTTATTTCCGGCAAACGGTTACTGGAAGCTGAGCTCTGCTTTCCAGCAACCAAAAGGCGAAGCAGTAAAGATCTATTTATATAGTGATGCTCAAAAAGCACAAATGACCGATGAACTTAAACTGGTTGCTGTACCCGGTAGCGGTGAGCAAATGGAACTTCAGCTGGTAAGGAAGTCAGGAGGCATTGCGTTTGTGTCTTATTCGTTTAAGTTAAATGCAGTTAATTAACGACAACATGAAAAAAATTATACAATTTATAGTATTAGCCTTTGTTTTACTGCCGGGCGTTGCCAGGGCACAGGAGGCAGCAGGGTCTATAAACGACATGTGGTCGTTCCCTGTAGTATATGCTTACGACGAAGAAGTGACTTGGTTTTTTGATCTTTCCACTACAACGTTTGCGGCAGAATCTGATGTTTATTTATGGATTTGGTCTCCATCTGAACCGGATGCCGGAAACTGGGAAAACTCCTCAGAATTTGCAAAACTTACCTATGAAGGGGACATGATATGGAGCTTTACGCTTACTCCTACAGAATACTTTAATATGACTCCTGAAGATATTGCAGCCAGCGCCGGATTTTGGTTCAGGCTAAAAGACCTTACAGGTTCGTTACAGTCTGAAGTGCATAGTATGGCTTATACTGATTATTCATCGTTTGCAGGTTCGGGGGAGTTATGGAGATCATACCCATCGTCACCGCTTATTGATGAGGGGATAAGTATTCTTTTCAATGCCAATCTGGCCGATGGTTTTGAAGATGCTACAAGTGTACATTTCCACAGCGGACTTAACTTTTGGGATATTGCTATTGAATATCAGTCATGGATTCCGGAAGTGGTTGAAAAAACCCAGTTAAAAAACATGGGTGGAGGGATCTATAAAATGGACCTTATACCACAGGAATATTATGAAGCTCCCGACGGATATGTAATGGAAAACATTGCTTTCCTTTTCGTAAAAGATGACTGGGCTGGAACAACAGCCGATCAGGTACTTTATGCAGGTGAGTTTATTCCACCTCCACCACCGGTATTTACATTCTTCCCTCAGCAAATTAGCAAAAAAGACTTTTTAGGGATAATAAGAACAAACAACGAACCAGGAATTAATACCCTTATCTATACGGTTACTGCAGGTACGGTAGAGGTTACGGGCGAAATTACAGGTGGTATTAGTGAGATTAAAGGATTTGTAAACTTGGTGTCTGCGCTACAAAATGTAGATGTAACCGAAATACATGTTCTGGTTAAGGATAATACTGACAAAACAATTTCAGACACTACCATCCCGCTTAAGCATCTGGACTAATAAACCACAATCAACTTAAAAAACCATTCGATGAATAGTAAAAATACTAAAGCAGGCCTGCACAAGGTGTTGGTTAATAAATCGCTGGTACTCACATTTGTCATGCTTTTTCTTTCGGTTGTTGCATTTGCACAGGGGAAAAAGCAGGTATCGGGTACTATTAACGATAATACCGGTATGGGTATGCCGGGGGTGTCGGTAATTGAGGTAGGTACAACAAATAGTGTGGCTACCGATATTGACGGGAAATTTGTTATTACAGCTACTGTAGGCAGTACGTTGGAAATATCTTTTATAGGTTATGAAACACAAAGCGTAACCGTAACCGAAAATACATCAAACATTGAGCTTACTTTACAGGAAGGTGCATTGATGCTTGATGCTGTAGAACTGGTTTCTGTAGGTTATGGTACTATGAGAAAACAGGATTTAACAGGAGCTATATCAACCGTAGGAGAAAAAGACCTTGTAAAAGGTAACGTTACTTCTACCGAGCGTGTGCTACAGGGTAAAGTTGCCGGTTTAGCAGTTGTTCAGGATACCGGTGATCCAAGTAGCGGTTCTTCACTTCGTTTAAGAGGTGGTACTTCGCTAACGGCAAGTAACAGTCCGCTTATCGTGGTAGACGGAGTAGCTGGTGTAGACATTAACGTTGTACAGCCTTCAGATATCAAATCGATAGATGTACTTAAAGATGCTTCGGCTACAGCCATCTATGGTTCAAGAGGAGCTAACGGTGTTATTATCATTACAACAAAAAGCGGCAAAAAAGGACTTTCTGTAGTATATAACGGTTTTACCAGTGTTGGTAAAGCATCAAATAATTTAGATCTTCTTTCTGCAAACCAGTGGAGAGCTTATGTTCGTGATAACAACTTAATGGACGCTGTTGATTATGGCGCAGATACGAACTGGCAAAAAGAAATTCAGCAAACTGCTTATTCACAAAATCACAGCCTTAGCATTAATTCGGGTTCTGAAGATGGCGGACTTCGTGCATCGCTTCAGTATTTTGATAACGAGGGTATCATTAAGCGTTCGGGAATGGAGCGTTTAAGCGGTAATATTAGTGTTTACCAGTATGCTCTAGATAAAGCTATTAAATTTGATATGGGCTTAATGGCTAATATTGACAAATGGCATCCGGTAGATTACAGAATTTTTGAGCGTTCGTTCAATCTTAACCCTACAATTCCTGTTTATGATGAAAACGGTGATTTTACATCTGTAGGAGGAACATTATACGAAAACCCTGTTGAGATACTTACCAACCGTACTGCCGATAGTAAAAGACACAGGTTATTAGGCTACTTTAAAACAGAAGTAAACCTGTTTAACGACTTTAAAGCGGTTGTGAATACTTCGTTAGAACACAATGCTCTTAATGCCGATCAATACAAACCATCGTATGCTGTACTTGAAGGTAGAACCGAAAACGGTTACGGACAAAAAACATATGGTGAGTACACTACAGCACAGGTTGAAGCGTACCTTAACTATAACAAAATGTTTGGTAAGCACAGTGTAAACGGTATGCTGGGTTACTCTTACCTTGAAAATGTATACGAAGGTTTTGGTGCACAGCGTAGCGGTTTTGAAACAGATTTATTTGGCTACAACAATCTTGGAGCGGGTTACAACTACCGTTTAGGTGATGTTTACTCTTACAAAGGGAAATCAAACTTGGTTTCTTTCTTCGGTAGGGCAAACTATTCTTACGATGGTAAGTATATGGCAACAGCAACTGTAAGAAGAGATGGCTCAAGCCGTTTTGGTGCAAACAACAAATGGGGTGTATTCCCTTCTGCATCGGTAGCGTGGAGAATCTCTGACGAGAACTTTATGGACTGGTCTGATAACTGGCTAGGAAACCTTAAAATAAGAGCAGGCTATGGTGTTACTGGTAACCAGGATGGTATTGGTGAGTATAAATCCCTTTCAATATTAGGAGTGGGGCAGGATAGCTACTACAACCCGGCTACAGATTCATGGAGCCTTGCTTATTCGCCAACACAAAACCCTAACCCTGATCTTAAATGGGAGGAAACACAACAGCTTAACTTAGGTTTAGACTTTACTTTATTTAACAGAATATCAGGTTCGTTTGAGTACTACTCAAAAACAACTAAAGATTTATTATACACTTATCAGGTACCTCAGCCACCTTACTTAGTGGGTACTATGCTTGCAAACGTAGGTGAACTTTCTAACAAAGGGGTAGAGCTTACATTAAGTGCCGATATTATTAACAACGATAAGTTTACATGGAGTGTAAATACTAACTTCTCTCACAACAAACAGATGATTGAAAAATTATCTAACCAAACGTATGATACAGATGTAATTTACAGTGGTTCACTTCACGGACTTTCGGGTATGTCTAACCAGTTCTCTCAAATCATTGCCGAAGGTTATCCTGTAGGAACATTTTGGGGTAAAGAGTTTTTAGGTTTTGATGAGAACGGAGAGTTTATTTTAAGCGAAGAAGATAAAGCTATTGGTGATGTTCAGCCAGATCTTATTATGGGTCTTAGTATGAACTTTACTTACGATAAGTTTGACTTTGGCTTTACCAGTTACGGTATGTTTGGTCAGGAAGTACTTAATGCAACAAACATGATGCTTTATACTCCAAACAGGTTACCGGCATACAACGTTCCTGATGACTTTATCGGTTCGGGTATCAATTCGGCACCAACATTCTCAAGCTACTGGATAGAGAAAGCATCTTTCTTCAGGCTTCAAACGGTAACGCTTGGTTATACTTTTCCGTTTAAGGACAACGGTTCTAAGCTTAGAATATATGTGTTAGGTGAAAACCTTGCAGTATTTACAAATTACGATGGTACAGACCCTGAGGTTAACCTTACCGGTCTTGATAATCCGGGTATGGACAGGTTTAATAACTTTCCAAGACCAAGAACTTTCTCTGTAGGTCTAAACTTCACCCTGTCTAAATAAGTGATTTGATAATCCTAAAATTAAAATGATGAAAACCAAAATAACAGCATTATTCTTAACGTCTCTTTTTGCACTGTCGTGTACAGATCTTGATGAAGATTTGTATGACAGAGTTAAAGACGACAACTTTGGTAATACACCAAGTGAAGTGGAAGCACTTGTAGGTGGGGCCTACTCATCCCTTAGAGGGTTTAGCGACGGAATCTCAAATTCATTTCCGGGTAGCGAATATGTATTCTTTTTAAACGCAGTAACTTCAGACGAGACTGTTATCCCTACAAGGGGTACCGACTGGTTTGACGGCGGACAGTGGCAAAGGGCACAAACCCATACATGGCTAGCCAGCGACGGTATGATACTTTCGGCATGGCGTTACTGTTATGCAGGTATTGCTAAAGTAAACTCTATTATTTACCAGATAGACAAATCAGGACTTACCGATGAGGCTAAAGCTCCTATATATGCAGAGCTTAGATCGGTTCGTGCCTATTACTACTACATGTTGTTAGACATGTTTGGTAATGTGCCAATCGTAACAGATTTTGAAGATCAGGGATTACCGTCTAACTCAACACGTCAGGAAGTGTATGACTTTGTGGAAACGGAGTTACTGGAGTCGTTACCTTACCTTAAATCAGAAATTGTATATTCTAAGTTTACTAAAAATGTAGCTTACGCTTTATTGGCAAGATTATACCTTAATTCAGAAGCGTTTATTGGTCTGGCCCGTTGGCAGGATTGCATCGATATGTGTCAAAATGTATCGGGCTATTCACTAACGGTAGATTACTTTGCCAACTTCGCTACAGAGAACCAAACATCAGGAGAGATAATTCTTTCTATTCCTTACGATAATGCTGCAGGGACAGTGGGTAACTATATGTCTTCAATGAGTTGTCATTACCTGCATAGGTTTACTATTTCGCCAACAGGAGATTATCCTTGGAGTGCTAATGGTATGGCCGCAGAGCCGGGCGTTTTCTCGAGCTTTGAAGAAGGAGATGTGAGAAGAAACGCAATGGTGGAAGGTGAGCAAATTAACCTTGCAACAGGTTCGGTTATTATTATGGATAGTGGTGAGCCGCTTATCTATACCGAAGAGATTCCTGACTTTACCAATTCTGCACAAAATGTAGGGGTACGTTTAGGAAAATATGAAATGAAAGCAGGAGAGCAATGGGAAAGAGATCACGACCTTGTTGTTATCCGTTATGCTGAGATACTTATGATGCAGGCAGAGTGTTATGTTCGCTTAGGTTCGCCTGGGCAGGCACTTCCGTTTGTAGAGCAAGTAAGAATGCGTGCAGGACTGGATACTCCTGATACGATAGATTTAGACTTCATTGATCAGGAACTTCGCAGGGAATTCCTTTTTGAGGGAAGAAGAAGGACAGACAATATTAGGTTTGGTACATTTTTCCAACCTGGTTGGGAATTAGGTACAACAGAACTTTTCAGAGCCATCTTCCCTATACCGGAAACCGTATTGTCTACCAATACAAATTTAGAACAAAATCCGGGTTATTAAGAAGTTAGTAGTAGTGCCGGTCTTCCATGTTAGGGTTAGTTCATGGTAGGCCGGCATATTTTACTTTACTGAAGCTTATATTTTTAAATAATGAACAGATATTTTACACTATTATTAAGCGGTGTTATTGCTATAGCCATAAGCTGCAACAGTTGCAGTAAGGACGATAGCGGTAAAGAAACCGTTGGGGGAGGGCAGGAAGAAACCTTTGATCCTGTTGCTGTGACCAAAACAAACAGCACTAAAATCTACATGCATTACATGCCGTGGTTTGAAACTAAAGAAAGCAGTGGTAACAACCAGTGGGGCTACCACTGGACTATGGCAAACAAAAACCCTGACAACGTTGGTGCCAACGGGCAAAGGGAAATTGCTTCACATTATTATCCTTTAATAGGACCATATCATTCGGGAGACCGCGATGTTATTGAGAACCATTTACTGCTGATGAAGTATTCAGGAGTAGATGGTATTTTAATTGACTGGTACGGTACTTATGATATTAATGATTTTAAGGACTTAAAGGAAAACTCAGAGCAGTTAATTGATATGCTGGATGAGGTAGGATTAAAATTTGCCATAGTATATGAAGACAGGTTTTTAAATGATATTGTACAGGCAGGGCTGGCTCCTACAGTTACCGGCGCAGCAAAAACCGATTTAGGTTACATGCAAAGCAATTACTTTAATACTGATGAATATATTAAAGTAAACAACAAACCATTGTTGCTAAACTTCGGGCCTATTGTGATGCAGACGCCAGAGGAATGGACTGCCGCTTTTAGTAATCTTAGTACCAAACCAACTTTCCTTACTTTATGGAATGAATCAAGCGAGGCAGGTGAAAATGCTTCGGGCGAATACTCATGGGTTTATGAGAATAATGCCAATCTTAATAATTTCTATGTAAATAATCTGCCTAACCTTGGTGTGGCAATGGGCAGCGCTTACCCGGGGTTTCATGATTACTATGCCGAAGGCGGTACATCTACCGTTATTGGCTGGACAATAGATCATAACAACGGGGCAACGCTCGATGAAACCCTTAACATGGCACAAAATGCCAACCTTGATTATCTGCAACTGGTAACCTGGAACGACTTTGGCGAAGGCACCATGTTTGAGCCTACAACAGAGTTTGGTTACAGCTACATACAAAAAGTAAAAACATTTGCGGGAGTACAAAACACCGGAGATGTATTTAATGAGATAAGTAAACTTTACGATTTAAGAAAAGAGTATAAAGGCAATCCTGATATTCAGAAAAAGCTTGATAAGGCATTCAATTATTTTGTTTCAATGCAAGCCAATAAAGCGATAGAGCTACTAAACGAAATTCAATAACAATTGTAATTAATGCAAGTAATGAAAAATAAATTATTCAGGTTGTGCCTTACGGCTTTTGCTTCGGTGATGATATTATCATGTGGTACCGAAGAGAAAGTATATACAATATCTTCTCCGGGAAACACAAACGAACTGGTATTTAAGTTAACAGAAAAAGGAGAGCCACAATACAGTTTTTCCTTAAACGGAAAAACGGTTATAGAACCTTCCTTAATGGGATTTGAATTTCAGGAAGCCAGTAAAATGACTGATGGCTTTGAGGTGGTAAACACCGAAGAGAAATCGGTTGATGAAAACTGGGATCAGCCTTGGGGAGAGTTTAAAACAGTTAGGGATAACCATAAAGAATTAGTAGTTCATTTAAAGGAGTCTAAAGGCGACGGTCGTTTAATGGATATCATTTTCAGGGTATTTGATGACGGACTTGGTTTTAGATACTATTTCCCTGAACAGCCTAATATTGGTGAGGTTAAAATAGCTGATGAGGTTACCCAGTTTACCTTCCCTTTTGATAACGATGT
The DNA here is from genome assembly GCF_036347315.1 of Flavobacterium sp. C4GT6. Taxonomy (NCBI): domain Bacteria; kingdom Pseudomonadati; phylum Bacteroidota; class Flavobacteriia; order Flavobacteriales; family Flavobacteriaceae; genus Flavobacterium; species Flavobacterium sp. C4GT6. Next base: position 260,161 of record NZ_JAZGZU010000002.1, read on the forward strand.
ATGGTGGATACCTGTACATGGTGAGAACAGCTACTATGAAAGTTTTTACCGCAAAACAGCCATGAGTAAAACCGATACCATAAATACTCCGGCGACTTTTGAAACAAAAGACAGCCTGTTTGTAGCTATACATGAAGCAAACCTAACCGATTTTGCCTCTATGACATTGCTTAAAACTAATGGTAATAGTTATAAAAGTGATTTAGTGCCGTGGGCAGATGGGGTTAAGGTATATGCAAAAATACCTTTCCAAACACCTTGGAGAACCGTTATGGTAGGAACAAAAGCAGGAGATCTTGCCATGTCTACATTAACGTTAAACCTTAACGAACCATGTAAGATTGAAGATACATCGTGGATTACCCCAATGAAATATGTGGGTATATGGTGGGGTATGCACCTTGATAAATACACCTGGGGACAGGGAGAAATACATGGTGCTACTACCGAGAATACCAAAAAGTACATTGACTTTGCTGCTGCAAATGGTTTTGATGGCGTTTTAGTAGAAGGATGGAATGAAGGATGGGATGGTGACTGGACAGCCGATGGTACTGCCTTTAGCTTTGTAAAGCCTTATCCTGATTTTGATTTGGAAGAAATAACAAGATATGCTGCTGCAAAAAATGTACGTCTTATCGGGCATCATGAAACTGCAGGTGCAGCAAGTCACTATGAAAGCCAGCTGGAAGATGCATACAGCCTTTACAATAAGGTTGGTGTTAATTCGGTAAAAACAGGATATGTAAATAAGTATCTGGATAAAAAGGAATGGCATGACAGTCAGTTTGGTGTGCGTCACTACAGAAAAGTAATAGAAACAGCTGCCAAACATCATATCATGATTGATAACCACGAACCGGTAAAGGGGACAGGACTTTGGCGTACATATCCTAACCTTATGGCTCAGGAAGGAGCAAGGGGGCAGGAGTATAATGCATGGTCGGCAGACGGAGGTAACACACCCGAGCATACTACCATTATGCCGTTCACGAGGATGCTTGCCGGTCCGTTTGACTTTACTCCGGGTAACTTTAACTTTGATTACGAAACGCCAAACAAAGCGATGGTGCAAACTACGGTTGCAAAGCAACTTGCTTTGTATGTGGTAATATTCAGCCCGCTACAAATGGCTTCCGATTTACCTGAAAATTATGAGGGTAGGGCAGAGTTTCAGTTTATTAAAGATGTTCCTTGCAATTGGGAAGAGAGTAAAGTACTTGATTCTAAAATTGGGGAATATGTAACTATTGCCCGTAAGGATCGTAATAGCGACGAGTGGTTTTTAGGCTCTATAACTAACAGCGATGCACGTAAAATAGCTCTTCCGTTAAACTTCCTGAAACAGGGAGTGCCTTATAAGGCAGAAGTATACAGGGATGGTGACGGTGCTGATTATAAAGAAAATCCTTATCCGGTAAGTATAGATGTAATGACGGTTAACAGTACTTCTGTTCTTGACCTTAATCTTGCTCCGGGTGGAGGTACAGCTGTACGATTTATACCAATCACCAATTAGAGGATTGTATTTGTGATTTTGTTTAAGGAAAACGGGGCTATAAGCCCCGTTTTTTTATTCTGTAATGATATTGTTTAATGTAAGCTTTAGTGCTCTTGCAGCATTTTTTACCATTTCGGGCCAGTCAACCGCAGCGGTGTCATCGGCTCCGTCTGAAATATATTTAAGGCATAAAAACGGAATGTTTTCCTGTTTGGCTATAAGTGCTAACGGGTAGGCCTCCATGTCTATCACATTATAATCTTCGGTGTTGTGATCCATTACAAAACTGTCTCCGGTACCACATATTCCGTGAGGTAGGGTTTCTATTTTAATTCCATATTCTAATACAGGTAAATGTATAGAGAAAGGCGTTTGGTACTTTTCAAAGCCCAGTGCGGTTACATCCATATCACGCTGTACAAAATTGGTGCAGCAAACTACATCGCCTCTTTTGTGCGAAGTACTTCCGGCAGAACCTAAATTGACTATGATAGAAGGTTTGTTGTCGTGTATGCTCTTCATTAGGTTATACATGGCGTTTAGTTTACCTATGCCTACAAAAAGGGTGTTTACATCTTTAAACTCATGAGTAGCTTCTGATTCCAAAGCGAAAACATACAAAGGTTTTTGCAGTAACTCTGATGTAGAGGGTAATGTATTGTGGGTAGTAACAGACATGATTTGTAATAATTTCTGCAAATTTAGCTTAAATATTCAAAACCATAGTTATGCTTGTTTAGGGTAACATTTCTCCTTTAGGTTTGAATAATGATGCAAACTGATGGCAAACCGGTAGCAATACAATAGCGATAATTAAATTGAATATTAAATGTGCTAATGCTGCCTGATAAGTAATGTTTGATGATATGCTTAATATGAGGTTTTCAAACAGTTTGTAAAACGGTAAATATATTACTACGCCAATAGCATTAAAAGCAAGGTTGGCCAATGCTGTTTGTTTGGCTACTTTTCCAAGTTTTAACGACGCTATAAAGGCTGTGGTAGTTGTACCTATGTTAGAACCTACTATAATGCCTATGGCGCTGTCCAGCCCTAAAATATTCTGGGAGCATAATATTATGGTTAAACCAACGGTAACCGAACTTGACTGGCAAATAGCTGTAATGAGAATACCATACAATATTCCTATGAACGGATTTGAGGCGTAACCAAGGAAATCTACCAAATCAGGACTGTCCTTAATAGGGGTAAGGTTCATGCTTATCAGTTCAAGGCTAAAAAGTATTAGTCCCATGTAAAACACGGGTTTTGAATATAGTTTTATCCTCTCTGGGAAATAACCCATAACGAAACCTAAGGCAAGTAGTATGATTCCCAGTGCTTCCATTTGGAAAGAAACCAACCAAGCTGTAACGGTTGTTCCCAGGTTACTACCTAAAAGTATGGGTAAGGAACTCTCAAACAGTAATACCCCCGAATCTACAAACGAAACTACTATGGAAATCACTGCACTACTGGACTGTATGAGTGCTGTGCCTACAAACCCCAGTAAAAAAGCTTTTATTTTGGAGTGTGACAGGGTTGTAAGCAGTGATTTTATCTTTGAGTTAGCTTCACTTTTTAAAGTATCCGAAAAGCCTTCAAGGCTATGGGTAAATAACCCGATTGCAGCAATAACCGATATGAGGATTTTTAGCCAGTTTAGTTCTTCCATGTCGGGATTGGTTGGTTAACAGGAGTAATGTATTTAAAGATAGAAAATTTTTATAAACAAAAAGCCGGACGTTTGTCCGGCTCATTCAAAAATAAAGAAATTATGTTTTATAGCATCATACCGCCCGATACTTCTATACGCTGTCCGTTTATCCAGCGGGCTTCATCGGTACATAAAAAGGCAACCACTCCGCCAATATCATCCGGTAAGCCTACGCGGCCTAAAGCGGTAACAGAAGCTATTTGATTGTTAACCTCTTTGTTGTCTCTTACATGGCCACCGCCAAAGTCGGTCTCAATAGCGCCCGGAGCAACAATGTTAGCAGCAATTTTACGCGGACCTAATTCTTTAGCAAGGTATCTTGTAAGTACTTCAATGGCTCCTTTCATAGATCCGTAGGCAGATGATCCGTTAAAAGAGAAACGTGCCAGTCCTGAAGATATGTTTATAATACGCCCGCCTTCATTGATATAAGGTAATGCCTTTTGTGTAAGGAAAAACACTCCTTTGTAGTGAATATTGAATACCTCGTTTACCTGTTCTTCGGTAGTGTCTTCAAAATTGGAATATAGTGCTGTTCCTGCATTGTTGATAAGAAAATCGAAGTTAGGACTTCCGGTGTTTTCTTCAAGATGTTGGGTGGCTTTTTTAATAAAACCTTCAAAAGATGATACATCGGCAGTGTTTAACTGGTAAGCAATAGCTTTTTGTCCTAATGATTTGATTTGTGCAACTACCTCGTCTGCTTTTTCCTTATTGCTGTTATAAGTAAATATTACATCAATTCCTTTTTGTGCAAGGCTAACTGCCATGTTTCTGCCTAAGCCACGGCTACCGCCTGTAACTATAGCTATTTTGGTTCTTGTTTCCATATTAATAAAAATCAATTTTTAGTTGTTATTATTTTATGGTACAAAGTTCCGTCAAAAAGCCAAGGTGCGGTTTGCAAACATCAATCGGTTATTTGTAAAATTCAAATATAGGGTTAGGATCTAAAGGTAAGCGGAGCCAGTGAGGTTTGTTTTTTAAAGAAATTAGAGAAATGGGCAACTTCTTCAAACCCCAGGCTGTCGGCTATTTCAGATACATTCCAGTCGGTTTGCTTTAAAAGGATTTTTGCTTCCTGTAAAATACGTCCGGTTATAATGTCGGTAGTGGTTTTACCTGTACTTTCTTTTAGTACTTTGTTGAGGTGGTTTACATGTATGGCAAGTCTTTCGGCGTACTCTTTTGCTGTGCGTAACTGTAGTTTTTGGGTAGGAGACTCTATAGGGAACTGGCGTTCTAAAAGCTCTATAAAAAGAGATATGATACGTGTTGATGCATTTTGCTCTGACCGAAGGGTAGAGGCAGGCTGTAGTTTTTGTCCGTAATGTATAAGCTCTGTAAGATAGTTACGTAACAGGTCGTACTTGAATTCGTAATCAGAGTTGATTTCCTTTTGCATCTTTCTGAAAACGAGTTCGATTTCATCTGCCATTGCATCATCTATTTCAAAAACAGGATATCCGCCCGACTGGAATATTGGCAGATCGTCTATTACCAGTCCGCTTTTATTTTTAATAAGGAACTCATGGGTAAAAACACAAAACAACCCTCTCTGGTTCTCATCTAATGGATACCAGTGGTAAGGTACTTTTGGTGTGGCAAACAGCAGGGCGTTTTTCTCAACGTTAATCACCTTATCGGCATACTCGGCGCGGTTTTTCCCTCTAATCAGGCTTATTTTGTAATAGGCTCTCCTGTTATAGGGCATTACATTTTTTTGCTTTACCTGTTTTATGGTTTCCGAAATGTCAAACACATTAAAATGCCCTACCTCTTTACTTATACCCGGAGGTAAAAGAGTGTCTAAATCCTTGCCTGTAAAGTTTACGGCTTCTTTATAAAATTCTTCGAGCGATGTGTTTTTAATGGTTTTCATAACTACCGTTGTTTGCAAAATTCAAAGGTAGTAAATGTTTTTTTAAAAGCAGGTAGGTTAGGTAGTTCATAACTTTTTATATACTTCCTTATATTCCTCGTCAGTTATGTACCCTACAATTTTGATGTCAAACTTCTTAGTTTTATCGTTATAATCCAGTTCAATTTTTTCGCCATGAAGGAATAGGAACAGTCCGTCGGTTAAAAAGTAATCTTTATTTTCTACGTATGGAGTATTGAGGTGATTACTATATTTCGTATGATTATGGATTTTCGAAAGTTGTTGTGTTTCGGTTATTATAATATTACAAGGTTCAAACCTACACATGGCAGATACATGAGCGAATAAAGTTTTTGTTTGATTAGCTTTTACAGTATCCTGATTCATGCCTCCTGCAACCAAGCCTAAATCTCTAGTTGTTTTATTTTTTAATGTAACAGTTCCTCTTTTCGTATTATTTACCGGTCTTATAACAAAAACAGAACAACAGCATCCCTGATAGATTTCATAGGTTTCACCTTCTTTGAATTTGGCAGGAAATCGTAATGTGTCGTTATAACTAACAACCTCAAGTAAGTCAAATCCTTTTTTATTAATAGCTATATTTATTATGGTGTCTTTTTCTCCAAAATACTGATTGTTGATTTTAAACTTTACATAGCTGGTTGTGTCCCGATAGCTTGGGTGCACAACTTTGTGGTGTATTGTTACAGTTTGTGATTTGAGATTTGAAAAGCAGACTGTAATCAGGATAAGTGTAAACAGAATTTTTTTCATAAAAACTATTCTATTAAAAATGATAACATTCAAATAAACAAAATATTATGATAGGATTAATCCTATTGTTTTTTATAGATGTACTACACTCCGGTATGGATACTTATTTAATGCTTTTATCTCTCTTCAAAAAGCCTTAACTTTTTTGAATATGTTATTAAAATAAATAGGTTTTAAAAAACTTAAAAAGGAAATCATTTTAATAAAAAAGACCTCCTGAGTAAGGGAGGTCTTTTTAACTGTATTAGTTTAGTGTTTTTTCTAAATGTTGCCTTACTTCTTCGGCTGTTGGGTTTACAGCTATAACAGTTCCGGTTTTATCAATAAGGAATACTTTGCCTCCAGCGCTTGGGATACCGTATTTTTGCCATATTTTATTTTCTCCATCTACATCTGTTAATTGTAACCATGGCCATTTTTCTTTTTCAAGAAATTTAGTAAGTTTTTCTGTATTATCCTTTTCTCTTGCAACGCCAATTACGGTAAAGCATTTGTCTTTAAAATCATTGTACACAGGTACCATGCTCTTGCTTTTTGCAATACAAGGGGCACACCATGTTGCCCATAAATCAAGTAAAGCTACTTTTCCTTCAATTTGGGTTGATAGTGTTATCGGGTTACCGTTCAAATCAGGAGCTGTGAAGTCTATAAATTTTTTACCTGCTTTAATGCTTTTTCCTTTAATAAGATTAAGTGCTACCTCATTATAAGGATGGTTAGGAAAGTTATTTGATAACTTTTCGTAAAGCTTGTAGGTTTTGTTAACGTCAATAATGTCTTGGTTTATTAAATTTTCTAAAAGCAGGTAATAAGAAACAATAGAGGAAGGATTATTTTCTGCCCATTTTATTCTACTTTTTATAATTTTAGAAACTTTTTCATTAAAAGCCTTTCCTTTAGTAGTGTATACTTGATTAAGTCTTCTTAAACTATCTGTTTTTTTTAGCCAGGTATTTTTATCGGTTGACATTAGCTTATCAGCATCCAGGAATGCTTTTGTTCTGTAGTTTCCTTCCTCCTTAAGCTTTGTTTCCTCTTGGTTGAGGCTTTTCAGTTTTGTATTATATGCATCATTAATTGTTTTATACTCTTTATTTAACTGCCCTCCTTCTACTGTGTTTTTATCAAAATTTTCTTCTGAATGTACAGTAATATTTATATCTGTGTTTTCAAGGAATATCAATGTAAATTGACCTCTTCTCGTCTCCTTTGCTTTACCTAAAAAAAGCTGATAGCTTTCAGGGTTTTCTATGTGGGCTATATACTCAAATTTACCATCAATAACAGGTATCTCTATAGCAGGCTCAGTTAAGTCTTCATAGGGTCTTACGAGTATTACAGACTCAGTGTCAGTGTCAACAACAGTACCGTTTATATGGCAAACGTCTTCTTTTTTGGAACAGTTAATTAATAATAATGCAGTAAATAGTAATACTAATTGGTTTGAAAATTTCATTTTATTGGTTTTGTAAAGTGTGATGTCAAAAATAGGGATTTTCTTATGTAATTACATAATTAAACTTGTTACTCTTTAGTGTGATACTCCATCCAACTTTCAATTCTGCCTACATACATTTTAAGGTAGTTTTCCGATAGGAAAATATTAGACCAGTCAAAACGTTGTGACTGCACGCCCAGATAAAAAATAAAAACCGCAGCTGCTGCATGAGGAATAATATTCAGTTGCTGTTGTGAAAGTGTATTTATACTTTGATATCCGTTTATAAAAGCCTGGGCTTTTTTACTGTATACCTCTTTGTTCGGTTCAATAATAAACAGATGTTTGCAAAAGTAAGCTACGTCTAATATCAACGGTCCGTTACCAAAGAAATCAAAATCAAATACCGTTACCTCATTCTCATTGGTAATCGCCATATTGTCGTACCACATATCCATGTGTACCACACCCTGTTCTAAAGGTATTAGTTCAAACAGTTGCTTTATGTCATTACCCAAAGCTTTTAGATACTGCATTTCAGGAAGATCATCATGAAAATAGGTATTGGCATATTGGTACGGTAGTTCGGTAAGTGTTTGTGTATTATAATTAATTCGCTTAGAGGTTTTACTTTTTGTTGCCTGATGGAATTTACCCATTATCGTGCCGATGTAAAAACAGGTGTCTTCGTCTATAAAGCGTACTTTCCCTCCCTCAGCAAATGAAAAGACAACTGCATAGCGAATCCCTTCGGGTGCGTTTATTTCCTGAATGTAATTACCATTTGCATCAGGGACAGGGTAGGAAATATTCAGTCCCTTTTCTTTTAAAGATAAAAGCAGGCTTATCTCTTCTTCAATTTCCTGTTTAGTGCGCCAGTTATGGCAATATAACCTAAGTACATGTTTGTCGCTCTTACCTGTTAACATATAGGTGTGATTCATTCCGGTACGGAAAAGAGAACAGCAAGTGCTGTTGTCTAGATCATATTGCGAAATGATAAAGTCGCCAAGTTCTTTTGCATTAAGGATCGATCTTGTTACAGGGAAAGTTTTCATGCCGGTTTCTGACTAAAGGGCGGCAAAAATAGTAAAGATTAGTTTAATCCCATATAAAAGGACGATCTATACCCATTGCTCTTAAATAGGAAAGAAACTGGCCGGCGTGAACAGATTCATGATAACCTATGCGAAGCAAATATGCGGCAAGATTCTTTTTTTTGCCGTTACCGGGATGCGTTATTTGTGTTTCTTCAAGTTCTTTTTGGGTAAACTTTTTAATGCTGTCTAAAAACGTTTGGCGATGAGGTGATGCAAATTCCAGTTCATCCTGTACACTTGTGTAAGGAAGATTTTCCCATGGTGTGGTATAGTTTGTCATGTCTCCCTGATTAATTATTATGTTCCATCCGTAATCAGCCTGTAATACATGGCGTATTAATTCTATTGCTGTCATGGCATCATTATCAGGTTTCCAGTTGTAATATTCTTTAGGAAGGCTTTCCCAAAGAATAATACTCCTTCGTCTTATTTGTTCCAGGTGATTGATAATAATTTCGTTAAGTGTCATTTTGGATGGTTTAAATATGTAAGGTGTTTATGAGAGCTGTGGTAAAATTAAAATATTAGCAGAAGTTTAAAAACAATAAAATAAAAAGTTCAGGTTTCCATTGTAGTTTTTTATTTTTAGAAGCAGAATGATTAATTATCGCTATTTATTTTGTTATGTTTCTCATATCTTTTCCTGTAATAGCAAAAAATAGAGATATAAAATATTTTATCAATCAATTTTTATAAATGAATCTTCAACCGTTAAAAATACCATCAGGCTGGACAGTAGAGTGGAATTTGTTGACCGAAACAGATCCGACGTATGAAACTATACATGAATTTGCAGGTAGTTTACTGCTGGTAAATTCATCAACACGATTAAAAGCTATTGATGTATGCTGGCAACCGGAAGCCGATATTAACGGCGCATACCAACTGCAGGTTGTTTTACTATTGCCAAAATTTAACAGCAAAAAAAATACAATTGAGTATGAAGGTGTTTGGGAAGCTCCAGAACTGGAGTTTATAACCCAAAACCGACTGGAATTAGTAGAAAAGCTAAATGATTTACTATTTACTTTAAAACCATATAGTGATACTCGGATTTTATTAAAACCGGGTATTGTGGATGAACCTAATGAGGCTATAAGACAAGATTTGTTAGCGAATGGTTTAACAAAAGAGGTTACGGAAAGCATTATGGCCTCTAACCATAAAAAACTTCAGGAGCTGATTTTAGATCATAAAGATGTTTCTAAAGAAATTGTGAAGGAATTATTTCAATGTGGAGCAGGGAAAGGCGTTAAAAATAAAGCGAAACAGTTACTGAACAGTAAGGCGTTTAAAAAAGAATAAAATAACAAAAAGCTCCATTGAAAACTGGAACTTTTTGTTGGTATGGCAGAAAGGCTCTAGGTTATTACAAAATTTTTTATATCAATAAGTTGTAGGTTTGCAAAGGTTATGGTTACGTGTTCCGTGATATAGCGAAATCTATCCAACATTTAAACCTGATTTAAGATAATTTAATTAGTCAATTGTAATATCTGCAATAGCTTTTTCCATAGCTATTTCCTTAATTCCGGGAACTTTAAGACCTTCGGCTCGGAATACTGTAAGGTTTGTCATCCCCAAGAAGCCAAGGAAAGCTTTCAGGTAAGGGGCAACAAAATCATTAACTTTTCCCGGACCTTCTGAATAGATGCCACCGGATGCCATGGCTACATATACTTTTTTACCGGTTACCTTTCCAACAGGGCGGCCGTCTTCCCCATATCCAAAAGTGACTCCGGCTCTGGTAATATGGTCAATCCATGATTTTAGAGATGAGGGAATTGTAAAGTTGATAAGCGGAGCGCCCATTACAATAATGTCAGCTTTCATTAATTGTTCAACCAGTTGGTCTGAGAGGCTAATAGATTTTCGGTCATTTTCAGTCATTTGCTCTTCAGGAGTAAAGAAAGCGCCTAGTACTTCCGGAGTGAGGTGTGGTAGTCCAAGCTCTACAAGGTTTAATTCTTCAATAGTACTTCCGGGGTATTTATCCTGAATTTGTTTCACTATAGTATCTCCTAACTTAATACTATATGACTGTTTACCCATCAGGCTTGATTTAATATGGAGAATTTGTTTCATAAGTGTAAAAATGATTTGTATTTAATAGCAAAGGTATGGTTTGGAGGTATGTAAAAGATAGTAGTTACCTAATGGAAAGCGGTTACTTTTAGGGAAGTTACTATCTTTGCTCTATGGAAACAATTGAAAATAAAGTACTTCCAACGAAAGAAGAATGTGCAGGGTCGCTCAAAAACGTTTTTGATGCTATATATGTTTTAAATGGAAAGTGGAAATTGCCATTAGTGCTTTGTCTTATGCATTCTTCAAAACGCTTTAATGAAATTCAGAAGGAAATAAAAGGCATTTCGCCAAAAGTATTGGCTAATGAACTGAAAGATCTCGAATTAAATTTTCTGATTAAGCGTAATGTGTATCCAACAACTCCGGTTACCATTATTTATGAAGCTACAGACTATAGTCATACACTGAAAAATATACTGGCTGAATTGAGTAATTGGGGTGAGAATCACAGAAACAAGGTAAAAGGTAAAATTTAAATAAAACATATAATATTTACTGTCTATGTCGCCATCATAATGTATTTCTATGGTTACATCGTTACATCCTGTCGTCAATATTATTTGTCTGACCAATGCATAATTTGGATTTAGACAAGCTGTAGATTATATATACTGTATACATTTTGTAAGGTGATTAAAATAAAAAAGCTCCAGTTTTCACTGAAGCTTTTTTGTCGGGGTGGCAGGATTCGAACCTGCGACCTCCTGGTCCCAAACCAGGCGCGATGACCGGGCTACGCTACACCCCGTTTCTCCGTTAAGAGGTTGCAAATATACTACTAAAAATCAATTTTCAAAGCCTATAGCAAAAATTTATTTTTGCATAGTCAAATCTGATATATAAGTGTAGTTATTTTTTTAATTAAAACTTACATTTGCAACTCTTTGAATTAAAACTAACAGTTAAAACTATGTCTGATTCTATCGAAAAAATAAAATGTCTTATCATCGGTTCAGGTCCTGCAGGTTACACTGCGGCTATTTATGCTGCAAGGGCAGATATGAGTCCGGTTATATATACAGGTATGGAGCCTGGAGGTCAGTTAACCACAACTACCGAAGTTGATAATTTTCCGGGATACCCTGAAGGTATTGATGGACCTACCATGATGGTGCAGCTGCAACAGCAGGCTGAGCGTTTTGGTACAGAAGTACGTATAGGGATGGTTACCGCTATTGAACTTAGTAAAGAACACGGCGGATGGCATAAAGCCACTATTGATAATAATAAAGAAGTGCATGCGCAAACTGTAATTATATCTACAGGAGCTACGGCTAAATATCTTGGGTTACCAAGTGAGCAACGACTTAGAGGTGGTGGAGTTTCTGCCTGTGCGGTTTGTGACGGTTTCTTTTACAGAGGCCAGGATGTGGCTATCGTAGGGGCAGGGGATACTGCTGCCGAAGAGGCTACTTACCTTGCAAACATCTGTAAAAATGTTACGATGCTTGTAAGAAAAGATTTCATGAGAGCTTCTAAAGCAATGCAACACCGTGTAGAAAACACACCTAACCTAACCGTACTTTATAATACTGAAGTTGATGAGGTGCTAGGTGAGCAGGTTGTTGAAGGTTTAAGAACAGTAAATAACCAAACAGGTGAGAAAACAGAAATCCCTGTAACAGGTTTATTTATTGCTATTGGTCATAAACCAAACACTGATATTTTTAAAGGTCAGCTTGATATGGATGAAACAGGTTACCTTATCACTCAGGGTAAATCTACCAAAACAAACTTACCGGGTGTATTTGCTTCCGGAGATGTTCAGGATAAAGAGTACCGACAGGCTATTACAGCAGCCGGTTCTGGTTGTATGGCGGCTCTTGATGCCGAGCGTTACCTTGCAACACTTGATAATCATTAATATTTGTCATAATGATATAAAAAAAGCAGTGCTATTGCACTGCTTTTTTGTTTTATAGATGTTTACTTTTATAGTTCTCTCTTGTAAATAGAGGCACTGTCGGCAAAAGTTTTAAGCTCTATTTTAGCATCTCCGTAAAAGCCTATTTCGGCTTTTCCTTTGGCGGTGATTACAGCTGTTTCGGCTGCCATAACGTTTGTGTTTGAATATCCTTCGGCAACCAGTTCAAGGTTTTTAACCGTAAATTTAGCCCCGGTAAACGATGCACTATTGTCTACTCTTAACAGGGCGTTTAATGCATCACCTTCTATAACTGCCTCACTTTCCTGGTACAGATCAAACTTAGAAGAGTTTGATGCGGCAACCAGTGCCTTAAGAGTAGCTTTTTTGCTTAACTCAAAAACACAGTCATTTCCTTTATAGTTTATTTCGGCTTTCGTTTTGTCGTTTAGATATAAACTAAAGTTAGATGCCTTTACGTTTAGGTAGGATTTAGAGTAATCAAAGTTTTTAACGGTGATAGTATCTACTTCAAGGTCGGCAAGGGCATTAATAACAGTTTCGTGCCTTCCCGTTACACTTTTAAGATTTTCGGTATAGGTCACCCTAATAATAAATTTTTCAAAACGGGTAACGTCTTTAGAAGTGTAAATCCTTAGTGTACTTCCGTTTACATCTGTTTGGATAACTTCGTGCAGGTTGTCATCAGCTTCAATCTCAATACCTTCTCCGGCACCTTTAACAAGAAAGATTTCAACGTTATCTTCCACTTCAATATTTTCAAAAGCTGTTACTTCCCTTTGGGAAACGGTAACATTTTTGGTTCCTTTTATTTTGTCTTTGCGCTGTGCGAAAGCTGCTGTGCTAAGCAGTACTGAGAATACGATTACTATAAACTTTTTCATATTATTATTTAGAAACGGTTTGTAGCAAATATATAAAAAAACACCGGCGGTAATCGGTGTTATAACGTAGTAAACGATAAAATTATTCTGCTGGTTTATGATTGTAACTGAGTATGCGTGACATTTTCCACTTTCCGTTTTCCAAAAGCCACAAGTGAGTAAATTTTGCCGTTCCGGTTTTTCTTTCCACACCGTTTTCTACAATATAGAACTCGTGGTCACCACTAAGTATAGCTCCGTACCCAACCATAGGGTGTACCTCAAAGGTGCTTAGTACAGGTTTACGCAGTATTTTTTGTGAACCGTTGCAAATGTTTTTACGTATGCTTTCCATCAGTTTATCACAGCCTTTACTAATACCTCCCTTGTCGTGGTAAAATTCTACATCGTCTGTAAAAAAAGTTCTCGATTTTTCAAGGTCGCAGGTGTTGTAGGCTTCAAACGCAAGGCTGTCTAAGGTAATTATTTTAGCTTCGAGTTCTTTTTGTGTTTCCGGGAATTTGTCCTGACCAGTAACAATGCCTGTTGTTAATGCAGCAATAAGAATAATTAATTTTTTCATGACTGATAGTTTTTTGATTGATGATTGATGATAAAATAAAAAAAACACTGTGGTCAGCAGTGTTTTTTAGAAATGGCCGGGAGGTTAATCCTGTTTTACAGTGCCCCCCGAAGAAGTGTTTTTATTTACTGTTGCAGGATTTCCTGCAAATAATACCGATCCTCCGCTTGATGCTTCGGCATCAAGGCTGTTACTTGTGTTAACCAAAACTGTACTACCACTTGAAGCTTCGGCGTTGGCTGCGTTTACTGCTAAGTCCTTTGCATTAATATTACTTCCGCTGGAAGCATCTGCTTCCAGTTTTTGAGCTTTTCCTTTTACTTTAAGGGAGCTTCCGCTACTAGATTCGGCTCTTACATTTACAGCTTCTGCACTTACTTCAAGTTGACTGCCACTGCTGGAAGATAAACCCAGGTTTTCACTTTTAATAGTGTTTTTGCTAATAATATTAGCACCCGATGATGAAGCTATTCTTTCTATAACCGGCATGGTAACTATAACCTTTTTTGAGGTTGCTTTTTGTATACCTACGTCGGTTGTGATAACAAGTTCGCTACCTTCAATTTTTGTAGATATGTGTTCCTGCAAATTTTCGTCGGCTTCAACAGTTATTTTTTTTGGGTTCCCTTGTTCAATAACAACTTCAAGTCCGCGGTTCCCTGATACCGATGTAAAATTACCGTCGGCATTCCTTTCGGTGGTTACTACGTTTCCGTCTCCGTTTATCCCAAATCCGCAGGATGAGAATAATAAAGCGGTCACTATGGCTATTACGGCTTTTGTGATATGAGTTATAATTTTTGTCATGATTTTGGTTTTAGCTGGTTTAACTTATTGTTTTTAATTGATTGTATCTTTTTGCTTGTCTTTTATCTGGATACTAATATTGGTATTACCCTCAGATACTTTTATATGACCATGTGCCTCAAGGTTGTTTTCTTCCATTTCTTCATCTTCCATTTCCTCTGCCGGGCAGTCAAGACAATCAAGATCATCACCATTTAGCTGGTATATGTGGCTTTCGTCATTATAAGGAATGTACAATGAGTAATCACTCCTGTGGTAGTGCCTAATACTTTTGTCAGCATTTATAACAGTGCCTTCCGGTAGGTATACATAAACCTTAACTCTTTGACTCCTGAATTTGTTTTTCAAATCGGTAACCAAATAATTGTCTAAAGTTAATTTATTTCCTTCTAAATCAAAATTATAGTTTATTTTTTCGGCTCTTTTCCTAGCGTCGCTTATAGTACCCCCTTCGGCTACTTTTTCAACTTGTATATATGGAGTATCGGCATCGGTTTTCATAAAGAATAACTGTATGCTGTTTGAGAATATCAGGTTATTGCCTGTTGTGTCTTGTGTAATCCTGAAATCAGTATTGCGGTCTACAGTTTTTGCATAAAATTCATTATAGCTGAACTTTATATTTAATGTATCTGTAGGGCTAATCAGTATCTGTTCCTTTTTCATTACTTTACCGTCATAAGCTACTTCGGTAGCCTGCCTGATGCCCAGGTAGATTGAGAAAGCAATTGAAATCAACCATATTCCTAATAAGCTATATTTAGTAACATTGCCTACAGGTTTAGGGTTTTCTACCAGTATTTTAAGACCTAAAAGGAATAGGAAGAAAAACGGTATGCCTATAGTTAGTAACCCAATTAAGGCTAAAATCCATAATGGGACTTCGGTATAATTGGCAAAGTTCATAACATCATGCCATGGTCCGCCTGGTACGGCTGATGTAAATAAAACTGTAAAGAAGAATATTATAAGTCCTCCAAGAGTTGTGGCTGAAAATATAAGTATTATAGCCCCAATTACTTTAGAGATAGCTTTAAAAATAGCCATGAATACACTGCCTATGCCGTTACCTATTCTTTCGGCTCCGGTTTTTGCGTCGTTTCCCAATTTGTTGTAGTCTACATTTTGAAGTTTTGAGGAAATACTGTCTATTTCCTCACGAACCTTTTTTTCTATATTGGAGATGTTTATCTGTTCGCCTTTCATTTCAAGTTTTTCGGTAGTGGTAATGGCTTTTGGTATAAGTATCCAAAGCAGGATATAAACCAGTAAGCTGGTACCAAATGAAATAAATGGTGAAATAATAAAGATTATCCTTACCCATAAAGGATCTATCCTGAAGTAATGTCCAATACCCGCACATACACCCGCAATAATACTTGATTCTCCGTCACGGTAAAACTTCCTTGTTCGGTGTTCCGGATTGTAGTAAGTGCTACCGGAATAAGATGATGAAGAGTCTGCTGTAGTGTCTTCGTCAATTTTATAATCTTCCGGTTGCCCCATAATGGCAATAACTTCGTCGATTTCTCTGGTACCTACAACCTGTTTATCGTTTTTGATCTTGTCAGACAAAAGCTCCGCAATTCTGGCTTCAATATCATTCATGATCTCTTCTTTGCCGTCCGGAGACAGAGATCGTTTGATAGCATCAAAATAACGATTTAGTTTTTGATAGGCATCTTCGTCTATATGAAAGAAAAAGCCTCCTAAATTTATACTTACTGTTCTGTTCATGACTGTGAGTTTTGACTTGTGATTACGTTTACTGCGTCGGACAATTCTGTCCAGGTGATACTTAGTTCTTTTAAAAATTCTTTACCTTCATCGGTTAAGCCATAGTATTTTCTTGGTGGCCCCGATGTTGATTCTTCCCAGCGATAGCTTAGAAGACCGTCGTTTTTAAGCCTGGTAAGCAAAGGGTAAACTGTACCCTCTACCACCAGCATCTTTGCGTTTTTTAAGGTATCAAGAATTTCTGATGTGTAGGCATCTTTCTCTTTTAAAATGGAAAGGATGCAAAATTCCAATACCCCTTTACGCATTTGCGCCTTTGTGTTTTCAATGTTCATAAGACTCCTGTGTTTTAATTGAACTGTTCATTTTTTGATTGATGATTGATGATGATTTGATTGATGATTGAAATAGGGTTGGCTGATTTGTTTATTTAATAAATTTTATTGTTAAAGGGTAATTGTAATTTTCTCCGTTACTGTTTCTTACTGATGCATACATTATTAAAAAGAATTCCAAAACTTTCATTGCTATCAGGATCAGTACGGCTAATATAGCTATGGTTGCAATGCCTGTTATTTTCTCGGCACTAAACTGTTCGTGTACAAAATGAAACTCATTAACAGCATTAAAGCTCAAATCACTTAGTGTAGTATATAGTAAAAGTGGTATGGCTATAATGATAAGTAGTAATGAATATAAAAAAAGACTAAGCTGGAAGTTTATTATTTGTTTACCATTATAGTCTACAAATTTTGAATCCTGCTTTTTAAGGCTCCATATTAATGTAGGGAATATAAAGTTTCCAAACGGTATAAAATACTGTGTATATGCGCTAAGTTGCATTAATATGGCTGTGTTACGGTTTGCTGTGGTTTCCATAGTATATGGGTATATCTATTAATATTCTATGCAAATATATGGTTTAAAAAAGGTATTATGCAATACAAAGTACCTAAAATTAACATAATTTTAACAAATTAAAAAAGATATAATATTCACTATTTAATTGTTATATTCGCATGTAAACCAACTACTATGAACTTCACACCAACTAAACTCAATACCTTTTTAATGGTAAAATTACCTTCGGCCTACTTATGCGGAGTGCGGGTAAAACACATTACAAAAGAGCAGTGCATTGTAAAAGTAAGGCACCGCTGGATGAACCAAAATCCGTTTAACTCCATGTATTTTGCTGTTCAGGCTATGGCTGCCGAATTAACTACAGGTGCTCTGGTTATGTATCATATACAAAATAGCGGTAAAAAAATATCAATGCTCGTAGCAAACAATAAAGGGAACTTTACCAAAAAGGCTAAAGGACTCATAACTTTTACGAGTAATGATGGTAACCTTATTGAAGAAATGATCCATAAAGCTATTGAAACAGGAGAGGGGCAAACCTTCTGGATGAAGTCAATAGGGGTAGATGAGGCGGGAGATCAGGTCTCTGAAATGGAGTTTGAATGGAGTATTAAGGTTAAATAATTTGTAAGGATAAAATCACAAATTTCAGTTAAAGCTTATTGTTTAACTTTTATTTAAATATTCAGGTTTTAACTTTGTTAAAAAAGCAACTATGAGAGTTTTGATAACCGGTGCTACCGGGCTAGTAGGGAACGAACTGGTTTCTTTACTGCTTAACAGAGGTATTCAAATAAACTATCTTACCACATCAAAAAGCAAAATAAGAAAAGATGATTCTTATACAGGGTTTTATTGGAATCCTGAAAAAGGAGTTATAGATGAAGATTGTATTAATGGAGTTGATGTTATAATTCACCTTGCAGGTGCTCCTATCGCTAAACGTTGGACGGACAGTTATAAAAAAGAAATACTAAACAGCAGAATTGTAACTACAAACATGCTCTATAATCTACTTAAGAGTAAGGAGAATAATGTACATCAGTTTATAAGTGCATCGGCAATAGGGATATATCCTGATAGTATGGATGAGGTTTACTCTGAAGATAATACAGTTGTGGATGATTCTTTTGTTGGAAAGGTAGTTGAGAAATGGGAAGAAGTAGTAGACAAAATCAAAGAGCTAGAAATAAGAGTAGCCAAAATAAGAATAGGCCTTGTGCTTTCATCTAAAGGAGGTATGCTTGCAGAACTGGCAAAACCTGTTAGTTATGGTGTAGGCTCAGCATTTGGTTCAGGCAAACAAATACAATCCTGGATTCATATAGAGGATTTAGTAGAGATATTTTTCTATGTATTGAATAATGAAATGGAAGGTGTGTTTAATGCTGTGGCGCCTTATCCTGTTAGCCAAAATGATTTGGTTAAATGTGTTGCCAAGGTTTTAAAGAAACCATATTTTATGCCTAATGTGCCTAAGTTTGTAATGAAAATGATGCTGGGAGATATGAGTATGTTAATGTTTACAAGTCAGAATGTCAGCGCAAAAAAAATAATAGCGACAGGGTATCAGTTTAAATTCCTTTCGCTTGAAAAAGCAATAGCTAATGAGCTAGTGAAATAAAAAAACCTCCTGCGAAACAGGAGGTTTTTATTTTTAATGATAAAAGCTATTATTTAGCAGCTTTTACATTTACTTTAATTTCAATTTCATCATCTACATATTTGTCACCAAGGTTGTCAAATATACTTTTAGATGAGTAGTTTACTTTCCATAAAGTTCTGTCAATTTTAAAGCTTTCGCTTACAAGAGTAACAGCCTCCGGAGTAACAGTAATAGTTGCAGGGAACTTAATGTTTTTAGTAGTTTCCTTAAGTGTAAGGTTACCTTCTACCATAGTTTTGCCTTCTTCCTGAGTGATACCTGTAATTTCAAAAGTACCTGTAGGGTATTTGTTTACGTTAAAAAAGTGGTCTGCAGTTTCTTCTTTACCTAAACCTTTAAGGTGTCCTTCAAGATCCTCTTTACCGTTACCAGCCTCAAGATCGGTTACAGTGATAGAGTTCATGTCTAAAGTAAATTTACCAGACTCTACAGAATCATTTTTTACAGCAAACTCACCTTCACTGATTTTAATAGTACCTGTGTGTTTTCCTGTTGGTTTAGAACCTGTCCAGTCAATCACAGACTCTTCGGTGTTAACATTGTATTTTACGGCTTCTGCAGTAGCTTCTTTAGCTTCAACTGCTTCTGTTGTTTCAGCGTTATCTGTATTGTCTTTTTTACAAGATACAGTTAAAGCAAGTGAAGCACACAACATAAGTAGGGTAAACTTGTTTTTCATATTATTTTATTTAGATGAATAATTGACACAAATCTAAACAAATTCCGTAAAAAATAAATGTGACAATTTGACATTTATATCTATTTGGCAATACATTTGCACTCGGTTTTGAACTATATAATAATGTTTAAGAAAATATTCAAAAATATGAGCCAGGAAAATTCAGAAAATGCTGAAAAAGATTTAACACAGGAAAATGTGATTAATGAGAGTGAAGAAACAGTAAATGAAGGTATTGCATCTGCCGAAGAGTTGACTCAGGAAGAAAAACTTAAGGAAGAGCTGGCTAAAGAAAAAGATAAGTTTTTAAGACTGTTTGCAGAATTTGAAAACTATAAAAAAAGAACATCTAAAGAAAGAATTGATCTTTTTAAAACTGCCAATCAGGAAGTACTACAGGCTATGTTGCCAGTACTTGACGATTTTGACAGGGCAATGGCTCAAATTTCAAAAACTGAGGATGAGGTTATGCTAAAAGGAGTAGAGCTTATACATAATAAGCTTAAAGATACGTTAGTATCTAAAGGTCTTGAATTAGTTGATATTAAAATTGGTGACGATTTTAATGCTGATTATGCAGAGGCTATTACTCAAATACCTGCCCCAAGTGAAGATCTTAAAGGGAAAGTGGTTGATGTAGTGGAAAAAGGTTACAAGCTTGGAGAAAAAATTATCCGTTTCCCTAAAGTGGTTATAGGTAACTAATTTTAAGGAACAGAAAAAAGCAAACACAAGGATGAAAAAAGATTATTACGAAATACTTAGTATTGAAAGGACTGCTACTACAGAGCAGATAAAAAAGGCTTACCGAAAGAAGGCCATAGAGTATCACCCTGACAAAAACCCTGGTAACAAAGAGGCAGAAGAGAACTTTAAACTGGCTGCAGAGGCTTATGAGATTCTTAGTGATCCTAATAAAAAAGCCCGTTACGATCAATACGGTCATGCTGCTTTTGAAAATGGCGGCTTTGGCGGTGGCGGAGGTATGAATATGGATGACATATTCAGTCAGTTTGGCGATATCTTCGGAAGTGCTTTCGGCGGAGGCTTTAGCGGCTTTGGCGGTTTCGGTGGTGGCGGAGGCCAGCGCAGAATGAAAGGAAGTAACCTTCGTATAAAAGTAAAACTTACCCTTGAAGAAATTGCTAACGGTGTAGAAAAGAAAATCAAGGTTAAGCGTAAAGTACAGGCACAGGGAGTTAGCTTTAAAACCTGTCCTACCTGTAATGGTACCGGTCAGGTAATGAAAGTTACCAATACTATATTAGGTAGAATGCAAACTGCCTCGAGTTGTCACTCATGTGGCGGTACAGGTCAGATTATTGAATCTAAACCAAATCATGCCGATGCTCAGGGTATGATAATGGAAGATGATACAGTATCAATCAAAATACCTGCTGGTGTTGCAGATGGTATGCAGCTTAAGGTTTCGGGCAAGGGTAACGATGCACCGGGTAATAACAGCATACCTGGTGATTTAATTGTTGCTATTGAAGAAATAGAGCACGAAACATTAAAACGTGAAGGTGAAAACCTGCATTTGGACCTTTATATTAGTTTTGCAGAGGCAGCTTTAGGTACTAATAAAGATATAGATACTGTAAACGGAAAGGTTAGAATTAAGCTTGAAGAAGGTATTCAGTCGGGTAAAATATTAAGGCTTAAAGGTAAAGGTGTACCTAGTATAAACAGCTACGGAAGTGGGGATTTACTGGTACATGTTAATGTATGGACACCTAAAAAACTGACTAAAGAACAAAAGCAGTTTTTTGAAAATTCATTAACTGACGAAAACTTTACTCCTAGCCCCGAAAAATCAGATAAATCTTTTTTTGAAAAAGTTAAAGATATGTTTTCATAATTTAAGATAAATTTATATATTTGAAATTCACTAGGTAACTAGTGGATTTTTCTTTTTCATAGCAATTTTTCCCATCCTTATGCCAATAGGGGTGGGTTTTTTTATTTATCTTTATAACGCATCAAATACTGTTTTATTATGAAGAAAAATATTATTAAATCAATTTTTGTCCTTAGTGCGGCAATATTCCTTACAAGTTGCGGAAAAGATAAAACCAATAAAGTACACTGTGGTGTTGAAATGTCGGCATTTCAGGCTATGGAACTTAAAAAAATAGGTAATGGTGGTTATACCTTTTCTGACGACGATAAAAAATTAGCTGCAGATATTATCGAAACCCTAAAAGGGCTTTTTGATAATAAATACGACATCAATTTAGGTTTTATAGAAAAGGATGATCAAAAAATAAGCCTTTATGTAATTGTGCCTGATGATGAGGAAGTGATTGATAAAGTAAGTTGCTATTTGATGCAGCATGATTTTGACGGTAGATTGCCTGAAACAAGAAACCTGTTGTTTTACACAGATTCTTATGATAAAATCCTGATAGGTATTAAAACCGATTCTTCTGCAGAAGAAGAAAGTGCAGAGTAATAATAAGATATAAAATTATTTAAAGGCAGCACACAGCAATGTGTGCTGTTTTTTTATACCTCTTCGAGGGAAATGATTTTTTTATTGAAAAGCTCTGTTACATCCTCCATTTCAGGGTTTATAGTCCATACTTTAAAGCCTAATAGTTCGGCGGCATCAGTATTAAACTTTTTGTCGTCTATAAGCAGGGTTCGCTTTGGCTGAATATCGTGATTATTTATAATGTAAGTGTAGGCCTCTTGTTCTGGTTTTCTAATGCCAATTTCATGAGAGAAATATACGCGTTCAAAACACTGATAAAAATCCATGTAGAATGACGCTCCCGCATCATGCTCAAATTTTTCTATATGTATGGGGTCGGTGTTGCTAAGAAGGAATAAACGGTAGTTGGCCGATAGTTTTTGTAAAAATTCCAGTCTGTGTAGCGGGAAATCCCCAATACCTGCGTTCCATGCTTCTCTAATTGCAATTGGATCAGCATTTGGTATATAAGCCTTAATTCCTCTTATAAAATCATCCTCCTTAACTTTGCCGGTTTCAAATTTTTTTTCCAGTTGGTCCAGTTCTTCCGTCCATTCCTTTAGTCCAAGTTTTTTCAGCGCATTGTCGCGGGCTTCATTATCTTTATTGATAAAAACGTCGCCAAAATCAAATACGATAGTGTTAATCATGATTTCTGAAAATTAAAAGTTCGTCATTGAGTACAAAGTACTTTTCTTTTGCTGTGGCTTGTAATGCCGGCGCTTTTATTCCTTCATGAAGAAGGGTTTTACCTTTAAAAACCCTTGCTTCGTCCCACAGGTTTGCATCAATAAACGTTTGCAGGGTTTGCCTGCCGCCTTCAATTATAACCGACTGTAAGTTGTGGTTATAAAGTACATTAGCAATCGTTTGTGGGAGATTACTATCAAAATTTATTTTTTCAAAAAGGAAACTCCCTAAATTAGGTAAATTCTCTTTTTCTGTCAAAATAATTGTGTTTATTTTTTGTTTTTTAACAAAATAACTGTCAGATATTCGGTTTTTTCTGTCTAAAATTACACGTGTTGGATTGTTTCCTGTCCAGTCTCTTACGTCCAGTTTTGGGTTGTCGTCTAAAACAGTAGTGGTTCCTGCCAGTATTGCCATCTCTTCACTGCGCCATTTGTGAACCAGCTGGCGGGAGTAGGTATTGGTAATCCATACGGGTTTTTTATCTTCATTGTTTCTCGTTTCCGGTAACGGACTCAAAAAACCATCGGCTGTTTCGGCCCATTTTAAAATGATATAAGGACGCTTTTTTTCGTGATAGGTGAAAAAGCGACGGTTAAATTCACGACATTCTTTTTCCAGTACGCCAACAATCACTTCCCTGCCGGCTTCTTTAAGTTTGCGTATGCCATTACCGGCTACTTTCTCATGCGGATCTGTAGTGCCTATTACTATGGTTTTTATCTGTTCCCGTATAATCAAATCACAACACGGCGGAGTTTTGCCATAATGACTGCATGGCTCGAGGCTCACATAGAGTGTGGAAAGTGGTATTAAGTGTTGGTTTTGGGGCTTTACCGAATTAACACAGTTTACTTCGCCATGAGGTCCGCCATAGGGAGAGGTGTGTCCTTCTCCTATAATAATATCATTGTATACTAAAACCGCACCTACCGATGGGTTAGGCATTGCTTCTCTTAATCCGTTTGCTGCCAAATCAAGGCAACGCTGCATGTATATTTCGTGATTCATGGGCGATGAAGTAGTAAGAAATCAAAGTTACAAAGTTTTGTGCAGCCGTAAATCCATTATTGGTTAGTTTTGTACTATGGATTCAGTTATCATCAGACCAATAGCACTTGCCGACAATAAAATTGTGGCAAAAGTAATACGTGATGTGCTTATAGAACATAATGTTCCTAAGGTAGGTACTGCCTATGCCGATGTGTCACTTGACAGTATGTTTGAGACTTATACGCAAAATAACAGTGTTTACTTTGTTATTGAGAAAAATGGCAAAATTATTGGAGGTGCTGGTATAGCACCATTGGAGAATGGACCCGGTGATGTATGCGAGCTGCAAAAGATGTATTTTCTTGCTGAAGCACGCGGACTGGGTTTAGGAAGCCTTATGATGGAAAAATGTCTTGAAAGCGCTTCTGGTTTTGGTTTTAAAAAATGTTATTTAGAGACCATGCCTTATATGGAAGATGCACAAAAACTGTATAAAAAATCGGGTTTTGTATATCTGGATGCTCCAATGGGTAATACCGGACATAATTCGTGCCCGGTGTGGATGATAAAAGAACTGAACACAAATGAACATTAGAGAATACCGCGCCTTTTTTTTAGATACGCTAAGCAAAGCCTACGATACTGCTGAAGCGGAGAGTCTTTTTTATATATGCCTTGAAGAACTTAAAGGCTGGAAAAAAGTTGACTTGGCAATGAACAGCAATGCCGAACTGGATAGGGTAGAACTTGTTAAATGGAATGAAGTATTAACTCAACTGGAGCAGGAGAGGCCTATACAGTATATTTTTGGTAACGCTCATTTTTACGGACTGGAATTTTTTGTTGATGAAAATACCCTGATACCGCGACCTGAAACAGAGGAGCTTGTAGAGTGGATTATTAATGAAAATAAAGGAAAGAAAGATATTAAAATACTTGACATAGGTACTGGTAGTGGTTGTATTGCTATAACCCTCGCTAAAAACCTGCCTCAGGCTAAGGTGTATGCCATAGATGTTTCTAAGGATGCTTTGGCTAAAGCAAGAGGTAATGCCGTGCGCAATGAGGTAGATGTAACTTTTATAGAGAAAGATATTCTTGTGGCTGATTCATTACCGGAATCTTTTGATGTTATCGTTTCAAATCCACCTTATGTCCGTAATCTGGAAAAGCAGGAAATAAAGAATAATGTACTACAGTATGAGCCGCACCTAGCACTTTTTGTAGATGATAACGACCCATTGCTTTTTTACAGAAAGATAGCTAAGCTGGGTGATGAGTCGCTTGCTGCTAACGGGAAAATTTATTTTGAGATAAACCAGTATTTAGGTCCGCAAACTGTTACCATGCTTCAGGAAGAAGGCTATAAAAATGTTATCCTTAAAAAAGATATTTATGGTAACGACCGTATGGTGTCGTGCGATATTTAAATAGAAATAGATTATTCGTATCGTAAAGATTCTACCGGATCTAAAGAAGCGGCTTTAACAGCAGGATACGCCCCTGATATTATAGTAACAACTATAATTGTGGTTAAGGCAGCCATTGTAGCTCCCCATGGCATAGGGAAATCGGTTTTCATTAATAGGGATGCGCCATAACCTGTGAGTAAACCTAATACAATACCAAGCAAACCTCCTAAAAAGCTTATTATTAGTGTTTCTGTAAGAAACTGTCCGGCTATGGTATTTTTTTTGGCACCAAGTGATTTGCGCACTCCAATTTCGCGGGTTCTTTCGGTTACCGATACCAGCATGATATTCATAAGTGCTATGGTAGAACCAAAAACGGTAATGATACCAATGCACCATGCAGCATAATTTAAAATATTGATTTGCGACATAAGGCGTTGTAACAATTCGTCACTTCTGGCAATACCAA
Organism: Flavobacterium sp. C4GT6; assembly: GCF_036347315.1. Taxonomy (NCBI): domain Bacteria; kingdom Pseudomonadati; phylum Bacteroidota; class Flavobacteriia; order Flavobacteriales; family Flavobacteriaceae; genus Flavobacterium; species Flavobacterium sp. C4GT6. The sequence continues at coordinate 285,788 of NZ_JAZGZU010000002.1, forward strand.
AATTATTATCCTCTACAGGGTTTAGTTTTCTAACCCTTCTCATGGTAATGGTAGCTTCATCTATAGAGCCGTCAAGCATATCCTTGTTTTGGGTTTTAACCTTTATGTCATAATTAATGTTTGGAGCGGTAAATAACGATCTTGCTACCTGTATAGGTAATAAAACTCTTAAATCCTGCCTGTTGCCAAAGGTAGATCCCTGTTCTTTTAATACACCTATTACTTTGAATCTTGCACCTCTTATAGAGATTGTTTTTCCTATTGGGTTAACATCTTTTAAAAGTCCTTTTTCAAAGTCAGAGCCTACTATGCAAACGTAGTTGTTGTTTTGTATGTCAAAAGTAGTAAAGTTTCTGCCTGATGTTGTTTCCAGTCCGGAGTTACCAATAAAATTATGGTCTACACCAAGTACGCTGATTTCAGGGTCTGTTTTTTCTGAACCGTATTTTACTTCTATATCACTTGCTGCAGTAAAAGATAGCGATACTGCCGATCCTGGAAAGTGATACTTGTCCTGAAATGATTTTGCCTGTGGGTAGGTAATGTTCGGGTTTACTTTTGCAGTCCTGTCGTTTTGTCTTATCTGTTGGGAAAAGTCATAACGGCTAATAGAGAAAGTGTTGGTTCCCATTGCCGAAAAGTTACCGGTAATAGTATTTTCAAGTACCTTAACGGTGGCAAGTATCCCTACAAGCGCCCATATACCTACACCAATAATAATAACGGTAAGTATGGTGCGCAGGAGTTGCGTTTTAATGGAACTAAAGGCAATTTTGGTATTTTCCCTTAACAGGCTAAACATAGATTTTGCAATTTAGCCACTAAAATACATAAATTGTTTTAGCTATTTGGTGTAAAATTTATCAAGTATACTTAATGTGTTACAAAACCTTATAATAGAAACGTAAACTGTAAGCCAAAAATGGTAAACTGTATTATATTTGCATTTAAATTAAAAATAAGATTTACTATGGCACAAAAACCGGGAATTCCTAAAGGAACAAGAGATTTTTCACCTGCTGAGGTGGCTAAGCGTCAATACATCATATCGGCGATAAAGCATCATTTTGAGACTTTCGGATTTCAGCCAATAGAGACTCCTACGTTTGAAAACTCATCTACCCTTATGGGAAAATATGGGGAAGAAGGAGACAGGCTTATTTTTAAGATACTTAATTCAGGTGACTATCTGGCTAAAGTTGATGCTGCACTTCTTGAAAATAAAGATAGTATTAAGGTAGCTTCACAAATATCTGAAAAAGCACTTCGTTATGACTTAACTGTACCATTTGCACGTTATGTTGTACAGCACCAAAACGATATTGTGTTTCCGTTTAAGCGTTACCAAATCCAACCGGTATGGAGGGCAGACAAGCCTCAAAAAAGCCGTTACAGGGAGTTTTACCAGTGTGATGCCGATGTTGTAGGTTCAAAATCGTTATGGCAGGAAGTAGAGTTTGTACAGCTTTATGACGGTGTGTTTACGTCGCTTGGGCTAAACGGAGTTACCATTAAAATCAATAACCGTAAAATACTTTCGGGTATTGCAGAGGTTATTGGAGCTAAAGATAAGCTCATTGACTTTACTGTTGCTCTGGATAAACTTGACAAGATAGGTGAAGACGGCGTTAAAAAAGAGATGCTTGAAAAAGGCATTGGTGAAGATGCAATACAAAAAGTACAGCCATTGTTTAATTTTACCGGAAGTATTAATGAGAAGCTGGATAAGTTAAACGAGCTACTGGCTACATCTGAAGAAGGATTGAAAGGAGTTGAGGAGCTTCGTTTTATATGTGATAATGTTGCGGCTATAGGTTTAGGGGAGTCAATCCTTGATCTTGATGTTACACTGGCACGCGGACTTAACTATTATACGGGAGCGATATTTGAAGTTTCGGCACCTGCCGGAGTTAAAATAGGTTCTATAGGTGGTGGCGGAAGATATGACGACCTTACCGGTATATTCGGGTTAAAGAATATGAGTGGTGTAGGTATATCTTTTGGGCTTGATCGTATATATGACGTGATTGAGGAACTTAACCTGTTCCCTGATACCGTTACAGAATCGACTAAAGTATTGTTCATCAACTTTGGAGATAAAGAATCGCTATATGCTATGAAAGCTGCGAAACAGTTAAGAGATGCAGGTATTAAGGCAGAGCTTTATCCTGATTCGGCTAAAGTTGGCAAACAATTCCAACATGCTGATAAGCGAGGCATACCTTTTGCGGTATTAACAGGCGACGAAGAGATAAATAATAACACTTTTACGCTAAAAAATCTTGCTACCGGAGAGCAGGAGCAGGTAAGTTTAGAAGAGTTAAAAAGTAAAATTAAATAATAAAGAAGCCTTCCGTTCGGGAGGCTTTTTACATTTCAACTGTTTCGATTTTGTTTCTGGATATTATGCCTGTTGTATCTTCCAGTATGGTTATTCCTAATATCTCAAAAGGACGCTCCATAAAGCCGTATTGTGAAATATAATCCATAGCCAGGCTGTCAAAACTATCAGGGTGTAATACAATTGCTACACTGTCTGTTAATTCGTTTTCCAGAATATAATCCCGTATTCCTGCAAAATTTATTTTACCATTATGCATAAAGTTGTTGGTTTGCTTAAGGTATTGAGTAGGTGAGGTTGTAGTGCAAGTTGCAACTTAATTGTTATGGTTGGCTTATAGTTTTGTGTTTTAAAGATTACAATATTATGTATACAATAAAACCCCGCTTTGAGCGGGGTTTAGATTGTTTTTTGGTCGTAAAGTGAAAATTATTGAGCGTTCTCCATAATATGGATTTTGCTTTTAGGAATGTCTCCTGAGTTGTCCTGCAGGATTTCAATTCCAAGAATTTCAAACGGACGTTCAATTTGATTGTCATTAAAGTCCAGATAGTCCAAAACAAGTTCGTCAAAATTGTCAGGATGCAACGTGATAGACACGCTGTCTGTTAATTCATTCTCAATAATAAATTCACGAATAGCGTTAAAAGTAATTTTCTCCATAAGCGTTTGGTTATTTATTTATGTTTCGATAAAAATAGATATTCTAATGAATTAAGTTTAGTTAAAATTGTTAAAACTTTAAATTTTAACACTTAAAAAAACGATGTAGGTAAAATATTGTTAGAAAAATGTTAATAAATTTTGTATTTTTAGCAGAAGTTAAAAAGCTGACAATCTGTTATATTACTATATTTTTTGTTAAAAATGTTTTTTAAAAACCAATTTTTAAATAAAATTCATGTTTCCCATGTGAAAATTAATTAAAATTGCTTTTTCTTTAAATAGCGTACCAAATGAGGTTTATTTGTAAACTAACTACTTTACTACTACTTACAATTTTTTGTCCAATAAGCTTGTTTTCACAACATAATGAGAAAGAAATCATGGAGCAGGGCAGGCTTCTCTATAAATCAGAAAAGGCATCCTGGCAGGGAACAGATATGTTTTTAGACCGCTTTCCTGAAAAAAGTAAGCTTGCAGGAGGGTATTTTTCTTATACAGAGAATGACAGGAATATTTGTGTTTTTTATGATAGAGATACTGTACCTAAAACCGTAGCGGTGTTTTCTTTTGATGATACTTATTTATCTGTAAGAGCCCAAATTGATACGGTTGCAAGAGAGTTTAGTGATTATGAAAAAGACCTGTACAGTATAAGAAAGGAAGCGATGTCAGAGCTTAACAGAAATCCTGTTTTTGAATTTTATAGCTATACTTCTTTTAACCCTGTACCCCTTATTTATAAAGAGAAAAAAATGGTTTACTTTTTTACGGGGCCTAAAAAAGGTAATGTAGTTATTTTTGGAAACGATTATCTTATTACCTTTAATGATGATAATACGGTGGAAAATGTTGAAAAATTGCATAGTAGTATGACTCCGGTAAATTATAGTAGTAATTCTTCAGAAACAAATTCACTGCATACTCATACCGAAGATGATATTATAACGGCTACCGATGTTTGTGTACTTATGCTTTATAGTCCCTACACTAATTGGGAAAAGCATTACGTATTATCTAAAACTAAAGTATCGGTTTGGGATTGTTTTAAAAATGAGTTTTATATTATAGATCGTTCAGCTTGGGAAAAAGGGCTTAACGCTGCCAAACAAAATAAAGAGTAATAATTATGAAAAAACTTTTACTGCTGTTGTTGCTTGTTCCTCTTACTGCTTTTAACGGAAGCGGGGAAAGCGATGTGTATATATGTACCGGTAAAAGTTCAAAACGATATCACTATAATAAAAACTGCAGAGGGCTTTCAAACTGTAAAGCAGAGATTAAAGAAGTTACACTCAAAGAGGCTAAAGATAAGGGACGTACTTTGTGCGGTTATGAAGACTGATTTCTTCCTGGTTTTTAAGGCGTTATTAGCCTTATTTGTTAAAAAAGACTTAAAAGTTAGCTTTTTATATAATGTTTTGTAGTGTTTAAAATCGTTTTTTACTGTATTTTATTGATTATTATGGTAGTTAAAAGATAAAATCAAGTATTTGGTCGATAAAATAAATTTTTAGGAAAATTTAAACATTTATTGGCTTTTCCTTACCAAAATTTTAAAGGTTTAAATCTCATCTTTGTAACATTAACCAACACCACGTTACCATGAGAAAAAACATCGACCTTGCTACCATTAAGAGATTTATTCTAACAAATGCCCTTAAAGGAAATGTAATGCTAATGCTTCATCCGTCTAATTTTGAAAGACTGGTAAAAGCAGGAAAAAACAAAGTGAAATCATTACGTGTTTCGGGAATCAATATCATTGCCGATAACAATAATGAGGTGAAAGAAGACGAAATAGACATACTTGAAGTGCATTTCGGTTAAACACATACACTATAAAATATTTTAAATAGTAAACCACCCAACAGGGTGGTTTTTGGTTTTTTATCACATCCTTAAGAATACTTTATCATATAGTTGGCTGTTACTGTTATTATTATTAAATAACTTTATATGAGGCAATTAATCAAAACAATCTCAAAAAAAAATAAAGTTATGGAAGCAAATATTATAAAACCTGAAGAAACAGGGAGTTCAAAAAGGAATTTTTCTAAATACGACCCCTCTGGCACTGATCCTAACCGATATGCTTCGGTTACTAATCGTGAAGAAGCAGATGAGTATCTGCATGGGAAAAAGAGTATAGTACCGGGCTTGCATGTTAATGTAGGTAAAGCAGAGAGAGCTTTAATGATAGCAGGGGGTGCTTATTTATTATATAGGGCACTCAGTAAAAAAGATGAAAGAAAAGTACTGGAGGGTATTACAGCAGGTACGATGTTGTTTAGAGGTATAAGCGGGTACTGCCCGGCATATGACGCTTTGAGTAATTCAAAACTCTTAAAAGGCGGTAGTGTGAGTATCTCATCTGCTTTTACAGTTAATAAACATGTTGCTGAGGTGTATCATGCCTGGAGAAATTTGGAATCTTTACCATTATTTATGGGACATCTTGACAGTGTTAAACAGGTAACTGATAATATATCTGAATGGAAAGCAAAAGTTCCGGGAGGACTTGGTACTATTTCATGGAATGCCGAAATACTGGACGACAGACCAAATGAATTACTAAGTTGGCATTCGCTTGCAGGGGCTGCTATTCATAATTCGGGAAAAGTAAGGTTTAAAGATAACGGTAGCAGTACAGATGTAGAGGTGACTATTTCTTATAAAGCACCAATGGGAGCGGCTGGGGAAGCGGCTGCAAAACTGCTTAACCCTGTATTTGAGAAAATGATAACTAAAGATATTGAAGGTTTTAAAAGTTATATGGAGGCCGGCAATGCACCTATGCCTTAATTTAACCGGTGCCAATTTCTGCATCTTGCCTTATTGTATAAAAAAAAACTCCCCTGTTAAAGGGGAGTTTTTCATTTAAAACGAATTGGCAAAATCTAGTTAAAAATTCCGTATAGACCGCCAATTACCATTATCGCCATAATGGTAATCACGGCAATTTCAATATATCGTATAATTGCATCCTTTCTTTTAAAAGAAAAATAGTGTGCATACTTCTTTTTTCGCGTTAATGTGTTTCCTGTGTCCTTCATAGCATTTATTCTTTATTACGTCATTAAATATATATAACGCGTTTTTTTAGTAAAAAACATTTAACATTGCGTTAAATATAATGTTTTGGTTTAAAATATTCAAATAACGTGCCATGTTTAGGTATTTTGTAAGTTTGATTAATTTTGTGCTTTAATACATTGTTTTGGAAAAGGAGATAGTAGTAATAATAGGAGGACCAGGTTCGGGAAAAACATCTTTGATTAACGAACTTGCTAAAAGGGGGTATACCTGTTACCCTGAAATTTCACGTCAGGTAACGCTGGAAGCCCGCAGGCAGGGTATAGAACAGTTGTTTTTAGAAAAGCCTTTGTTGTTTAGTGAACTTTTGCTTGAAGGTCGTAAAAAACAATATGCAGAGGCGCAGCAGGAAACGGTTCCGATAGTTTTTTTAGATAGAGGTATACCGGATGTGCTAGCTTATATGCATTATATAGGTGATGCCTACCCGGCTTTTTTTGATGAAGCGTGTAAAAATCATCGCTATACCAAAATATTCTTTTTACCGCCTTGGGAAGAAATATATACTCCTGACGAAGAGCGTTATGAGAACTTTGAACAGTCTAAATTAATTGCCGACCATTTGGCTGAAACCTATACAACTTACGGCTATAACTTAATAGAAGTGCCAAAAGAGACGCTGGATAACAGAATTCTTTTTATCTTAGAGCATCTTTCGTGATATAATTATGCAACAACCCCTTGATATCCTTAATAAGTACTGGAAGTACGAAAGCTTCAGGGATCCTCAGGAACAAATTATAAAATCTGTTTTAAACGGAAAAGATACACTCGCTGTAATGCCTACAGGTGGGGGTAAATCGGTTTGTTTTCAGGTTCCGGGAATGATGCTTCCGGGGCTGTGCCTTGTGGTATCTCCGCTTGTAGCATTAATGAAAGACCAGGTAGAGAATCTGTCCCGCATCGGGATAAAAGCAATTGCACTTACAGGAGGCATCTCTACCGATGAAATTAGTGATTTGCTGGATAACTGCCGTTACGGTAATTATAAGTTTTTATATCTGTCTCCCGAGAGGCTTCAGGCAGACTGGATACTGGAGAGGATTAAAGAGCTTCCTATAAATCTTGTAGCTATAGATGAGGCGCATTGTGTATCGCAATGGGGTCATGATTTCAGGCCGGCATACCTTAAAGTTTCGGTCTTAAAAAAATACCTGCCTAATGTACCTTTCATGGCGCTTACTGCATCAGCTACCAAGAGGGTGAGGGGAGATATGATAAAGCATTTGGAGTTGCATGATCCCGCTGTTTTTATCAAATCGTTCGCCAGGAAAAACCTGGCTTATATGGTTTTTGAAACCGAAGATAAGCTGCACCGCATACAACAGATGTTGGTTAAAAATCCGCAACCGTCGATTATATATGTAAGGAACAGGAAGGCTTGCCATGATGTTTCCCGTCAGTTAGAATCGTTAGGTTTCAGGGCTACTTTTTACCATGGAGGTTTAACCTCTTCCGAAAAGCAAAAAAACATGCAGCTGTGGATGAGCGAGCAGGCTCAGGTTATGGTAGCGACAAATGCTTTTGGAATGGGGATAGATAAGCCTAATGTGCGAACTGTAATTCATATACAGTTGCCTGATAATATGGAAAGTTATTATCAGGAAGCTGGTAGGGCAGGTCGTAATAGTGACAAAGCTTTTGCTGTACTGCTCGTTAATAAGGCTGATGCCCAGATAGGGAAAAACCAGTTCTTAGAAGTATTGCCTGATAAAAAGTTTTTAAAACAGGTGTATGTAAGGCTTAATAATTATCTCCAAATAGCTTATGGAGAGGGGATAAACGAAAGTTTTGCTTTTAATCTCAATATATTTTGCAGGCAGTATGATTTGCCTGTGGTTAAAACATATAATGCGCTACAGTTTTTAGATAGGCAGGGTATAGTTACTTTGTCTAAAGAGTTTTCTGAAAAAGTAACCATACAGTTTTTGATTCCGAGTAAAGAGGTGATGCGTTACATTAGTCTTAATAGGAATGATGAGGAAGCTATATTGACTATTTTAAGGAGTTATCCGGGAGTGTTTGATATGGAGACTAATCTTAATGCCGATTTGATTGTAAGGAAGGCTAAAATAAGTGAAGAGGGATTGATGCAGGTATTGAAGAGGCTTTATGAAAAAGAGGTAATATCTTTTAGGAGTTTGGGTAATGACAGTAAGCTAACCTTTAATGAAGTGAGGGAAGATGAGTTAACTATTAATAGGGTAGCTAAATTTTTAGAAAAGCAAAACAATATAAAAACACAGCAGTTTGATGCTGTTATCAATTACATTGAAAATTCGCATACCTGTAAAAGCAGACTCATTCTTACCTATTTTGATGAGGAGGCTACTCAAGATTGCGGAATATGTTCTTACTGCATAACAAAAAATAAAAAAGTAAAAGACCCTTCGCAGGTGGCTTTACAGGTTTTAGAGCTGATAAGTAATGAGGCTTTATCTTCAAGAGATATTGAAGAAAAGCTTGAGCTTACACCCGATGAGATTATCTTTGCAATACAAATACTTTTAGAAAACGATAAGATTAAGATTAATACCAATAATCAATATATATTAAAATAATGAATAAGCTGAGAATCGTGTTTATGGGTACGCCGGAATTTGCCGTTGGAATACTCGATACTATATATAATAATAACTATGATATTGCTGCTGTTATTACTGCGCCCGACAGGCCTGCAGGAAGGGGGCAAAAGGTAAAATATTCAGCAGTTAAAGAATATGCATTGGAAAAAGGTTTACAGGTATTGCAGCCTACTAACCTTAAAGATGAATCTTTTTTAACCGAGCTGAAAGCTCTTAATGCGAACTTACAGGTAGTAGTGGCTTTCAGGATGTTGCCTGAATCTGTATGGAAAATGCCTGAGTTGGGTACTTTTAATCTTCATGCATCGCTGCTTCCTCAATACAGGGGGGCTGCTCCAATAAACTGGGCTGTTATAAATGGAGAATCAACAACAGGTGTTACTACGTTTTTTATAGACGATAAAATTGACACCGGCGCCATGATACTTAAAGAGGAAGTTAGTATTGGAGAGAATGAGACAGCGGGAGAGTTGCATGACAGGCTTATGGAACTTGGTAAGGGTGCAGTTATAAAAACCCTTACTCTTATTGAAGAAGGTAAGGCCGACACTACTATACAACAGGATACTGATGATATAAAAACAGCTTATAAATTAAATAAGGATAACTGTAAGATAGACTGGTCTAAAACCGGAGCTCAAATTCATAACCTTGTAAGGGGGCTAAGCCCTTACCCTGCTGCCTGGACTTATTTTACAGATAATGGGCAGGAATGGAATGTAAAAGTATATGAAACAGCTTTTGAGTCGGTTACGCCAAATGAAGAGGAAGGTGCTATAGTTAGCACAAAAAAAGATATAAAAATTGCGGTTAAAGACGGGTATTTAAATATTAAAAGTTTACAGTTCCCAGGCAAGAAAAAAATGGCGGCTCATGAACTGCTTAACGGAATGCAGTTTTCTGATACAGCTAAGGCGCTGTAACCCTTGTAAATACTGATATTTTAAGAAAATTTTAATAAAACAAAGAAGTTTATTAACATTTGACTTGAAGTTATCAACAAAAAAAAGGAATTAACCTATATTTACTTGCGTAATTTGATTTTCCTATTAAATTTGTAGTACAGGATTAGAAAAACAATAATTTTAACCAAACAATTAATAACATTTATTATGAACAAATCAGAATTAATCGACGCAATGGCTGCAGATGCAGGAATATCTAAAGGTGCAGCAAAAAAAGCTTTAGAATCTTTTGTTGGTAATGTAGGTGATACATTAAAAAAAGGAGGAAGAGTATCTTTAGTTGGTTTTGGTTCTTGGTCAGTTTCTAAAAGAGCTGCAAGAGAAGGTAGAAACCCTCAAACTGGTGCTACAATCAAAATCGCTGCTAAAAATGTAGTTAAATTTAAGCCGGGTGCTGAGCTTGACGGTTCTGTAAACTAATATTATATCTTGAAAATATAAGTTAAAAAGCCTCCTGTTTGGAGGCTTTTTTAATTAAATCTTTAGGTAATTATTTTGGAACTAGGTATTTTTTCTTTAAATTTATTTTAATAAAAAGGTAAGCCCATGATTACACTAAAACCCAAAAAAGGGTATTTGCTGGTAGCAGAGCCCTCATCCATTGGAGATCTGTCATTTAGCAGGTCTGTAGTTTTACTAGCTGATCATAATGATGAAGGTTCTATAGGTTTTATACTCAATAAACCTTTAGGATATTCTATAAAAGATTTGCTTCCTGAGGTGGAAGGAAACTTCAAAATTTATAACGGTGGGCCTGTAGAACAGGACAATCTTTACTTTATTCATAATATCCCCGATTTAATACCTGATAGTATTGAAATTTCTAATGGTATATATTGGGGAGGTGATTTTGAGTCTACAAAACACCTTATCAATCAGGGTAAGATTAAAAAGGGTAATATCCGTTTCTTTTTAGGATACACAGGTTGGGCTGCTCATCAGCTTGAAGATGAACTTGAGGATAACTCCTGGATAGTATCTGAGAATCGTTATGAAAATAAGATAATAGGTAAGTCAAGCACCTCTTTCTGGAAAGAGAAAATAATGGAGCTTGGAGGTGATTATCTTATCTGGTCTAACTCTCCCGAAAATCCTTCATTAAACTAGCCTAGTCTAATAAGTACATTAAGTTTTTTTATCAGTTCGGAAGCCAGTGTGCTGCCGTATTCCTTTTTACGGTATTTTGTTATTGGTTGTATTCCTTTAATTACATTAGTGATGAAAATTTCATCTGCTTTTTGTAGTTCAAAAGGTGAAATACTCTCTTCGCTAACCTCAAGACCTTCAGTTTTGCGGGCAATGGCGAGAACCTGTTTTCTCATTATTCCGTTAAGGCACCCGTCTGTAACAGGAGGGGTAATCAGTTTTTTGCCTTTAAGCATAAATATGTTGCCCTGAAGCGCTTCAATAACATTTTTCTCGTCATTGATAAGTAGGCAGTTGTCGAGGCCGTTTTCATGTGCAAAAATGCTTCCGGTTATCTGTACCATTTTATTGGTAGATTTAATGGTCGATAAAAGCTGTTTTGTTACATAAAAGTCTTTAAACAAATCTACTTCGTAGGTTGAGTTTTCGGTAAAGCTGTATAAAGGTTCCTGTAAAGCTTCGGCAGTAATGATGAATTCAGAATCATTTGTGGTTGGAAGGTAAAAACCGCCTGATTTTCTGAAAAATGTAAGTCGGACACGGCAGGAAGCATTTATGTTTAAAGCGGTAGCCAGGTTTTTAACCTGTTTCTCCATGTATTCCATAGTGAAATGCATAGGGATTTCCATTCTTACAATTCGCATAGAAGCCATAAGCCTGAAGTAATGGTCTTCTGCAAACAATATTTTTCCGTCTACAACTTTTAAAGTTTCAAAAACGGCATCGCCGTATAAAAATCCTCTGTTTTGTTCTACTGAAATGTTTGTGTTTTCTGTAAGATTTCCGTTGTAATTAATCATAAAAAAAGCCCTGAAAATTCAGGGCAAATATAAGTCTTATATAAAAGAATTCCTAAACAGAACCTATTACATGTTTAAGGTCGGAAATTTGGTTGTCCCAAAGCTGTTTTGACTCCTCTACATCGTCTTCATCAGCAAAGTCAACAACTACTAAAGAAACATCTTTTGTAATCTCGTCAACTATAATACGAATCTCAAAATAGTAATCAGTGTCTTTATTGTCTTCATCAAGCCAACGGAATTTTACTTTCTCGCCACTTTTTTTTGAGGCAAGTCTTGCCTTTTCTTCAGAGCCGTCCCAAAGGAAGCTAAAGATTTCTCCTCTTGAATTAACATTGTCGGCAAACCATTCTGATAGTCCCGAAGGTGTTGATATATATTGATATAACAACTGTGGGGAAGATGTTATAGGAAACTCCAGTTCGTATTTTACTTTAACGTCCATACTTTGTTATTTTTTTTGAAATATATAATTTTTAGTTTTGAAATGAAAGCGTTTTGAAAAATAATTTTTTTTCTTGAAAATATATTTGCAACCTTTAAATTTAGTTTTATATTTGCACCCGCATTCAAGGACGTAATGACCGAGAATATTTGGCGAGGTAGCTCAGTTGGTTAGAGCGCAGGATTCATAACCCTGAGGTCACGGGTTCAACTCCCGTCTTCGCTACAGAAACGCAATATGCAGCCAAGCGGTTTTAAAGCAATTTAAAACCGCTTTTTTTATGCCTTCAATCAACAGGATATTACGCAATGAATACGATTTTGAATACGTTTTTGAATACAATTTGAAGAAACAAAAACAATATGGAGGGCCAACAATATACGATGGAGGCGGCGACCTTAATAGAAGGTGGTACGTTTACTATTCTTTTAGAAATCCTGAAACGGGAAAGTTAGAGCGTCAACCGCCTATATATGCAGATTTAGATAACTACAACACTGTTAAGGAAAGACTTTTACGCGCCCGGGCTTTGTGTAAGTCTGTAAAGTTAATATTGGAGGAAGGTTTTAACCCTTATACTCCTGAACCTGATAACAGCATTTTATCCGGCCAGTCAGATAAAGAACCGGTTAATATCAATTCAGCAAAAAAAGTTGCTGAAGCAATTGACTTTGCGCTCGAGTACGCAAAGAACCTACATTCAGAAAGCTCCTATAATGATTTTAAAAGCCGTATTACGAGGTTTAAGGATTGGCTAGTAGATAATAAGCCTGCTACGACAAAAATGAATGAGATTAAAAGTATTGATGCTATAGGTTTTCTCAATGAAATATTGCAACGCACAAGCCCGAGAAATAGAAATAATACGAGGGCAGCCTTATCATCGTTATACAAAATCCTTAAAAATAATCAGATAGTAAAGGAGAATATTATCGAAGGTATAGACGTGCTAAAAAGCAGCCCTAAAAAAAACAAAACCTATACTAAACAGCAGGAAGAAGATATTCTAAAATTAATGGCTGAAAAAGACAAACATTTATTGTTGTTTGTGAAATTCATATCTATTAATATGCTGCGGCCGGTAGAAGTATGTAGGCTGCAAAAAAAAGATATTCATATAGCCGATAAAGTTTTGAAAGTCCGCGCAAAGAACCAGCCCGTAAAAACTAAGATAATCCCCGATATTCTTTTACAGGATATTCCTGATTTAACACCTTATAAAAACACTGATTTTATATTTACACCCAATGGTGTGGGTGAGTGGGATGCTAAAGAGGTTAACAGACGTAATCACTTTGGGAAGCGATTTAAAACTATTAAAGATGAATTAGGGTTGGGGGAGGAATACGGCCTTTATAGCTTCAGGCATACTTATGTTACAAGGATTTATCGTGAATTAAGAAAACAGCTTACACCATTTGAAACTAAAAGCCGGTTAATGCTTATTACCGGACATACTACAATGGATGCACTGGAAAAATACCTGCGTGATATTGATGCGGAACTACCTGAAGATTATTCTCATTTATTAAAAAAAGAAAGCCGCTAAAAATCGGCTTACTAAACTAATAAAGAAATTATAATAAACGTTCCCTAATTGGGTAGTGATTACAAATTAAGCCCCGAATATGAAACCACATCTTACACGGGGCTGTAATTTAATTGACACACCTTACCTTGTCAATACTACAAAATTAAAAAAACCGCTTTAGAAAGCGGCTCTTTTTGATTTTATTTTGAAGGGTGCAAAATACCATAACTTCTACCTGCGAGAACAAGTTTAGTTTCCATCTCTGCTTTTTCTTCAGGTGTTTGCCATACTATTTGTTTAACGGCTGCTTTATTTTTTTTAAGGTATTCATTTACGATTTTACTCTTTTCAGCATCGTCAATACTATTAGTAATGGCCAGTAACTCAAAGAAATTATCTAAATGAGCAAAATTTTGTTCAAGATTTAATTGTTCGTAAACAAAGAATCTCCTTTGTTCTTCATTTCCTTCTCCTTTTAGCAAAGCTTTATTAATAATAATTAGCCACGTATTTTTAAGGTTGGTATCAAAGTCAGTGCCTTCGGATAATTGAATATCTTTTTTGTATAGCTTAACCATATCAGAAAAAGATTCAGGCTTAATTTCTCCCATGAATACTTGGTTGATACCCATAGCACTTGGGATTTCTCCTTTTACTCTTCCTTTTTCAGAGGTCATTTTTTTGCTTAATCCGTCATCGTTCATGTTTGTGTCTTTTTCATCACTACAGCTAACGAAAAGAAACATTAGGGCAAGTATATAAAATAAGGTATTTTTCATAATTTGTAAATTGTTAATTAATAAATGGTTTTAAGCTGCATCGTCGCAACAAGCCCTTTGAGCCTGATTAGGGTTTTCATACTCAACGTATCTTATCATAGTATAAGTACCATTATTATTATCACGCCAAGTTAGTGATAAAGCTGGCTCATTTTCACTAGTATAAGCTAAGCCTATTGTACAGCAATTTGAACCATTTTGACCTGAACCAAATACACTGTACTCAATAGTAGTACCGCTGGCCATTGAACCACATGCACAACGTTCAGCGTATAGTACACTAAACATTCCAAAAACTAAAAATAAAGTTAAGAACTTTTTCATAATTTAGATAAATTAAGGTTAATAATAGGTTGATTTTGTGCAAATTATAAAAAAGTGTGAAAAATACAGAATAGAGAATGTTAAAAAGTAGTTAAAACGGATAAACGGTAATATTTATCCTTAAAAATCTAATATTGTTGAAGTTATATAAGATAAAGTAAAAAGCCCTGAAAATCAATTCAGGGCTTTTTATATCAAAATAGTTTACCATCTTACTAATTTTCCGGAACTGTTTATATACTCCAGTGTATTACTTGGAATTTGGTCAAATTCACTTTGAGGTAGGTCATAAGTTTGTCTTGAACCATCAGCGTAGTACCCCTCTATACTTTGATATACCACTCTCTTACCATTAATCACCCTATACCAACCGGCATCGTTCGGGGTTCTCACTACACCACCTTCGTATTTAGCTGCAATAGCATTATTATTGCCATTAGTATTTCCAGTACTACCAGTATTACCTCCGGTGTTTGTGTTACCTCCGGTACTTATATTTCCGGGTGTGTTTTGAGTGCTGGAATCGCCAAAAATCTTGTCTTTAAAGGTTAACAAGGCTGCACCGGTTAAAAGTGTTACGCCAAGTATCATTTTTTTATTCATAACTTAGTTTTTTAATTATATAACTTCAAAATTTAATTCTTCTATATCCGTTGCAACGGGTTCGGTCTCGCCTTCAGTTTCAGGCTCAATGGGGTTGTAAATTGTACCACTGGCTATATTGTACCTAATAGTTTCGATAGGTACTTTAGTGTACCTGTTTTTATCGAAATAGGCATAATTATCAGCAAAACGCGGTTCTTTCACCATTTTTATAATTATATCACCATCAAAGACAACTTCAGCACCTCCTTTGGTTCTACCGGTGGTAGTTTGCTGAAAAATTATTACGAAAACTTTACCGTTAAACTTCTTTCGTAAATCTTCATCGAGGTGAATAGTACCTACCATTCTTACAAGCTTTTGCCAACTGTCAATAAATATTACCTCGTAATCTTTAACAAGGCTGTATAAATCTTGTGTGTCCTTCACGTCGTCAACAGTATCAATATTTGATTGTGCTGCGGGAGTTAGATAATCTTCTACTTTTTCCTTTGCTAAGGAACTGGCCGGATGCTCTTCACCTGAAATAAACAAACAACGATTACCAGGAGTAGCAAAAGCGTTCATAAACTTGTATAGTGTTGTGGTTTTACCTGCTCCCTGCTCTCCATCCATTGTAATAACTACACTATGTTTGGATTTACGTTCTACAGCTTGAAGGAACTTGCCTACTTCACCGGCGACAGTATAAAATTCAGCCGGCACTTCATTGGCCGCTGCACCTATATTTAAAACTCGAGGGTTTTTAGTTGATGGTTGTACAACGGGCGGTTGTATTACTTCCGGAACTGTTATGAGTTGTTGCGGTTCTGCCGGTGCTACACCATTAAGAACAGAACGTTTTTTATTACCGTTTAAACCAAAAAGGTTTAACTGTTCCGATTTAGAGGGTTGTTTTTTACGAGTAGTGGCCGGCTTTGGCTTCAGAACTTTTTTTGATTTGGCTTTTGGTGTTTTTTCTTTTTTCTCTTTAGCCTCTTTTTCTTTGGCTATCTTTTTCAAATCATTGAAGTATTTAGGCTCTCCTGATTTATTGTACTCTAACACGTAATCAGCTGCGGCCTGTGCCTTCGTTGCAGCACGCATTAAAAAACGGTTATCATCTTGAAGGTGAGTAAGTGCTGTATTCCATGATTTAAGGTAAGCCGGGTGATTTGTATTAGTATGCCATAATATACCAGCCTCGGCACTCAAAAAGGTTGCTGTAAATTCGGCTATCAATTCTTCAAAAGCATATTTCTTTGACCCTTTACGTCCGGTCAAATCCCTGTCAAGTCTTTTACTATATCCCGTACTATGGCCATATTCATGAAATAGCGTTCGGTAATAATCCTGTGAGGTTTCAAAATCCACAATATGTGGCATTTGAATACGGTCGGAGGTAGGTGAGTAGTATGCCCTGCCACCGCCAAAACCTAATTTTGGTTGTGGTGAAGGATAAGCTTTGATAATGGCTTCAGCTATTGGCATTTTATGCTCTTCGGTTGCCGGTAACTCATTTTCAATATATCCGCGTTTAAAGTTGTCAAGATCAAAGTCAATGCCTTCAACGTCTTTCCCGTTGAAAACCTTATAATATTTTAGGATTGGTAGTTTATTATTATTCGCAATCTGCTGGGCAGAAAGCCCTGCTTTAAATTCAGGAATATTACTTCTGTTTTCTTCAAGTAAAGCAATGAATTTTTTTAGGTTGTAACTCCCTATATCTACTTTCGTTGTAGGGTTGTAGTACTTATACAGTTCTGTAAAATATACAACAGGAATCCCTATACTTCCTTTTTTAAGTTTACCTCCTAATTCTTCAATTTGTTTAAATGTTAGGTAAAACGGGTTTTTTAATGGCTCTAAATCAGTAAGAAGATAACGGTTAATACCTCTGTACATTTTTTTTGAAACGAAATTAAAAGGTAATAGGTAGCCTTTACCATATACTTTAGCATCCCATTTTTGTACATACCTTGGGGTATTTGCTTCCCGTATTTTTTCTATCATTCTATCTGTAATCATCTGATAAATTTCATCAGGTGAAACAGCTTTACCTAAACCAATACTTTCATTATCCGAATCCTGTTCACAGTCTAAACACTTTAAAAAGCTTTCCGGTACTGTATCTATAGCCGGAATAGTATTTTTTCTAAATCTGAAAACATCATCATCCGGGTTACTTTCAAGTACATTTGTTAATCTTGAAGCCAACTTAAATTGCTCCTGTTCTACAGCTGCCCTAATAAGGGTTTTTATTTCTTCCCTTTTAATATCTTTACGCCTCCCTATGAGGCCATTAAATTTTTTTACTACTCCCATAATTAGCCCTCTATGTAATATTCTTTTCCTAATATGTCAACTACGACAACAAATGTTAGTTGTTCCACTGAAAAGCTTTCAATACTTAATGCATTTTGAATTACAATATTTGATGAAATCTGAAAGGGAACGTTTTTTAATTCAAATGAGTTGAATGCCGGTATGTTTACCATGTTAAGGTTTAGTGTGGCCATTCCTAAAAAATGACCGTTACGGTAAGCTAAAACTCTTTTAAAACTGGCAGTATTTCCGGCATTTAAAGAAAATGCTTCAGTAGTTGGGTTTTCAATAATTAGGTCAAGGTTAAAAGTAAAGTAGTCTACCCCAATCTTTACATTTCTTAGCCCTGAAGGTTGGATTTTCATTTGATTAAAAATTTCCTTCAGCTTTTGAACTTTCCTGTAACCGGCATAAGCAATACCGCCAATAATAAGACCGGCAATAACAATAGTTTTTTTCATTACTTAAAATAAGTCGGTTGGGTCAATTAATTGATTTAAACTGTTCCTTACTTCGATGTGAACATGATTAGTCATTGCAGCCCCATGTTTTGCACTGATATTTTGTGCTACCCCTATTTTATTACCGGCAGTAACTACTGAAGGGATTGCAACTGTAGGAGACATATAAAACATTTTAACCTTATATTTTTCGTTCACAATTTCAACCCCGGTATAACTTAAATCACTTGCGTACGGGTAAGCTATTCGTGTTACCTTTCCGGTTATAGGTGAATATATATCCTCACCCGGAGTGGCTATAATGTCAATGCCTTGATGTGTATGTGTTCCCCTTCGTGCGCCAAAAGAGCCACACCCCAGCGGATCGCATCCCCTTATTTTTTGTTTTTTTGTAATTGCAGCTAAAGCCTTGTTAGTGTTTGACATAAGAATAAGTATTAAAGTGGCTGCAACGCCTATGTAAATAATTTTTTTGGCAGCCATGATTTTAGTTTAGTTAGTAAATAGTTAATTAGGAACAATGCAGAACCCCATCCGAGATAAGCACTATACTTGTAGAAAACAGGAATTATGTAAACAGGTACTTCGGTTACCACTTCTTTTTTTTCCTGTTTGAACTCCTGTTGGTGCTGTTCGATATTTTCGCTTTTAGTAGCCGCTATTTGGGCTAAGACTTCTAACGTTTTGTTATGCTCGTTGTAAAGAAGTTGATACCTATTGTTTCCGGATTCAATTTCTCTGTTAATACTTTTAAGCATTTCCCTTATTCGGGAATTACAAATACTATCACAGTCAGAACTACCGGTTTTTACATCAGGAAGATAGAAAGAGGTTCTGTCTTTTATTTCTCCGTTAATCTCTGTAAACTTTTTAAAAACCTGTTTAAGACTGTCAATGTTGACAGTAGATGTGTTTTGTTTTAGAAGCTTTTGATTACGGCATCCTGAAGCCGAAAAAAGTAAAAAAAGGATAATTAAAAAGCTTACTGGCCAAGTGTTTTTTTTTGTTTTCATGTTATGCTGCTTTACAATGTTGGCACTTATTTTTCCATCCCTGTAATTCAAGGCGTAAGGATGATATTTCGGTTTTCATTTCAGTGTGCCTTTGGTTTGTGTCCTGTACAAATGTGGCATAGGCTTTTTGCAGTTCCTGTATTGCTGTGCTTTCTGTTATTTGTACTTGTGCTTTACGTGATGACCATGCTACGTAAACACTTACAAGTGTAGTACTGCCAAAAAATAAGTTTAATAAGTGAGAAATATCCATTATGGTTGTGTTGGTGTTAAATAGTATTGTGGTTCTATTCCAATCCATATTCCGTCAAAAGCTGTTTTACGATAGAGTACGGGAGTAGATACATTAGGGCAAAACACTTCAAAACCCTCAAAAGCATTCGGGTAAAGTGTATTTAATTCTTCAGCGGTTTGAAGCTTAACAATATTGTTGTTTTGGATTTTAGCTGTTATAGATATAATTCTGTACTCCGTTCCGTCATGGATAACTTCAATAGTGGTTCCCGGAACAAGTATTATGGAATCCTTTCCGTTTATAGTTCCGTTATTTGTTACTGATAAAGTAACATTGCCGTTTCCTGAAACTTTAACAATAAAAACTTTGCCTTTAAACGAGGCTGCTCCACTTAGTTGTATAGTATGACTATCGTCCGGGAATAGTTCAATGTAATAGTCTTTAGAGCCTACACCGCTTGCACCATTATATAACTTTTTGACATAGCCCCATTGACCGCGAACAAAACCGGCATCGGGTATTGTTCTATCAAACTGTACCATCCATTCGTTATTGTCAAGCTGATACTGAAAGAACCTTCTTATCTCGGTATGGTCATTATAGAAGCTTATACCAGTATCTAAATAGCCACCCTGTCCTACACCGACTTGCAGTTTTGCAAGGATTGGATTTGAATTATTACTAACATAAAATACGGGTGAATTTTGATTAGTACCATACATATTGAAAATAACACCCGGACTCAGAAAAGAGTAAGCATTGGCTGTTAATGCACCGTTTTCCTGTAGTGTGTCCATCCATGATGGTGTTCCCATATCAGGAAGTTGGCCAACTCTTAATTTCTTATCAGAAGTAACTAATAGTACATCTTTCGGCTGTATTTCATCATCTGGGTTAACAGCGGGTACATTTAAAGAAACGTCAAGGCTTCTCCTGACACTTTCATAACCTGAAAGGTCATAATCTTCAGTATTGATTTTAGGTATGAAATAAACAGGGATTGAATCGTTAAAAAGAAAATATTCAGCTGTAAATTCTGTAGGTTGGCCGTCTATAGCAATATATACTTTTGTGTTAAGCCCAGTGTCGTTAAATTCATCATTAAATATCTGTACCATTGACCTATCCTCATATCCGGGAAACGGTACTTCTGTATACAAGTCCATATTTGGTGTTTCCTGAATTTCATCGAAAGTGAAAGGTATAAAACCCTCTACAGCAACGCCATCAAGATTAAATTCTGAAAGGTTGCTTAACGATAGAGATTTACCGCCCATATCAACAGACCTATCAACCGTTGAGGCGTTATCTTCAATTCCAAATCTTCCATCACTGCGGCCGCTACTGTTGCCAATGGCAAAAGCTTCAACTCCTGTTCCTATTTGTCCGCTCATTTTCTTTTGTAGATTTTATAGCCGATAATGCCGGCAATGATTAAGGCTAAAAAGATTAGTAGCCCTTTGCTACTGCTTTTTTTTTTAACGGTACGCCAAGTATTGCAATGGCATCCCTGTAGTCTGAATCTGTTATTAGCTTGCTGTACTGCTGTCCATTTTCTACCGTTACAATGATTTTGCATAGTGCAATAAGGGTTTCCTGACTTAGTTCGATTGCAATTGTTGGTGAAATCCCTAATGTTTTTGCAACCGTTGCAACGTAACCAGCAGTATCGTTTTCAAATGCTGGTGATAGCACACTGATAAGTCCGGTAACAGTATTATTACCTTTGTTTACCTTGCTAATAATGTTTCGTATCATAGCCCTGATACCGTAACGTAACTCGGTAAACTGTTCAAATTTTCCGTCGGTATTTTGTGAGTTAGGTACTTTACCCTGCCAGTTCTCATTTGTCAGGATGATATTACCCGGATTATTATTCCTTATACCTCGGGGATAATCGTTATTGTTTAAAAAGCTTTTTGCCATTATACAGTTACTATTTTTGCTTTTGGTAATGCTTTGGGTTTAGGTTTAACCGTTGCAACGGTTTTACTTTTAGCGGTTTGTTTCTTTTTGTCCTTATTACCGATAAGTATAGCTGCTATAGCTGCTACTGCTAACGTTCCTACTGTAAAATATAAGACTGTCTTATTTGACTTTGGTCGTGTTACTGTTATTACCGATTCATCCATTGGATATAAAGGAATTGCTGTAGGTATATTTTTAGCTAAAAAAAATTGTTCCTTGTAACCCGGACTTGTTATTTTAATTTTGGAATTTTCATTATCAGCGAAAAAAACAAAGCTTCCGGTATCTTCAGCACTAAGTATATTAGCTATTTGCTGGCCGTCACTGTTTATCTCGGCTATTATTGCTTGTTGGTAAATTGGGTAGCCATCATCACCGACAACTTTACCTGTAATTTTATAAGGCATAACTTTCGTTTTTAGGTTAATTGCGGGTATTTCAGTTTAAGCTTATTGTATTCGCTTGTGGTTAATTCGTTTTTAAGCCATACCTGTAAAGGTTCTAAAGGAAGAGGATCCCACGGCGTTAAATTGATTTGATTGCCTAAATACTTGTTATAGCTTTGTTTTCCAAACTCTTTAATTACTTGGTCGAACATGATTGCATTTACATTTTTTAATGCAAGTAATATGGCCTCTTCATCAGTACCGCTTTCTTTCATAGCATTGTATAAACTATCTGCTATGACTGAAGGGTTTACCTGAATACAGTTCTGACCGTTGCCAGTGGGGTCACATTCTCCACCTGAATTATCGGTTTTTTTCCTTAATACAAAATAAAGTATCGTGCCGGCTACTATTACACCGGTTGTGGCTATGATTATTTTTTTTGTTTTTGCATCCATAGGTTAAAGTATTCCGGGTAAGATGAAGTTTATCTGTGTCCTATCGTAAGAGCTTGTAAATTGGTTATTAAGCCACTCCGTTAATGTCATATCACCACCAATTGCCGGCGAACGTTTTCCAAAGGCATTAAAAACCTCTACATAAGCATTGTAGTTAAGCCCTGCTAATGTTTCTAAAACAGTGTCAAGATTTGCACCCCAACCGTGCATAGCTTGATAAAGTGCTTCTGCTTTGGCTTTGGCTTGGTCTTTAGTAATATTAGATTTTGGGTATTTTGAGTTTGTGGTCATGCTCACAAATCGGTTTTTATACATCCTATAGGCTATATAACCACCAATACCTACAACCGCCACGATAGCTGTTATTTTAACGACTTTCAGTGTTGTATCTACAGCACCGCTTATGGCTTGTTGCCCGGCGGGAGACGAAGCAAGTGCAAGAGCCGCCGGGTTTGATAAGCCTTTTTGTTGTATGTTTTCTTTAACTGCCATTAATTGATTTTAGGTTTTAGAACATTGATTTAAGCAAATTCCAGTTTTTTTTAAGTGCTTCCCTTGCTTTTGGGTTAATCATTATTTGTTCGATTCGTTCTTGGTCTTCCATATCAAGACGGGAGAAATCCTGAAGGATTTTCTTTTTTTTCTGAAGGTCAAAGACATTTCCAGCTTTTACTTCAAAATTTAGATTCACTTCTCCACTCATATTTTCGGTGTTATTAGTATTTGACATTTTAAGTTTGTATTAGATTGTTTGTTTGTAATAGTTTTAATAGTTCAATTGAAAAGGGTTCGTTTTTAGTCATACCCGTGAGTACGGCTTCTAAGTAGTACACTATACCGTCACTTTGGTTTTTTAAGGCTTCTATCAGGTGCTTTTTTGCATCTGATATTTCGGTTGTTTCAGCGTCAGAAGAACCGTTAAGGCCACCCTGTACGCTTTTCGACTGTGATAGCATACCCATTACAGTTGGGAGTGCGCCAAGAAGTTCAGAAACAAGTTCTTTATTCCCATTAGCCTTATTGTCGGAAAAATCACGTTGCATTATTTCTTTTTCAAGACTTGCAACCTCTTTTTTTAAATTTTCATTTTCCGTTTTTAGCCTGTCGTTTTCAGTCGTTACCTTTGGGTAATCCTGATAGCGATAAGCCATGTCAAGGCCATTTAGCCCGGCCATAAGTCCGAAGATTGGGTTTTGGCCGGATGATGGCTGGTTCAGGGCAGGAGAGTTTGAAACTACAGGAGTAGCTTCATAGGAGTGTTCACCTTTGGGGCGAAGCGATAATTTAACCGGTTGGCCATCATCTTTAAATGATGTACCGTTTTTTCTTCGTGGATTGATAGCGATTTCAGTATGACCTTCTTCAACTATTTTATTAAAATATTTTTCTACGCTCCCGGCTTCTTCAACCATTTGCGATGCCATTCTGTTTGTACATACGGTTTTGTATGTTTCCCTGTCAGTAATGGTAACGGCGAAATATTGGTCGTTTTTTAGTTTTTGAATTATGGTTTCGAGTTGCTTCATCTCTTAACATGCTTGCGGGTTATAAACTCTGTAATCTAAAATGGCATATTTGCTATTACCATTGAATTTGATTTCAATGGTAAGGCTGCAGGCTGTACCATCACCGGGAAGGTTATAAGACATTGGAACACCTATTTCCGGGTTAAAAGCCGGTA
This sequence comes from Flavobacterium sp. C4GT6, assembly GCF_036347315.1. Taxonomy (NCBI): domain Bacteria; kingdom Pseudomonadati; phylum Bacteroidota; class Flavobacteriia; order Flavobacteriales; family Flavobacteriaceae; genus Flavobacterium; species Flavobacterium sp. C4GT6. Next base: position 309,572 of record NZ_JAZGZU010000002.1, read on the forward strand.
CAGGGCGAGGTACATCATTAACAACAACTGTTATAGGGTCAGAACCATAGTTAGATATTGTTAAGCTGGTGATGTCCTTCAATTCCGTTTTATAATCACCTCCTATATTTCGTGAGATAAGGCCTGTTTTTTCCATTTTAGCATTGTTGAGTTAAGTCGTTTTCGTAAATTAATACTAACTGACATTTAAAATCTGATTCAAAGGGCTGGTCGCTGTTTACTTCAAATTCATACATTTTTTTACCTGTTTCAAAGTATAGCGGTTTGCATCCTTCCTTATATCCGGCCTCTCTGCTTCTGTAATTTCTTATATCAGCAGGTGCAGATACCGCCTCACCGTTTTGGTCAGTGATTTTTGCAGTTACAAAACCGGGGTTTGTTGCGCCATTAGTGTAAATCACGCAGCCTATTACTAGTCCTGCCATTGGTTGAAAGCTTATAGAGCCAAATTGGCTACCGCCTGCAATGGTCAGGTTTACGATTTCTTCTTGTTTTTTTAACATGATTTTTTGAATAACAAAAGCCAAAAGCCGCAGCTTTTGGCTTTTTAATTAACAAACATTAAACTAACCCAAACTATGGTTATGATTTTGTGGCATCGGAGAAATCCAATCCATCCAGTTCAACTTTAACAGCCATACCAGCAGCTGCTGCACCAGCAGTTAAAACCTGAATGTCAAAAGGCACACCCGGACGGATAAGGAAAGGGATTACTGGCATGAACTCTACATCTTCTGATAAAGAATAGTCGTTCTTTGTATATGCACTTATAGGGTTGTTGAAAAGGTCACCCGAGCCTTCCTGTGTTATTTTAATCTCACCGTTTTTAAATGGTGCTGGGGCTTCATTTTTATAAGTTGCATTTAGCAGGGTTACGTCAACTGTAGTGTCGAATTGTAAACGCACACCCGTTACTAAGAAACTACGTCCTTCGTTAAGCATATTTCCGTTGTCAAAGTTCGTGCGGCCAATAGCTTTTTTTGTTCCTGATTCGATTAACCTACCATCAGAGGTGATGTCAGTTGTTCCGGTGATTGCAGCTGTAAAATAGGTCTTTCTTTTAACCTTTTTACCTGTTGGGCTTAAAGTAACACCATTACCGTTTTCAATACTTGGTAATAGGCGGATTATTTCTGGAAATGTTAGATGTTGCATTGTATTTTTTTTTTAGATTTTTTACTTAATTTATTTTAAAATTTTGATCGTTTGATTTATGGGTTAGGCACTTGCCGGTGAAGCCCAAATATCTTGAGCATTCCAAATGTCACCACCGGCCAAACCAATCCCGTTATCAATTCTTTCATTCTCTAAAGCTATATCTGTTTTTACATAGCGAGGGGAGAAGGTAGGGGCGTTATACATAAGGCCTTTAGTTTCGTTGCAAGGGCAACCTAAGCCGGCAATTTGAGCCACTACTTTTTGGGATTTTGTTGTGGCTGAAACTTCAGGTGTGACACCAGCGCGAGAGGCTAATGTTTTAACTACTTCTAATCCCTGTACTACTGTGATACCGATACATAAACCTTTTACAAGTGTTGCAGCAAGGTCTTTTCCGTCAATGAATACAGCAGCTGTACCAGCAGCGGCGGACATTGCTCCGCGCTTAATTAAAGCTGTGTTTTCCTGTTTTTTGGCGGCAGCTGCATCTTCAGTCGCTTTGTTTTCGTGAATTAACCCGAAAATTCCACGGGAAGCAGCACCACCGGCAAGGACACCACCAGTTAATACTATGGTGTCTTTCACTTTGTTTCCTGATGGTTTTTTTAGTTCCATGTAATTATGATTGTTTTAAATTTTTACTTGTTTTTAGTAGCCTTCTTTGCAATCGGTTTCTTTTTTTCCTTCTTTTTGGAAGCCGCTTTTGTAGCCGCAGCAGCAAGAGCAAGAAGTATTAAGCCGCCAACTACTATTTTTGTTGTTCTCGAATTTTTAGAGTTGTTGTTAGGGGTGTTTTCAGGAACATCTGTTATAATTTCTACGTCTAATACTTCATCATCTTTTCCAGTAGTATCGTTAGTTCCTTCTTTAGTCGGAATACCTCCCGTGTTAATTGGCACTTTTGGTATGGTGACTACTCCACCCGGAAATGTTGGTAACGTGATAACACCGCCCGGTTTAGTTGGAAGCTTAGAAGGGCTTAAAACATAATTTTGGCTTATAACCGTTGTAATTGGTGTCTGACTAAAAAGAGGCTGGAAATTATAATTGTTAATGGCAAAATTCACCTCTTTAATTGCAAGTGTAGCCGAACCTTTTACCTTCTCTAATCCTTTTACAGCTGCATTATGTACAACCTCTAAAACAGTATAGATATAGGCGTTTCGCTGTTCCAATGCATTTGCTGATAATCCAGCCGTTTTAGTTGCGTTGTAGTGGTCTTGTATAGCATCTATCTTATTTAAAACAGCGTTTATACCTACGAGTACAGATTTAAGGTCTTTTAGCTGTAGAGCTGCATCCACTTCGTCCAGTAATTTTTCAGCAAAAGGGTCAAATATTAAAACCCATTTGTTTAATATTTGCTGTTCAGATGCCGTAATATTGACCGTTGGTAATAGTATACTTCCGTTAAGTCCGGAATCTACAAGAGAAGTGTCGATTTGGTCTGCAACCCAATTAAAGCCTGCTTGTACATCATCGGCCAACCATGCTAAAAGAAAACTTCCCTTTAATTTATGGTACATCTTTTCACCTACATTCCTGATAACACCACCGAGCCATTTACCTACTCTGATTTTTTTTCCGAAAATACGAAGGCCTAAACCCGGTATTTGTTCCGGGCTGTAAAAGCCCTGTTTTACTAAATTCATTACTTTTTGCTTTTAGAAGTTGTTTCTGTTGATGGTTCGGGATCGTCGTCTGTTTTTTCTTTGGCTTTAGCGGGCTTATCTTTCATTTCAGAAAACAGTATAGCAGCACCGGCACTGAATATCATAAAGCCTGCAATACCACTACCTATACCGGCTTTAGTTACATTGTTGCCCTGATTGTATGGAACTCCTGTTGATGGGTCAACATTATTTCCTGGGTTATCGTTGTTGTTACTGGAATTGCTGTTTGTAAAAGAGGCTACAACTGATGTTATTCCCTGAAGGAATTGCCCTAAATCAAAGCTTTCCTGTGAGTGGTTTGATGAAATGTACTGTGTAACAACAAACTGCTTTACTTCAGTAGTGTTAGCCTTTGGGGTTAGTTTTATTACCTTTAAAGGTTGAACCTGTGTAATATCACTAAGAACATCAAAAGAGATAGGAATATCAAAGGTGTTGTTAGGAACACTATCTGTGGTAGTAGAAATATCAAAATAGTATCTTAACCATTGTTGGAAGCCAGTGTAAACAATGTTATAGTAATAGATACCCAAATCTTTATAAGCGTTTACAGCTGCCCTTGAACAACTTGATTTCCAATTGCCGGATGCTTTTAGTTCTGAATGGCTTTTTATCTGAAGGGAAATCCTGAAAAGAGCATTTACATTATCCAAGAGAGCATCGTCGCCGTACCTTACTGACATATTTGCTTTGTAAAACATATCATCAAAGGCCATTGCAACGTTAGCAAGCGTTTGGTTAAAGTGGTTCATGTTTAGAGAACCTCCTATACATGAAAAATTCCATGAACCGGAGAAAAGCCCTTTAATATCGTTGAGAGATACACCCGCAACGAGTGGTTTATCCATAACACCATTCATACCCGGGTGCGCGCCATTTAGGCCGTAATGTTCCATATCCATAAATAAATCACTGTTTTGTATATATGCTGATTCCTGAAGCGTTGCAACTGTTCCGTCAATTACGTAGTAACCTTCTTTAAGCTTGCTGTTTTTTTGATTTTTAGGTACAACTATGTACACGTGTGTCCATAAGTCAGGTAAAAAACTGGGTTGTTTTATTCGCCTTATATAATGCTTAATACCGAGGTTAGTAAGAATACAGCTTGCAATTATTGAATAACTTTTACAGTCTATCCCATCAAATCGGCTAAGCCATGAACATGAAGGGCTTCGGAGATACTGGATAGCTTTATCTGCTTTGTACTGAAAATGGTCATAGCACCATTTATGTATTTCGTTGCAGGTTCGTTGCAACGGTTTATTACTGAAGTGTTCAGCAACCTTTGACATTTGACCGTAATACTTATTAACCATAACTGCCATTTCATCTACTGAAAAATCAGTTGTACCTTTACCAAGAAAAGTGGCTTTGCAGTTGGTTTTTGGTATTAGCTTATCAAACTCGTAACCGGGTTTAACCTCTCTATGTAGTAAGTAATCAAAATCGTTCATTGGTTGCTGAATCACATTGCAAAGATGGTTTAGAGCGATTTTGAATTGAGAGCTTTTGTAGGGATAGGGGATACCTAAATACTTTTTGTAATTATTTGATAATTAATGTGAAGTTGCCGGGTTTAGTTCTAAAAAGTTTTTAAGAGTAAAATTACAATAGCTATTTTTTTATTTATTTCTATATATTTGAAAATAAAACCTTACCGATATGCTTTCTCTACAGCAAAAAGAAATTCTGAAGAACATATTAGCTCAATTGAATCTCATAAATATTGATCTTATATCAACTCACTTATCCAATAACCAAAAAGAAATATTTATTGATACGTATACTTTATCGAAAAAAAGTTTAAAGTTGTTAATAGATATTGAGGTTGAATTTCGTTTTTCTGAAAGGACTTATGGCTCTTTGCTTACTGTTTTTAATAGATTCATTAATTTTCTGTATTACTTGCAGGCTAATTCATTAGATAAAAAAGAGAGGGCTATTCCTCTTGTGTCTAATCATGAGTTAAATAAACATAGAGATGCATTAGAAGCTCTGTTTAATGTACTTTCTAAGATTGTTACAATAATAGCTAATGGAGCCTTCGATTATGATAATAATGTTTTTCAACATTACCTTAATATAATAGATGGTATATCTGATGGTGATGACGTGAAAAAAATAGAATTAGATCAATCTTTAAGAGAGTCACAACAACTATATAAATCATTAGAAGCACAAGTAGAGGAATTACGAGCCACAAATAAAGATTTGATTGAAAGCACCAGATTAGTAACTCAAGCTGCTATGTTTAATGAAGCAGCAGAAAAAAATAAGAATGAGTCTTATTTTTGGATTGCTATGATATTTGTTTCAGTGGGTATTTTTATATGGATAATATTCCATTTAATGAATAATTTTTGTTTTGACATGGCTTGCTATATGCCTGAGGAGTTAAAAAAGTTTAATTCAGTTTGTGAAACTTGTGGGCAAAGTGTACTATGGTTAGAGATTATTAAATCAATAATATTTAGATTGTTGATAATTTCTTTTGCCCTGTATTTAGTTACTTTCTGTATTAAAAACTATAATGCAGCAATGCATAATAAGACAATAAATAGGCATAGGAATAATTCATTTGCAGTAGCGTTTCATTTATTCAATAACACTACATCTAAGAATAAGGATGAGATTTTATCTAAAGCTGCTGATTCAATATTCCAATATCAAAAGACAGGATATTATGGAAAAGATAATCAGCCTATTAATCCTAACGTAATTCAAAATATTTTTGATAAACTTAGTAGTAAATAATTATTCTAATGAGCGAAGTTTTTGAGTCTATATTTAAATACTTAGCACTTGCTTTAACAAGCTGGTTTGCTGTAGAGCCTTACTTTTCTAATAAGAAAAAGAAGAAAAAGAAGAAAAAGAAGAAACAGAAGAAAAGAACTAAGTTGGGTAAATTTTTTGATGGAAACGGTAAACTATTTGTAATTTTAATTTCAATATTGATTGCTTTTATTCTTCAAATCTTAAGTGATAATGTTCAAAACGATAAAGAGGAAAATTTGCGTGAACAATTAAGCTCTCAGGATTTGCAATTAAAGGGACAAAAAAGAAAAACTGATTCTATTTATAATTTACTGGCAAATACAAGGGATTCAATCACAAATAGTATTGAGTTTAATAAGGTAAATTTTGATAGTGTTAACTTAGCTCTTTTTCGAGCTAATTCCCTTAATTCAAAACTGATTGATGATGTTTATAAGTATAAAAAACAGACTGTTTCAGCTATAGATGGCTCTGGTTATCCCGTTGTCCATCTAGTTAACTTTGAAAAAAATAATTTAACTTTTGGATTGGAAGTTAAAAATGGATATGCTTTATATGAGACTGATGTTGATATGTATAAAATGGAAGATTTGGCTCAGTGTTATGATTTTAAGAAAAAGGATACAGTAATTAGTTATGAATGTAATAATTCCTACGTAAGGCAATTGGCGATTGGAAGTAATTATTATAAAAATAGAACATACAATTTTACATACTTGTTGAATATTAAATATTTACCTCAGTTTTTTACTTTTAGAACTTCATCGAGACATTCTGTGTTTATTCAATATTCAATTTTATACTATGATAAAGATAAACATATACCAATACATTCATATCAGATATATAGGCTTGATGCAAACCATGAGTACGTTTTTATTGAACAAGATGGAGTAAAATATGACCAAGAAGTTTGGGAAGATCATTTTTTTTATAAACGTCGTGTAAGAATTTTAAGAAATAATAATATTGATTAAATAAATTTTATTCCTTCACCTTCCACATTACAAAAAGTTCTAAGTCTGTGGCAAGTTATAAAACTGACCTTAAGGAGGTAGTAACTAGCTTTTGCATAACATGGGGTAGGGTGGAGTATTCAGAGTTGAGAAGGTATAGTGTTTAGTTAAGTGATGATTAACTCTATATTAATGTGTGTAAATCTATTTATTAATTTTACTTTGAAATTCTTTATTCCATTCTGGTCTGATAGTTATAATATAGTGACAAAGAGCTCTTTTTATTTCAGCAGTTGCAATCGCTGAAATATGATTGTTTGAATCTTTTTTTTCAAAGTAATATCTTAATTCTTGAAATGATTTATTGTTTATTTCTAAAGCTTTATTTAAAGTTAGATGGACTCCATTAATGGTATATCCTCTAAACTGCTTAAGTTTATAAACATATGCATAAAAATATTTTTCAACATTCTCTTGTGCTTCAGAAGATAAGTCACTGAATAAACTTGTTAATTCATGTCCTGACCTAAAAAAATTATTATTTTCGATTGCTACAATACATTTAATATAAAGCTCAATAGCGAATATTTCATTAACTAAAAAAGGTGTGTCTAAGGAAACAACTAATGAGATTTTTTCTTTTAATTTTATAGATGCGTAATCAAAACCGGCTGCAGCAAAAAATAACTCTTTAGGATTAGTCTCAATATTAAATTTAGTGTTATGAGGTTTTGAATGAGGTTCTTTCATAATGAAGTGGTGAAAAGAATTAAAAGTTAAAAGCAACTTAAAAGTATAGAAGGGCGGTTTAAGTTTATTATCTTTATAATAAGTAAAGAGAGTAGTGCCAGAGAATTGACCATTAATTTATCAATCACTACCCTCTTTGCAATTTAATGCATTACCTGAACCAAGCGGTTCATGCCTGTGCTACTACACAGGCACCCAAATAGGAAATGGTCTCCTTTTGGCTCTTATAGTAACCCCATTTCTCACATAGGACCACCTAAAGATTAGCTTGTGTTCAACTCCGTTGATAAACTTTGTCATTGTTATACGGTTTAAACGGGGCGGGTTAATAAACGTTATTCCTGTAAATAGCCCCTGTCATTACAGGTCGCTACCTTATAGGTAACTAAAACCCTCCGATGTCTGGACATCGGAGGGTTTGTTTTTTCATCTAGTAGAGTACTTCGATAATAGACTTACTATTTCCATAATCAACCTTAGATTTTAGGAATTAGTGCTATTTAAAATAAATTTGAGTAAACGTATTAACGTTTTACTTCAAGTACTTATCGTAGGTGAGAACTACTCAACCCACTAGATGTCCGTATGTTTTGACAAATAATCAACGCTGTGAAATTAATGAATATGTTGGTTAATTGAGCTGTTTTTTTAAAAAAAATAATATTTTTAATGATATTTAAGTAGAAATACGTAGTGCTTAATACGTGTTTTTACGTATTAGATATCTTTTTAATACATATATCTTCATTCTTTTATCCTCCACATAAAACAAAGTCCGAAGCCGGTGGCGAGACAACAAAGTGACCATATTGCAGTATTGCAATTACCAATTGCAATGGATGTTGCAACGGTAATTACTACCGCTGCAACCGTTGTTATTATTTTAGCTGTTTTTAGCATGTTTATTAGTATTTATATCCTTTGGGTAGTCCGTATGTTTCTACAAATTCAATAAGCTCACAGTTCCAAATCTGTTGTTCGTAAACAGGTCGGTTAGGAGGTAGGTTGCGGTTATCTGCAATTATGGCGTTTATTCCTTCCCTTATTTGGCGTTCGGTCATGCCGCTGGCTAAATACAATGACATTAACTGTTTCTTTTTCATAGCGTGCGGCAACTTCAGTAAGTTTACTTCTTGTGTGTTCATATCGGTTAACCGGTTTAGTTGGTGATTAAATATTCTTTAGTTGGTTATCAATTATAGTTTTGTATTTTTCTGCTACATGATCTTCGTAAGGAGAGCGGTTCTGTCCTGACCACATAAAACATTTGAGTAGTGTAGCGGCTTCAGATACCTTTAGGTTAACTGTAAATTTTTCCTGAACCCCTTCAACCTTTTTCCTGAATGTTAACCATAACCTGAAGCTTATATCTATTGTAGAGATTACATTTAGGAAATCTTCTATTTCAAGGCCTTGAACGGTAGATGTTAAAGCATCTGAATAAAGTAATACCTGTTCCTGCATTACTTTTATTTCGTCCTGTTTTACTTTAATTAGATTTATATTTTTCATCCTTTGTACTCTGCTATTAGTTGTTTGGTTTTGTTGTCGTAGAATTGCAGTACTTGTGCAATTCTTGCGTAAGTGCTGTTTTGTAGCCTTCTTAACATTCCGTCAATAATTGTTTTTTCAGGTTTGTTTTTCTCTTTTTCAAGGCTGTACCAAGTGATGTTTTTTTCTCCCGGCTTAGTAAGTATTACAAGCTTTATACGGGCGGTGTTTTTGTCGAAAATTGGCATAGGTTATGGTTTAAATGTTAATTCAAGATTTTTAAGGGTTTCCGGCAATTTTGCGTAAAACTGTGCTGGTAGATTATTCTGTACATAGTCTATCAAGTCCGGGAGAGCTATTTTGTTTTTTAGGAATCTCTTGATCTGATTTTCGTATTTTTTAGCGTGGTTGATGTCCTGTAGCCTTAAAGCGGCCTTGCGTTCCATCTGTCTTTTTTTAACCGGTGCGCTTTCCATGTATTTTAAATGGTTTTGCCATGCTTTTTTAGTGTACTCAAATCCGATTTCCTTATTCGTTTTGCGGGTTATATCAAAGTAATTTGAGGGGTAAAGAGGTGTTACACCTGTACGCATGAACCATTTTCGGGCGTGTTCAAGTCTCCATCTTATTTCCTGAATTGAATCGAATACACTGGCTTTGTTGAATGGTAGCCCATTGTAAGTGCGGAATTTATTTTGCATCCAGTGGTTTAAGGCATTTTTCCAACATCCGGGATATATAGTAGCATCCCTGTACAGCTTTGTAGCAGTTTTAAACAAATCCTGAATGAATAGTTCAATATATTCTTCGTTGGTAAGTGTCCCGGAAAAAGCTTCTTTCTGTAGAATCCTTATGTCAATAGGGATGTAGTTGTTATAATCACCATCCGATAGGCCTAACGCCAGTTCATGGCGGTGGATAATACGCTCTCGTAGTTTATCACTTAAAGTTTTTTCTTTTTTAACATCTTGCGCCGCGCCGCCCACCGGTGAATTTTCTACATTGCCCCCAGTGTTCTTGTAAAAAACGGTCTTGTAGTGAAAAGAGCCTGTGACCGGAGGGAACTCCTTATCACCAAAGGAGTGCGTAGCATCCTTACTTTTCTTATATTCATCTTTATATGCTCCTGTAGTTTCATTGGTATCCGGAAACTTTTTCCCTTCTTGGGGGGTAACAGGTTGATTTTCAGTAGAGGCGTATTTGTTAGTTTGAAGGTCGAAAATTGCTATGATTTCAGGATTTAAAACCACTTTTACACCTTTTGTATGGCCTTCAAAACGCGAATTAACGAACACTCCTGCCTCTTCTAATCTCCTTCTATGGTTACGTACCGTTTTAGAGCAAATAGCTAAGCTGTGAACGTTATTTCGCTTCAGGTTGGTAAGGAAGTAGGCATTAACATCTAAATCCTGAATAGGGCGAAGGGTGCGAACGCCTAAGCCCATATATTCCCTGTTACGCTTCATTAATTGTGAATTGTACACGTGTAGCATATTTTGAAAAATCTGCTCTGTAGAGTATTTTACAGTCTGTATACGCCTTTTTAAAAGTAGCTTTTGTAGTTCGGCCGGTTGTTTTTCAATCTCTTTGTTGTATTCCCGATCTGATAGGTTTTTATATCGTTTAGGAAAGAATTGTATAAAAACAGCCTTATCTTCTGTTAGTTTCTCGTTTTCTTTGAGTTGCAACAGTTGTTTAACTTTATCATTATGGCTTTTTATAGCTTCATTTTCCTCGTGTGTACGGGTATTATATTCTGCAATAAAAGCCCGGTAGTTATTCATCGTTTTAGAAAATGCTTCGTCAGTAAAAGCAGGGTAAACAGCTTTGATGCAGTTATCAGCTGCAATATTCCTCGCTACTTCCTTTATGCTTTGTTTTTCTTCTTTTTGTTGGGGAGTACCAGCACCAAAAAGGTTAATTGCTAATTCTCCAAACTTTAAAGTTTCCTTACTTCTCATTACTCTTTTTTTTAACCTGTCCGCTGCGGGTACATATAGCACCCGCGAGCATCAAGGGAATTGAGCGTACTTTGCTCCCAGTGCTGTTATTTCTTAATGTTTGATGATGTCTCTATAAGCTTGATTTTGATAAATCGGTTTTCGGGATTTACATTGATGAAAACCGGCTTTATATCATTGCTTTTAAAGCAGTCAAGTGCTTTTCTGTAGTTCGTGTTTTCGCTGTCCGAAAACATAATGTGCAGCATGGTTGTTTTATCTTCCTGCATATGGCCGGTTATTACGCCGGCCACACAGGATAAACCTGTAAGAAGTAGTACAGGTTTTTGTAATAGAGTAGGAATCTTTTCCAGTACCGGGAAACTTCCCAATACTTGGTTAAAGTGACTATTTTCCATAATTAAAATGTTTGGTTCAGGGTCTTTTGCAACGGTTCGTTGCAACGGTGGTATTATTAGTGTGTTATTTCTTTTTGAGTAATAAAATTTTTATTAGTTTTGTCTTAATTCCATAATTAGCCGTTGCAACCGGCTAATTTGGTTTCAGGGCAGGCGAGGGTGGTACCTCGCCTGATTTTTTTTATACAGGGGTTAATGAATTAGCAAATTTTTTTGCCTTCCTGTCGTTTAATATCTTCAAAGCCATTTCTTTATATTCTTGTATTAGGTTATCCATATTCTCGTTAACCTTCTTAGTTTTTTCCTTTTTGGTCATACCCAACATTAAGAATAGCCTGTTTTTCTCCTCTTCCGGGAGAGCCTGAATAACGTTGTATGCAGTTTCGGCTTTCAATTGGTTTATAACTTGTTTTCTTACTAAAAATGTTAAAGTGGCATGGTTTTTATTCTACACCATTGCAACGGTTATGCAAGGGGAGAGTTAGAATAAGATTTTACAAATAGGATGTTCATTATAGTTGATTTACCGAGGTTAAACTCATCCATTAAAATTGGATAGGTTTCTCTACAGGTCATTATTACTTTAAGGTCTTCATATCTACTCAATATTTTTTTATTGCGGCTCAATTTCCTTTCGTTTACTCTTTCTTTGGTCGTTGCCATATTGCCTTAATTATTTAATGTCTATATTTATAAAGACAAATATAGCACAAATAACAATAATAATTACAATTTGTAGTAATTAATATTACAAAAAATAATATGAATAACTTTATAGGTTTGAATATTAAGTACTTATGTGATAAGAATTATTTATCGCAAAAAGAGTTTGGAGATCTGTTTGATATTAAACAGTCAACAGTTGCCAGCTATGTAGGAGGTCGGAGTAATCCGAACGTTGAAACTATGCAACGTATTTGTGTTCATTTTGAATTAATGATAGATGATTTTATAAATAAAGACCTAAACGCCGCACAATACACTCAAAAAGAAGTACCCGCCCAAAAGCAACACGTTAGTGTTGCAAACGAACAGAACACACCTTACAACCACGAAAAAGATGCTTTAATAGCTGCGCTGAGAGAAACTATCGATACCCAAAGAGAACTGATAGCAACCTTGCGCAGTCGGCTTGACAATACTCAGACGAAAGCGTCATAATTATTGAATGGAAGGTGTTTAAGAATTAAAATCAATTAATTTTTAATAAACACGAATGAAAAACCTATTACTTACAGGATTAATTACAATTACATTATTTTCATGCAGTAGTGACGACAACAACCAGCCAAGTCAAGATAAGATTATTGGATCATGGCAAAAAACAAGCTTAGTTGTTGAAGGAGTAAATCAGAATTTGAGCAACTGTCAGTTGCAAACAGTTTATAATTTTAATGCTTCTCAAAATAGCTTTTGGAGTAATATCTATGAAGAAAATTTTGAAGGTGAATGTACGCTGTTTACAGAGGATGGAGATTGGGAAAAATTGAGTGAATCAGTTTACACCGTTTACACTGAATCTGAAGGGACTGTAAACTATGAAGTTGAATTTCCTAATGATAATACTTTGAAGTTAACCTATAATGATGGTTCAGTAGAGCAACCACATTTGGCTGTAACTACTTTTGTAAGAGTAGATTTATAAAGAACAGCTGAATACAAATTAGAATACGATTAATAAAATTTATATATAACAAAGCTAGTAAAACCGCTTGTTTTTATTGCGTTTTCGGGAGAATTAAAATTCATAACCCTGAGGTCACGGGTTCAACTCCCGTCTTCGCTACTAAAAGTAGTAATAGGCTGTAAGTGTTTCACTTGCAGCCTTTTTTGTTTTTTGTCATTTTCAGAATAGAAAAATATTCGGTTTTATCGATGTTTTTTTTGCTTTCTCAACTTCTAAATTAGACTTTTTGATACGCTTTTTTTATTTGTTTATTCCAAACCATTCTTTTTAGTTATAGTTATTTAATTGATAGTCTTGAAAATGAAAAGAATAATTTTTCATTTTCAAGACTATCATAATTTCATTTTTATATTATTTAAAATGTGAATATATATGTTTTTTAAGACTTGTTATTTGTTATTTAAATTAAAATTATCCTTTTTTAATTAAATTATGGTTTTATTTCTTAAAAATAATGTAAAAAAATAACACTACAAGGTAACTTTGTTAGTGAGTTAACAAATAAAAAAATCTTACAAGATTTAACAGATTAAACTGGTTATATTTGTTAAACTCCTACTTTTTGTGGGGGTATATATTGAAATTACGCTAATTAATTTAATCAACTAAATTTTGTTTCTATGAAGTTAAAATTACCACGTTTTCTATTTACGTTGGTTCCTTTAATGTCACTTGGTGTGGCTGCTCAGGAATACGTACACCTGGACGTAACGACCGGGTACAATCATGATGTTGTGGCAAATGGTTCTGCCACTTCTATGGCATCTACGACTATCGAGGTGGACAACGATAGTTATGCTTTTTTAAGTACTGATTTCCTTTCGCCGGGGGGTAACTCATATGCGAGTGCACTGCCGGCTACCGGTTTAATTAACTCAGCCGCTACTGCCGGCTTAAGTTATCAAATGGCTCCGTTTGACGAGAATAATACTATGCGTATACCAACTACTTCTACAAGTTTAACGGCAGTATTCTCAAATCAGATAATGGCTAGTCAGGTTTTTCTTCTGGCTACTTCAGGTAGTGGTAGTGCAACAGTTACAATAACTGTAAACTTTACAGATGATACTTCACAGCCGGCAACAGGTGTTGCCATACCAGATTGGTATAGTGGTACATCGCAGCCCACTGCTGCTTCTGGTTTTGGTCGTGTAAACCGTAATACAGATGGTATTGATACACCATTTGGTAACCCAAGGTTATACCAATTAACTGTAAATATTGATGAGGCTAACCAGGGTAAACTAATAGAGAGTATTGAGGTAACTAAAACCTCTACTGCTGCAGGTGTAGTTAACGTTATGGGTTTTAGTGCTAATGCAATACCTACATGCCCGGCTCCGCTAGGCATTACTGCTACATCTACTGCAGATAGTGGTACAGTATCATGGTCTGACGCTCCGGTTATTCCAACAGGAGGGTATGACTACTACATGTCTACATCACCAGATGCTCCAACGGCGGAAACAGTTGTTACTAACGTAGCTAATACTGTTAATGAGGTTACTTTTAGTGAACTTACAGTAGGTACTACTTACTATGTATGGATTAGATCTAACTGTGGTGCGGAAGAAGGTAGCTGGGTAATGACGAGTTTTACTACAGGTCAAATGTCTGTTACTTACACAGAAGGTGATGGTAGTACTTTGTATAATACAACTGTAAGTGCTAACTCTACTACTCCCTGTCCTACAACAGTATCTGTTGATGTTCCTGCAGGATATCAGGTGGCATCTGTAGATGTTGCTTATTCAATGACTGCTATAAGTAATGCATGGAGATCTGAGCAGCGTTCTCTTCTTTATTGTACAACAACATCTATGGGTGAAGCATCTGTAACATCTGGTCCAGCAATAAACTCAGCAGGTACAGCTACTTATAGCCGTACAGGTCTTAGTATTGCTGACGGTGCAACAGGTACTGTAGAATTTGAATTGAGAGCATGGAGAACATTTGGAGGTTCGGATTGTGGTACTGACTTCAATAAAGTTGACAACAATACTCTTGTTGTTACTATAACTTATGAGCCTTTTGTTTGTGAATTAGAGGCTCCAGAAGCAGACGATCAAATCGCTTGTGGAGGTATAGGTTTTACAGTTTCTGATTTTGTTGTTACAGGATCTGGTAATGTAGACTTCTATTTCTATGATACTATCGATGCTCCTGAGCCTTTAGATCCGGAAACTCTTGTTGAAGAATCAGGTACTTATTATGTTTCTCAATATATAGGAGATTGTGAGAGTGACAGAACAGCATTTGAAGTTACTCTTAACTCGGTTTCTGCACCAACTGCTGATGCTGAGCAGGAAGTTTGTCCAGGTTCATTAATTTCTTCTTTATCTGCACAGGCAGATGAGGGTGGTGTTTTATTATGGTTTACATCTCAGGACGCTCCTGCTCCTGTAGGTACTAATACTGAACTTGAAGAAGGTGCTTCATACTGGGTAACACAACAAATTTCAGGTTGTCGTGGTCCAAGAGTAGAGGTTGTTGTTTCATTTACAGATGTTCCGCTTCCGGTTGCTGAAAATCAGGAAGTATGCGAAGGTGCTACAGTTGCAGATTTATATGCTGATGCTCTTGAAGGTGCCGAACTACATTGGTATGCTACTGCTGATGCAGAGTTTGCATTAGGTCAAAATACGGTTTTAGTAGAAGGATCTTACTTTGTTTCTCAAACTCCGGAAGATTGTGGAGAAAGTGATAGGGTAGAAATAACTGTATCATTTACTGAAATTCCTGTACCTACAGCTCCTGAAAACCAGTCGCTTTGTGAAGGTGCTACAGTGGGTGATTTAATGGCTACAGGTATAGAAGATGCTGCCTTAAACTGGTATGCTACTGCTGATGCCCCAACCCCGTTAGATGATGAAACGGTTGTTGAGGCAGGTTCTTACTTTGTTTCTCTTGTTCTTGAGGGATGTGGAGAAAGTGAAAGGGTTGAAGTTGTTGTTGACTTTAACGAAATTGCAGCTCCGGCTACAGAGACTAACCAGTATTTTTGTGGTAGTGTAACTGTTGATGAACTTTTTGCAGAAGGTATGGCAGGTGCTACAGTACAATGGTATGAGAGTGAAGAGGCTACTGAGCCAATCGCTGCAGGTACTACACTTGAGCCGGGAACTTATTTTGCAAGGCAGGTTGTGGCTGCAGGATGTGTAAGTGCTGCAAATGATACTCATGTGTTTGTTAACGCAGTTCCTGATGCTCCAACAGGAGATGATTATCAGGAGTTTGAATCAGGCGCTACACTTGAGTCTCTTGACTTTACAGTGGCAGAAAATGCAACTGTAACTTACTATGTAATGAACGAGTCAGATGAGCTTGTGGAAGTAGAAGCAGGTGCTGAATTAATGGATGATACGGTTTACTATGTAACTCAAACTGTTGAAGGTTGTGAGAGTGAGCCGCTTGCTATAGAGGCTGCAGAACTTCTGGGTGTTGCTACTTTTGAGTCTGCCGGACTTAAAGTATTCCCTAACCCGGTAGAAAGTGTTTTAACGGTTACCGGTAACGTTACAATTTCTCAATTAACTGTGACTAACCTTTTAGGTCAAAAAGTTGTGGAAGTTAATGTAAACGGTACAAATACCGAGCTTAATGTTTCTTCATTACCACAAGGTACTTATGTACTACAGGTAACAGGAGATACAGGAGCTTCTTACACTACTAAAATTATCAGAAAATAATATACTTTTAAACTGATATAAAAAAGGACGCTTATTAAGCGTCCTTTTTGTTTTGTAAAGCCCTATAATACTAATTTGTGAAAATTGCATACAGGGCTTTTGCTGTATCTAACGTATGACTTTTAGTTCGGTATTGTAAGCGTGTTGTTGTATACTTTCGTTTTGTGTTGTTTCAGTATATTTAATTTTAAACATAGAGCGTATTATAGTTACGGCACTAATAAGGCTTATTAAAAATACTGTAAGATGAAGCATTTTGAATATTAGGTAATTTGGTTCTCCGGATTTGGCAAATTCTAAGGAAAGGTTATATCCTGAAATTGCCATTAGTACAGCTGTAGGTATTAGCAATATCAATTTCATAACAATAGTTTTTTTGATTTGTATACTGCAATTTCGCTCTTATAAATCATAATTTTCGCTAATCATTTACTAATTAATACTTAAATTTTTTTATTGTAATGGGTTAGTTAACAATGTGATAAAATTACATGTGACTGATTGTAGTAATAATGTAAAATCTGTTACGTTTGTATTAATGTATACGTGCTACCAAAAGATGTAGTAAAGAAATTTGTAATTTTAGGGAAGAATATGAAGCTGAACGAATACAAACAACTAAGTGAAGAAAAGCAGTATGATATACTTTGGGATAAAGGTGTTTTGATAGATGCCTGTATGCAGGGAAAAGTAAAAAAACTGCTTTATGCCATAGACAATTTTTTTGTTGAACTATGGTGTGATGTTTTTTCTAATAAAGTACTTTGGAAACTAAGTTTTAAGCAGGGTAGACTCTTGGAAAAATATCTTGACAAATACCCTTTTGAATTTAATGATATTATAGAGAAGGAATAAAAAAGGCACTCAATGAGTGCCTTTTTTATAAAATAAATATGTTTTAATCTAAATTGATGGAGTTTGAAACTTTAGTCAACATAATATTGTTTGGTATATTAAAGTCAGGTTCATTAGGCTCTCTAACTCCCTGAGCTTTTTTAACTTCCCATTGAGCTGTTGATCCTAATGGATAGTTAGGTGTGAAAATAAATTGCTCTTCAATGAATCCTCTTTGGTTATTTACTGTATTGTCAATTATTGGTCCTCCAAATGATTGTGAGTAACCACTACTCATATCTCCAAAGTAGACAGCATGAGGCCAGTCTATACCACTATTGTGAACTTCTTTTTTAGAATTATATACTATTCCTGTTTGTTGTCCGTTGCTGTCAACTGTAATCATTTTGTAGTGACCTAACATTATATTGTTTGAGTCTATCCAAATAGATAAAATGAATTTTTGATTTCCATTTTGATGCTCCCATGTTCCGGTATATGGATTCGCTTGTGCAAATACATTGGTTGCGGTGAATAATGCAAGTGTAATGGTAAATACAGTTAAAAAAGCTTTTTTCATTTGTAGGTGTGTTTTGGAATATGATATTGGTATGTAATTATTTTACAGGAACAGCTTTGTCTGTTAGCCAGGTATAAAGGCGCTTGGCATCTTCTGTTTTAAATAGTCCTGTTCCCGGGTTCATGGTGGCGGCAGTACCACAGGCAACTCCCATGCATGCCATTTGTGCAGCAGTTCCGTTTTGTGCAATTATAGAAACCATGCCGGCAACCATGCTATCTCCGGCTCCTACTGTACTCAGTTTTCTAACCGAAGGGGCAGGCACATGTAAACATTCGTCTTTAGTAACCATATAAGCTCCCTGTGGTCCCATAGAAACTACTATCATTTCGGCTTTTCCTTCCTCAATAAGTTTTTTGGCGGCGTCATCGGCACTTTCATTATCAAGGTTCTCAATACCTGTAAGACGGCTTAGTTCGCCCAGGTTTGGTTTTAGCAGGTATACGCCCTCTTTAAGTATTTCGGTTAGAGCATCGCCCGATGTATCGGCAACTACCTTGGCATTATTCTCTTTAGCAATTGCTGTTATTTTTCTTAGTATATCAGGATTAGTACCGGGAGGTAAACTGCCGCTTATTACAACTATTTCCGGAAACGGACTGTAGTTGGCTATGGTTTCAAGAGTATTATCTATTTCTTGCTGAGTTAGCGGCTCTCCAGGCATCCCGAAACGGTACTGTTCGTTGCTGTTGGTGTCTACAACCGTAAAGTTTTCACGGGTTTCTCCTTTTGTTTTTACCGGTAGTATGTCTACATGCTCTTTCGTAAGCAGGTCTTCAAGCAGTTCGCCTGTACGTCCGCCGGAAGTAAATAATGCGGTTGATTTGATATCAAGGCGTACCAGTCCGCGTGATACGTTTATACCTCCGCCTCCCGGTTCATATTTTGGAGGGGCACAACGCAGCTTTTTTTCGGGTTTAATATTTTGTACCTCACTGCTTTTGTCTACAGTAGGGTTTAGGGTAATGGTAAGTACTTTCATTAAGGTATAGCTTATTATTTTAGATAAGGGCTAAATTACCAAAATGATTATTTAATGCAAGTGATTGCAGTAATTTGTAATAATAAAAAAATGGAAGGTGTGTGGGAGGGGTTATCTTAGAAAACGTTCTAAGATGCTGTACTCGTTACTTAGCTCTATGTAGTAACAGTTTTGTGGAATCTCAACATCAAATTTTGAGATTTGCTTATCAGTGAAGCCTCTTTGCTTTAGTTCTTCATGGGTGTGCAGTAAAACGGGTTCGTCGCCTACATAGTAGAGGTTGGCGTCATTTCGGCTAATTTCTTTAACCTTGCCTGATATACCATAATCCATAGAATTATAAAACAAATCTTTTTCAAGCTCTTCCTCAGATAGCTCATTAATCCACGCTTTAAGATCTTTTAGCTTCATACGCTATGTAATTTTTAAGCTTAGCCGTGGGGGACTAAAGTTTGTTTGTAAACATTAAAGTTCGGGGTAAAACTATTAAAAATTTGTTAATTTTTTATTAATTAAAGCAAATTTTATGTGCTTAAATTTGTTCTATGGCTATAAAATTATACTTCTAAAAGTTAAATTAATACTGTTATTGCTTATTTTGAGTAAGTTTTGATGTGTGTTTGGTTAGTATTTAGATAATTTTCTTCATGAAAGGTAAGTCGTATAATACAGGTAAACAGCTGCTGCATTTTTGTGTTTTCATAATGAAGGCTGTATTTTACCGAAGAATTAGGGCTAATTAAGATAAGGTTAAATACGGTTTTTATTCAATAAACCTTTTGTTTAAGCGTTATATTAGTACACAAAAAATATAGAGCTTTCAAAATGAGGGATTTTAAATGAAGAAATTAGATGTTAAGCACACAGTATACCATGTTTTGGTTGCTGTTTATTTTTTATGGGTAATTGTAATAGGTATACTGGTGGCTATGGCTATGTATAACTACATTAATACTCTAGATGCCGGGCTTAACCAGGTGTTTTTTAAATGGATAATTTATAACTTTTTAACGGGTACTATGTTGTTTGTGGTGATAAGGATGTTTAGGCAAAACAAAAAACTTAATAGGGTTGTACTTTATAGTTATACCTTTATGCTAGGAGTATCGGTTACTACATTGCTGATGATAAGGGGATAACAAAAAACCGCCACATGTAATGCAGCGGTTTTTAACCAAATAAACAATCTAAAATAACCTAACCTTTTTATGAAGATTTTATTATTAGATGCAAATAATGTAAAAAGGTTGCTTGGGTAAAGAAAATATTTGTGTACTTTGTAATTCGATGATCCTGTAGCTGATTTTTAATGAAGTTACAGGGCTATAATGTATATTTGCGTTTATTTTTTAATGAAGAATGGATAAGAAAAGCGAAGAATTTTATAAAAGACTTAAAGAAGAACTTGAAAATACTACGGCTAAATGGCCAACAGAATATTTATTTAAGTTTATAGTGCCGTCTCAGCCTCAAAAAATTGAGGAAATTGAAAAGGCTTTTGACCAAATGGGAGCTGTTATAGAAACAAACCAGTCCAAAACAGGTAAATATACCAGCGTTTCTATAAATGTAAGAATGAAAGATTCCCAGTCGGTTATAGATAAATACATTGAAATGTCGTCTATAGAAGGCATCATTTCACTATAAAAACACACAAAATGGAATACAATCCTGATAACGCCATAAACGCCTTAGAATATAATTCTGAAAGGCCTAAACTGATTATTCCCGAATACGGAAGACACCTTCAGAAGCTTATAGAACAGGCAGTGGAATTAGAAGACAGGGAAGAGCGAAACAAAGCCGCAAAATATATTATCTCGGTAATGGGAAGCCTTAACCCGCATCTTCGTGATGTGCCCGATTTTCAGCATAAACTTTGGGATCAGATTTTTATAATGTCTGATTTTAAACTTGATGTTGATTCGCCATACCCAATACCATCTAAAGAGATGCTGGAGCAAAAGCCGGAAAGGCTTGCTTATCCGCAAAACTTCCCTAAATACCGTTTTTACGGTAATAATATTACCAATATGATTGCGGTAGCTAACAAATGGGATGACGGGGAGCTTAAAACAGCCCTTATAATGGTAATCGCAAACCATATGAAAAAATCATACCTGAGCTGGAACAAAGATACCGTGAAGGATGAAGTGATTTTTGAACACTTATTGGAACTGTCGGGAGGGAAAATAAACCTTCTTAAAACAGATGAGGAACTGTCCAATTCTACTGACCTGATGAGGGTAAATAAGAAGAACAGCAATAAAACCCAATTTACCAGCAACAGTAAGCAAAAAGGGCACCGAAGCAATAATAATAAGAACCAAAATAATAAGAACAGGAAATAACCTCAAAAACGCCGCATGGGAACATTTAAAATTGAAGGTGGAATACAATTAAAAGGTGAAATAACCCCTCAGGGAGCCAAAAACGAAGCATTACAAATATTATGTGCAGTGCTTTTAACCCCCGAAAAAGTTACTATAACCAATATTCCCGATATTATTGACGTTAACAAGCTGATTAAGCTGTTAGGGAATTTAGGTGTTAAAATAGAAAAGCTGGCACATGGTGCCTATACTTTTCAGGCAGATGAGGTTAACTTAGCTTACCTTGAATCAGAAGGTTTTAAGGAAGAGGGTAAATCGTTAAGAGGATCTATAATGATTGTTGGTCCGTTATTAGCCCGTTTCGGTAAAGGATATATTCCAAAACCGGGAGGTGATAAAATAGGACGCAGAAGACTTGACACTCACTTTGAAGGATTTATCAATCTTGGTGCTAAATTCCGTTACAACAGAGAAGATTATTTTTATGGTGTAGAAGCCGACAGGCTTAAAGGTACCTATATGCTTCTTGATGAGGCATCGGTTACCGGTACGGCAAACATTATTATGGCTGCTGTACTTGCCGAAGGTAAAACTACAATATATAACGCAGCCTGCGAACCATACCTGCAACAGCTTTGTAAGATGCTAAACAGTATGGGGGCTAAAATTACCGGGGTAGGATCTAACCTTATCGAGATAGAAGGCGTAGAAAAACTGGGCGGATGTGAGCACAGAATCTTACCTGATATGATTGAGATAGGTAGTTGGATTGGTCTTGCTGCCATGACCCGAAGCGAAATCACTATTAAGGATGTAAGCTGGGATAATCTTGGTGTAATTCCTAATACCTTCAGGAAACTGGGTATTACTCTTGAGCGTAGAGGTGACGATATTTATATTCCTGCACACGAAGACGGTTACGAAATTCAAAACTATATTGACGGGTCTATACTTACCATTGCAGATGCTCCGTGGCCTGGTTTTACCCCCGATTTGTTGAGTATTGTGCTTGTAGTGGCTACACAGGCAAGAGGTAGTGTTTTAGTTCACCAGAAAATGTTTGAAAGCCGCTTGTTCTTTGTTGACAGACTGATAGATATGGGAGCTAAAATCATTCTTTGTGATCCGCACAGAGCTACGGTTATTGGGCACGACTTTAAATCACAGCTTAAAGGTATCATGATGTCATCACCAGATATCAGGGCCGGTATCTCGTTACTTATTGCAGCACTTTCTGCAAAAGGTACAAGTACCATTCAGAACATTGACCAGATAGATCGTGGTTATGAAAGAATAGACGAAAGATTACGTGCTCTTGGTGCTAAAATTACCAGAGAAGCATAATTTTTACTACAATATGAATTAAAAGGCTGAAGTTATTCAGCCTTTTTTTGTTAAATTTGGTAACAACCATTTTATCAATGATTAAACGTATTACATATGGTGTAATTTTTGGCTCTGTGCTTATCATTACCGGAGTAGTATTTTTATGCGTTTTTATAGTTTTTCCCGACAAGCTTCAAGAGGTTCTGACTGAAAAAGAGCCTGTGTTTATTTGCGGAACATCAAATCCACCACAGAAGTCGGCTAAAGGGATAGAAATTATGAGTACAAACTGTGCAGCCTGTCATAAAGTAAATGGTGATCTTGGCAACGGAGCACTTAAAGGAATTGATAAAAACTACAGTGCAGCTTTTTTAATGGGCTACATAAACAATGAGGATTCTCTCATTAAGACTAATAATAATATTGTAAAGCGACTTCATAAAAAGTATGGAGAAAACGATTACAAGCACAAAAACGAATTTACTAAAGGGGAAATAGAAAGTCTAATCTCTTATATAGTATTTTACCAAAACAACAGAAAATGAAAAGCGGATTATTATTTTATGAGAAACAACAGTTTAGGCAATGGTGGCTTTGGGTACTGCTTGCTGTAATAAACGTTGTTATGGTGTATCCGCTTATTATAAATTCAGATATTGTAAGGCTGCCGGCGCTGGTAGGAGAAACGGTTTTACTACTGATTACTTTTTGGCTATGGCGTTTAGCATTGGTCACAAAAATTGATAAAAAAGGGATTTATGTAAAATTTGAAAGCTTTCACAGAAATTTTAAATTTTACGATTGGAAAAATATCGACTACTGCGAAATAAAAAAATACAATCCTATTATGGATTATGGCGGATGGGGGATAAGGATAGGAGCTTATAATGTGTCGGGTAATACCGGAGTTTTAATATATTTTAAAGATGGTAAAAAACTTATGCTGGGCACAAATAAGGAAGAAGAACTATTTGCTGCGTTAAACCAAATAGAATCAAAAAATCCCTCCTGAAAAGAGAGGGATTTTTTTTGTGTAAAACTGATTGGTTGGATTGATGACTGAACCCTTTTTTCGGGTTTATATTTATTGAATAATATCAAGGAATTTTAAACCGAACATTACTCCGTCAGTTACATAGCCACTACCTTGGTATGATCTAACATAGTCTATTCTAAACATTCTGAATTTACCAATACCTACGTTATCAAACCCGGCAGTAAACTCATGGTAAGGAGTGTAGTTTGGAGTGGCAATACCGTGATACCCTACAACAAGATTCCATTGTAGCTTGTTCAGTAAAGGAACTTTATTCATAAGGTAGCCTTTAAAGTTGTGCTCAATATGACTTTCAAAATAAGAATCGTTTGCGCTGTGAGAGTAGTATGGTAATAGGTTAAATGCATTGGTGTTACTGTTACCCGAATTTACGTGTGTTTGATTACCGTTAAAGTGTTTGTAGTCCATAAACGCAATATTATCTGCATTGAAGAATTTACCTGCTTTAAGGTTGATGCCAAAATCCCCTTTGTTACCTAGTGTGATATTGTAATACGTTCTTGCAGCTATGAAGTCGTATTCATACTTACTGTCGCTGGCTGCAAAAGCCTTGGTGTACTGTAGTGAAATAGTAGGGTAGTTGGCAGTATTTACATTAAGTTTACCATCGGGTCTTGTAATGTATTTTTGACCAAAACGAATGGTAGCACCTATGTTAGCTTCCATTAAGTTATGGGTGTCAAAAGCAGGTGTAGTATAATCGTTTGGGTTCTGTGGATTGTTTGATGTATAATCGTGGTCGTTTTTAATAAGTACGTAGTCGGTATTATTGAAGAGTTGCTTACGCCTTGAATACTCAATGTTTGCTCCCATAGTAAGCCCTGTGAATATCTCCCTTCCATAGCTTAATCTGGCAAAGGTTTTATCGTAAAGCTTCATATAATTGTCTTTAAATAGTAAAGAGCTTATCATGTTCATAGCCGGAGATATAGGCTCGCTTGCATTAAACTGCTCTACAGTATTACCTCCTGTAAGGTAGAAAGTGCCAACTTTGCCAAAACGATGTGTAAACCATCCGTTTACCCTTAAACGATCTTCGGCTATACCATAATTAAATTTAGCACCAAAAGAAGTGTATTTCTTTTCGTCAGCATCATAATGCCTAAAGGAAAGCCCTGTATTAAATGTCCATCCCTGTACTGTATTGAATATGGGTACTTTTAAAATACCGTCGTACGAATAGCGGTTGTGTTTTTTAGAGTCTCTGTAGCTGTAGCCGCTAATAATGTCAAAAGGACGGAATTTATTATACTTTCGGTCTAATGAATCAAGATATTCAGGCGATTTGGTTACGGTATTAATACTGTCTTTCTTAAAATAATCCTTTACCTCTTCTTCGGTTAAAGGGATAGGTCTGGCAGTTTGCCAGTATAGTGAGTCTTTCTTGTTAGAGTCTTCTTCTATATACACAATTTCTTTCCCGAAGGTTT
This sequence comes from Flavobacterium sp. C4GT6, assembly GCF_036347315.1. NCBI lineage: Bacteria > Pseudomonadati > Bacteroidota > Flavobacteriia > Flavobacteriales > Flavobacteriaceae > Flavobacterium > Flavobacterium sp. C4GT6. Next base: position 334,652 of record NZ_JAZGZU010000002.1, read on the forward strand.
TTTTATCAAAATGATCGTGGAAAACATAATTGCTGTAAACATGAGTAAATGTACCGGAGAAAGTCATTCCTAATATTCCGGCTTTAAAATCAAATATCTGGGAGTTTTTTGCCCAAATCCTGCTACTGGTATTAAAACTGAAATTTTGTTTTAAATTCAGGTTTTCCAGTATTGGCTGTTGCATTCTGTAACCTTTAATGTCAAAGTCCACGGCATATATTGCCCAGGTCTCGTTTACAATGTAAATGTAGCCTTCAAAAACAGGTTCCTTATCGCGTTTTGGGGTTACCTGTATTTTGTTTATCAGGTTATTGTTGTCGTCAAAAAAGCTACCTTCCAGTTTAAATTTATAATAATTAAAAGCATTGTTTGCTAAAGGCGAAATCATTTTCAGGTCAAACTCCACATAGTTGTTGTAAAAGTTATAGTAGGTTCCCAGTGCGGTATTGTAGCTAAATCCGTTATCGTCGCCACTTATTTTTGAGGCGATAATTCTTTCCTTTAAGTTGTTAGGTTGTTCAAAAGTAATTTTAGATACGGTTTCCGAAAGGTATAATACCCCCGCTCCGGTAGAGTCCAGTATTTCTCCTTCCATTTCCTCTTTTACTTTTATTCCCATAATCTTATCAGGAACATCTTTTATGCGGAAAATACCTTTAGAGTAAAAATCGGCTTCAAAGCGTCCTGCTTTTTCCGAGTTTTCTTTTTTGTGGGCTATGGCCTCCCTTATAATCCTGTTGGCAGGATTTTCGGTATTGCTTATAACCACTTCATTAAGAGTGTAGGTTTCATCCTGTAGGGTTATATTTAGTGTGTAAGGGAGTGAGGTAATGTTTACTGTTTCTTTTCTGGTTTTAAACCCTATCGATTGGAATACCAGTGTGTAGTTTCCGGTTTTTTTAATGCTTAGTTCGTATAATCCGTTTTCGTTTGCAGAGGTGTTATTATAAGTGTTTTCAATACCTATGCTGGCAAAAGGTACGGGTTCGCCATTCGCAGAGGTTATTTTTCCTTTTATTTGGGCAAAGCAAGTTGTTGCAAACAGTAGTAGTAAATAAGTGGTTACTTTATGCATTGTTTAAAGGTTAAGGTATAATAATAGATTATTGGTTTTATTAGTAGACGTTTTAAAACTAAAAATGGTTGTATGAAAATTCTTTTTTTTATGATTAAGACTTGGAGAAGTATATTTTGTTACACTTTGAGTGTGCTTTATAGCGGATGATTATTGAGGTACATTGTGTATCTTTGAGCTTTATTTTTACTCACTTTGCCATGAAAAAGATTAAAGAAGCAGAGCTGCGCAAAGACAGTTCGGTTAATAAAATTCAGTTTGATAAAGAATGGTTTTATGTGGTGCACGATATGGAAGACTATCTTAATGAAGATTTAACCGGAGTAGAAACTGTTACACTGCCTATTTCGATAGACGGAGTGAAGTTTAATATGAAATGTTCTACGCTTGAAGACATTGAACGTTTTAGGCAAAAAGAACCTCTTGAAGATTTTAAAACCAGTGTTTTCAGGAATAAAAGGTAGCTATTCCAAAATGTCGAGGAAGGTTAATCCGAAAATAACCCCATCACTCATTTGTTTGCCGTCATACGAACGGATATAGTCTATCCTCAAAAATCGAAAACGATCCCAACCCAAATTATCAAGACCTACCGTAAACTCCATATACGGTTTTTGGTTAGGTACACCAAGTACATGGTAGCCTGTAACCAAGTAATAGTTTAATTTATTAAACAACGGAACCTTATTGGCGAGATACCCCTTAAAGTTATATTCGGCATGGGCTTCAAAATACTTGTCGTTGGTGCTGTGAGTGTAGTAAGGCAGGAAGTTAAATACGTTTAAGTAACGTTCTGATTTACCTACATGGGTTTGATTGCCGTTAAAATGCCTGTAATCGGTAAAGGCTATGCTGTCACTATTAAAAAACTGACCTGTACGTATGCTTATTCCTAAATCACCAACATTACCTATAGTGGCATCATAGGTTATTTTTGCCGATAGGTGATCGAAATTGTAGTTGTCTACACTGGAAGCAAATCCCTTTTCATATTTTAAAAGTATCCTTGGATATTTGGTGCCCAGGTTTATTTTTTCGTGTGGTCTCAGCATGTATTTCTGCCCAAAGGTAAATCTGGTTGAAACAGATGTTTTTATCATGTTATGCTTCTCGAAAGCAGGGGTGTCATAAGCTTCCGGGGCAAGCGGATTATTTGATGTATAAGGCTTTTTGGCATTTTTAATGGTAGAGAAATTAGTATTATTGAATAACGAACGTTTACGGTTGTATTCTACCGATCCAAAAAACTCAATACCATTTACCAGTTCTTCCTCATAACTAAACTTAATGAAGTTTACATCATACAGTTTCATGTAATTATCCCTAAAAAATAAGGTGCTCACACTATTTACCATCCTGTTAATAGGATTTTCGGGATTAAACTGTTCTATGCTACTTCCTCCGCTTAGGGTTACTGTAGGGTTGCTTATATTATTAAACTTATGAATTATAAATGCATTTGCCCTAAAGCGTTTTTCTGCAAAACCATAATTTAGGTTGATGCCATAAGTAGTATAAGCTTTAGTCTCGGGATTTGTTTTGGTAAAAGTAAAAGTAGGAGCCAAGTGATAAGCCTGTACTGTGTTGAATCCTAACTTTCTGGCAAGTCCCGAAAATGTAATTTTCCAGTTCTTATCGGTATTGTAATAGGTATAGCCTATAGGTAGTGAAAAGAGCAGGAACTTATTTTTTTTACGGTCTTGTAGTTCAATATATTCCGGACTCTCCTTTAGTTTTTCAAGACTGTCTTTTTTTATGTAGTCTTCTTTTTCTTCCTGTGTTAACGGGATAGGTCTGGTTTTATTCCAGTAGCTATTGGGTTTGTTATTAGCATCCTTGTTAAAGTCCAGTACTTTATTGGTTAGCGGATTACTTTTGAAATCAGTATCAAAATTAATGTTGCTGTACACGGCACTAAATCTACCTGATAGGCCTACATCAAAAATCTCGGCATTAAAATCAATAATCTGTACGTTTTTAACCCATGTTTCTTTTTGACTGTCATAACCAAAATTTTGATTTATGGTAAGTATGTCAACCAGTGGTTGGTCTATAAGTAATCCTTTTATGCTAAGATTCACGGCATATAGTTCCCAGCTGTTGTTTACAATATATATGTAGCCATACATAGTAGGCTCACTATCTCTTTTTGGCGTTACCTTAATTTTATTAATTAAATGACCACTCTTGTCGTTAAAAGTATTTTCCAGTTCGTAGCTGTAGTAATTAATAGCATTACCTGCGATAGGAGAGATAACACTGGTTTCAAACGGTAGGTAGTTTTCATAAAAATCAAACTCGGCGGCATAGGCATTGTTATAGCTCATGCCGTTATCGTCTCCGCTTACTTTTGAGGCAGTAATAACTTCGTTAATTTTATAAGGGCGTTTGTAACGTATTTTAGAAACAGTTTCCGAAAGGTATAATACGCCGCTACGGGTAGAATCCAGCGTACCGCTAAAATTACCTACTTCCTGTCCTAGTATTTCTTTGGGTACATCATGTATTCTAATGATTCCTCGGGAATAGAAGTCGGCTTCATAAAAAGCTGTTTTTTGCCTATTAACTTCTTTGTGTTCAATAGTTTTTTTTATGATGGTATTAGCCTGATCTTCCCTGTTTTCAATTACCACTTCTTTAAGTAAGTATTCTTCGGTGTTAAGGCTGATATTGAGTTCAAACGGAAACTCATTTATTGATAGTGTTGTCTCTTTAGTCTGATAGCCAAGGGAACGGAATACAAATGTATAAGACCCTTTCTCGGTAATAGGTAAATAAAACTCACCATTTTCGTTTGATGAGGTACCATATTGACCGTTTTTAACCGTTATGCTGGCATAGGGAACTGCATCACCCGACTGTGAAGAAGTTAACCTGCCCCTTATTTGAGCATTAGTAAGTGAGCTATATAGCAGTAATATCAGTAGCAGGCATTTTTTCATAAATTAAGGTAGTAAGGACTGTAAAGCCAAGTCATAGCTTTTTAACCCAAAACCTATAATAACACCAGCCGCAACAGGAGATATGTAGGATTGATGCCTGAAAGTTTCCCTGGAAAATGTGTTTGAAATGTGTACCTCTATAGCAGGTGTGGTGACTGCTTTAATAGCATCACCTATACCTATGGAAGTATGGGTGTAAGCCCCGGCATTAATAACAATACCATCATAATCAAATCCGGTTTCCTGTATTTTAGAGATAATTTCCCCTTCAATATTACTTTGGAAATAGCTTAATTCCAGTTGAGGGAAGCGATGCTTTAGTGTTTCAAAATAATCGTCAAAACTCCTGCTGCCATATACATCAGGTTCGCGCTTTCCAAGCAGGTTAAGGTTAGGTCCGTTTATTATTATAACTTTCATTTCAGTCTTTTTGTAAAAGTAGATAATCGGCAGTAAGAATGCATACTGCGTAAGAAAAAATTTAACATTTAAAGGCATAAAAAAGCCGGATACAAAAATGCATCCGGCCCCGAATTATAATTACCTGATTTTAGAAATAATATCCTACTGATAATTGGAACACTCCGTTTTTAACATCAACGTCGCTGTTGTCGCTTACATTGGTTAAACCAATGTTGTAACGTGCCTGTGCAAATAGTCCCATAATAATTTTTAACTCCACACCACCTGATGCGGCAAGATCAAAACTTTTGGTTTCAAAAGCATCTTCAGCATCATTTACAAGGAAAGAGAACTGTGGTCCAGCCATAAGGCTTAATTTACCCGGTACAACATAAAACTTGGCAAGTACCGGTACCGAGATATAATCAAGGTTAATATCTTCGGCTACACCGCCAATACCTTCAGCTTCGTATTTTGCTTTACCTCCCTGAGAAGAGAAAAGCCCTTCTGCCTGTACAGAGAACATTGGTACAAGGTTAAGCTCTAAAGCTAAACCGGCGTGAAAGCTTGTTATACCATCGCTGTTAATATCACCCTGAAAGTTAGAAAAGTTAGCTCCGGCTTTTACACCAAGATCAATACCCTGAGCATTCATGGCAAAACTTCCGGCAAGTGCAGCAATTAAAAAAAGGAATTTTTTCATAGTACTATATTTAAGTTGGTTACTCCACATTATTGTGGCTTGTTTTCAAACAAATTTATATAATAACTTTTGAGAAAAGTAGTACTAAAGCCAACATTTATGACAGTTTTAGGTTAAAACTTTCTTAAATACTAATTATTTATTTTTCTGTTTTTAACTTTAAATTAACTGTTTTATTATTTATTATTTAAATAATGGGTTGAAATTAATGAAATAATATTAATTAGAAGTAATTTTCTTATTAAAAAAATTATATATTTGGCGCGTAACAATTAAAACTAACAAACCAATGAAAAAAAATTTATTATCAGTTGCAGCCATAATGGCTTTCGGTTTTGCTTCACAGGCACAGGATATTAAGTTTGGTGCTAAAGCAGGTTTAAATATTGCTGATTTTGGCGGAGACGCAGAGACTGATGGTTCAAGAACTGGTTTCCATGTAGGTGCAGTTGCTGAATTTAAACTTACAGAGCAGTTTTCTATCCAGCCAGAACTACTTTACTCTATGCAGGGTGCAAGTGTAAAAGAAGGGGATATGGATGAAGATTATAAATTGGATTATTTAAACGTGCCTATTATGGCTAAATATTATCTTTTTGAAGGGTTTAGTATACAGGCAGGTCCTCAGGTAGGTTTTCTTATGAGTGCTAAATATGGAGATACAGACATAAAAGACTCATTTAAAAGTATTGATTTTGCTCTTAACGGAGGTGTAGGTTATGAGCTTCCTTTAGGAGTTTTCTTCCAAGCAAGATATAGTGCCGGTTTAGCAGATATTAATGATTTTGATGTTGAAGGAGCAGAGGCTACTAAAATCAATAACAATGTTTTCTCACTTTCTGTAGGATATAAATTTTAATTAAGTTTAGAATACACATACCAAATCTTAATGACCTCCCTTTTTGGGAGGTTTTTGTTTTTATAAAAACAATATTTTTAAGTTATTAAATAGTTATTTTGTTTTAATTTATTGATTTTCAATACTGTTTTTTATCTAAAAAATCTTACATTTTATTGTTACTCTTTCTATAATTTTGATCTCGTAACAATTAAATTCAAAAAACGATGAAAAAAGTATTATTATCATTAGCAGCAGTTTTTGCTTTTGGTTTAGCTAACGCTCAGGAGACAGAGAACAATGGTTTTGCTAAAGGAGATGTTTTCCTTTCAGGTTCTGTAGGTTTCTCTTCAGAGTCTACAGGTGATGTTAAAACAAACGGATTTAACATTACTCCAAGTGCAGGTTATTTTGTTAGCGAAAACATTGCTGTAGGGCTTTCGTTAGGTTATACTTCTACTAAAGATGAAGCTCCTAATAGAGAAGACATAAAGTACAGCGAATTTGGAATAGGCGCTTTTGGTAGGTATTATTTTACACCTGCTAACAAATTCTCTTTATTTGGTCAGTTAGGTGTTGGTTACCAAAATGGTAAGTATGAGCAAGGTTCTACTGAAGTGAAATCAGATGGTTTTAACGTTGCAGTAGCACCGGGTATTAACTATTTTGTATCAGAGCATTTTGCGCTTGAGGCTACTTTTGGTATCCTTAGCTACTCAACTTCAAAACCTGATTTTGACGGAGCAGAATCTACAGACAATTTTGATTTTGGTGTGAATTTAGATAACATCAATTTCGGTATTGTTTACAAATTCTAATTGTTTTAGTTATGTAATAAAGAACGCCTCCTGTTAGTACGGGAGGCGTTCTTGTTTTAAATGTTGTGGGGAGTGGGGTTTAGAATTTATATCCTATACCAATTTGAAATACAGAGTTTTTAACGTCTCTGTTATTTACAATATCGGTAAAGCCCTGTGTGTATCTACCTGTAGCAAATAGTCCCATAGGGGTTTCAAAGGTTACACCTGCAGCTACACCAAAATCAAAGTCTTCAGCTTCATCAAGGTTAAGGTCTCCGTCATCTGCATTAGCGTTGGCATCAATTTCCTCATTTACTTTAAATCCGAATTGCGGGCCCGCCTCAATACTCAGTCCGTCTAAAATGTACACTTTAGCCAGTACCGGTACATTAATGTAGTCAAGTTGGTACTCTACCTTACCTTCACCACCAAAAATTTCACCGTCCAGATCACTCTCAAATCCCTGTCCGGAATAAAGGGCTTCAGCCTGTAGTGAGAACATTTCCGTTAATGGGAATTCTGCCAGTAAACCAACATGGAAACTGGTTCTTGAGTCGGGACTGTCAAAATCATCTCCGGTAATACTGGCAAAGTTAACACCACCTTTTATACCAAAACTAGGTGTAAGTGCATCGCTACTTTGCGCATTTGCCGTTGTAATTGCTCCAATCATTAAAATCCCTGCCGAAAATAATTTAATTAGTCTTTTCATCTTTTTCATGTTTTTTGTTTTGCATCTCAAAATTATATTATTAATCTTGGGCTAATTATCAAGGATTTCTTAATTCACATAACTTTAACCTGTATGAAAAGTTGGACTAAATTTATATCAGACTATAAATCGTACCTCAAAATAGAGCGTGGTTTATCTGTAAATTCGGTTGAGAATTATTCCTTAGACATTAATAGGCTAGTGAGGTATTTAGAGGGTACAGGACAGGACCTTTCGCCATTAAAAATTACCGAAGAAACCATACAGGATTTTATCTATAAAATGGCCGAAGAGCTTAACCCGAGATCGAGAGCAAGGCTTATTTCCGGACTCAAAAGTTTTTTTAATTATCTTGTTTTTGAAGATTACAGGAAAGACAGCCCTATGGAACTTATTGAGGTGCCTAAAGTAGGGAGAAAGCTGCCTGATACGCTTTCTACAGATGAAATTGATGACTTAATTGGAGCTATTGATTTAAGTAGTAATGAAGGGGAACGTAATAGGGCAATGCTTGAAACGCTTTACAGTTGCGGGCTAAGGGTTTCAGAATTGGTAGGTCTTAAAATTTCAGACTTGTTTTTTGATGAGGGTTTTATAAAAATTACGGGTAAGGGTAATAAGCAACGTTTTGTACCTATTGGTAATAGTACTCAAAAATACATTAACCTATATAGGGACAGTATGAGAAACAAACTGGAAGTTAAAAAAGGGCATGAAGATACTCTCTTTCTTAACAGACGTGGAAGCGGGTTAACCCGTGCTATGGTATTTACTATTATCAGGAGACTGGCCGAAGTTATTGGGCTAAACAAAACCATAAGCCCCCATACCTTTAGGCATTCGTTTGCTACACATCTTTTAGAAAACGGTGCAGACCTGCGTTCAATACAGCTTATGATGGGGCATGAATCCATCACTACAACTGAAGTTTACATGCATTTGGACAGGAAATTCCTGAATAAAATTTTAAATACTTACCATCCAAGAAAATAAAAAATTGCATAACTCTTAAAATTTCACTAAGTTTCATTCGGATTAATTGTGCTTGCTTTCGTAGGGTAACGTACAGTTTTCAGAAAAGATATATGACTGTTTCCCAACATAGCCAAAAAATAGACGGCCTTTATAAAAAACTACTAAATCAACTACCTGATATGATTTTCTACATATCATGGGATGAGGTGAATGGTTATACGGTACTTTTTTTAAGTGAAGCGGTTAACGATGTTTTTGAATATACCGTTGACGAACTGATGGCAAATCCCCGGATGTTTTATGATGACAGAATACTGGAACAAGACAGAGATGTGTTTATAGAAGGACTGGACTATTCACGTAGAAACCTGGTAAACTGGAATAAGGAATTCAGGATTCTGTTGCCCAAAAGGGGCTTACGTTGGGTAAGGCTTAATGCAAAGCCTGAGAAACAGGAGGACGGTAGTATTCACTTTTACGGAAGAATAGGTGATGTCACCGAGCAGAAAGAGCAGGAACACCAGTTACAGGTTTCAGAAGAACGTTATAAATTTGCACTTAAGGCAGCGTCTGAAGGGATTTGGGACTGGGACATGCAAACCAATATGGTATATTTTTCGGCTCAGTCCATGAAAATTATAGGCAAGGAAGAAAAAGAAGCTATCATACCTTTAAGGGATTGGCAGGAACGTATGCATGTTGAAGATATAAGAGAACATGCTCTGGCTAAAGAAAAACACCTTATTGGTGAAACGCCTTCGTTTGAAAATATTTACCGTATAAAAACAGATGAAGGTAAATACAAATGGGTATTAAGCCGAGGTAGGGTAGTACAGTTTGATAATGAAGGAAGTCCAATACGGTCTATAGGAACCCATAAAGATATCACCCAACTCAAAGAAAAAGAGATAGAACTTGGAAATACTATTGATATTGTAGGTGAACAAAACAACAGACTTGTTAACTTTGCACATATAGTGTCTCATAATCTTAGGTCGCATGCCGGTAATCTTAAAATGCTTATAGATGTGTTTAAGAATGCCGATCAGGAAGAAAGGGAGGAAATGCTTGAACACCTTGAGGCAATTTCAAACGGACTTTATGTTACCATAGGGCACTTAAAAGAACTTGTAGAAATACAATTTGAGGTAAAAAACGTAAAGGAAAGATTAAACCTGCGTCATTACCTAAAGAACATTTTGAACATATTACATAACGAAATAAAAAAACATGGTGTAAATGTTGAGGTTAATATCCCACTGGATGTAATGGTAACATATAATCCGGCGTATCTCGAAAGTATATTGCTTAATTTTACCACAAATGCCATAAAATATTCGAGTCCCGAAAGGTCTCCTATTATTATGTATGACTTTGAGATAAAAGACGGTAAAAAAGTACTTTCCATTACCGATAACGGTTTGGGTATTGATCTTAAAAAACACAAAAATTCTTTATTTGGTATGTATAAAACATTTCATAAAAACCAAAACTCTAGGGGTATTGGACTGTTTATTACAAAAAACCAGATAGAAGCCATGGGCGGAAGCGTAGAGGTTTACAGTGAAGTGAATAAAGGAACTACGTTTAAAATTTATTTTAAAGATGAAGATTAGGAGTTTATATGTTATAGATGACGATAAAATTTATCATTTTTTGCTCAAGAACCTTCTTAAGCAGAATAAGATTGATGTTAAGTCTTCTTTTTTTCAAAACGGACAGGACGCCATAGATTTTATGAGCTCCCGTACCGATGTTAACGATTTACCTGATTTAATATTACTGGACGTTAATATGCCTATTATGAACGGATGGCAGTTTTTGGAAGAATATATTAAGGTTAAAGATAACTTTGACAAGTTACCAACAGCCATTTATATGATAAGTTCATCCAATAATGAGGTCGATATTAATAAGGCAAGGGAATTTACAGGGGTCGTTAAAGACTATTTTTTAAAACCAATTTGTAGGGAAGACTTAGATAAAATCTTTATTTAAGCCATAAATCAATTTTGTTTATTACAACTATAAGAAAAAACAATAATCAAAAGTATTGCTATAATTTATAATCGTCATACTTTTGCTTAACACTGTTAAGTAATTTAAAAGCTTTAAAAATGGGGAGCAAAGAACGCATATTGAGACAGAAGGAGGAGACCCGTGCTAATATACTTACAGCTGCCAGAGAGATTGTGAAAGATGAAGGGTGGCAGGGGCTAAGTATGCGAAAAATTGCTGACAAAATTGAGTATACTGCGCCCATTATTTATGAGTACTTTGCAAATAAAGAAGCTATACTGCAGGAGTTAACCTGTAAGGGCTTTACTATATTGATTAAGGATTTAGAGGCTGCTAAAGCAGATTCAGATGAGCCTGCGAGTCAGTTAGAAGGCATGTGGTTGGCCTACTGGAATTTTGCTCTTAAGAACAAAGAAATGTATCAGCTGATGTATGGGGTAGAGATGACCTGTTGTGCCCAGCGAACTAGCGAGTCAGATACGCCTTATCAGTTAATAAGTGGTTGTATTGCAAAACTGATGAAGGTTGAAAAACCTGATCCTCATGTTATAAAGCAAAAATATTTTACTTTTTTCTCTGTTATTCATGGATTAATATCCATTAATATTGTGGGTAATGGACTTTCAGATGACATTAATAAGCAAATTCTTAAAGATGCCATTACTGGTATAATACGTTATATAGAAGAGGAGTAATCCTTTTTTTTGACCAGTAACTTAACACTGTTAAATAGTTTAAAACCGTAAAAACAATAAGCCTTACACTTTTTTTAATCATTTACTTAACACCATTAAATAATTTAACTAATGTAGACAAACAGTAATCATTCGTTCAATCATCAATTTTTTTATCTAACAATTTAACACCATTAAATAATTTAATGCTATTATGAAAAGAATTTCATTACTCTTAGTTCTTGCAGCAGCTTTATTTTTATACGGCTGCTCAGGCAAAACTGCCACGGCTCCTGCAGCACAGGAGATTGCGGTACCTGTTTTAGCTGTAAGCAAAGGACAAGCCACTACATATCAGGAATATCCGGTAAAAGTTGAAGGGCGCGTAAATGTTGAGATACGTCCGCAGGTAGATGGATACCTGGAGAAACTTTATGTAGATGAAGGCGCTTTTGTTAAGGCCGGACAGCCTATTTTTAAAATAGACGACCACCGTTATAGGGAACAGCTTAATAGTGCTGTGGGTAACTTAAACGCTGCTGATGCTGCCCTTTTAAATGCACAGCTTGAGGTAGAGAAGCTTACACCTCTTGTAAACGAAAAAGTAGTTTCTGACTATCAGTTAAAAACAGCCAAAGCTTCGCTTAAAATGGCTGAGGCTAATAAAAAACAGGCCGAAGCGGCAGTAGCATCAGCACAAATAAACTTAGGTTATACGCTTATTACTGCTCCGGTAGACGGTTATATTACCAGATTACCCAAAAAACAGGGGAGTCTTGTTTCGGCAGCCGATCCACAACCGTTAACAACCCTGTCTGATATTGCTGTGGTTCACGCTTATTTTTCACTTGGAGAATCAGAGTTCCTGAGCTTTAGAAACAGGTATGAAGGGAATACCCTTAATGAGAAGATTAAAAACCTTCCTCCAGTATCATTGGTTTTAGCTAATAATACGGTTTATGAAACACAGGGTAAAATTGACATGGTAGACGGTCAGTTTGACAACACAACAGGTGCTATCACGTTAAGAGCCAGTTTCGCAAATGCAAAAGGTTTACTTCGCTCGGGTAATACGGGTAGGATACGTTTAGGTATGGATCATAGTGATGTTATACTTATACCACAAGCTACTACTGTTGAGGTACAGGACAGAATATTTGTGTTCACTGTAGACAAAGACAACAAAGTGGCTAAAAAACCTATTACGATATTAGGTAAAAGCGGTACCTATTACTTGGTAAGTGAGGGACTTCAGTCTGGCGACAGAATTGTGTATAAAGGCTTTGAAAACCTTCAGGAGGGTGCCGTTGTGACTCCGCAAAAAGCAGAAACCGAAGTAGCTTCTAAATAATTTATAACCAACAATTTAATTTTAGAACATAATGTTTAAAAAATTTATAGACCGGCCGGTTTTGGCTACGGTCATATCCATCCTATTGGTAATTGTAGGGGTATTGGGACTCTTTAAATTACCATTACAGCAATTTCCTGACATTGCGCCACCGGCGGTTCAGGTTACGGCGCTGTACCCAGGGGCAAATGCCGAAACGGTACTTCGTTCGGTTGCTCCGTCACTGGAAGAGTCTATTAATGGTGTGGAGAATATGATTTACATGAGCTCTACAGCCAGTAACGATGGTTCACTTGTAATTACAGTATACTTTAAACTGGGTACAGACCCCGATCAGGCTGCTGTAAACGTACAAAACAGGGTGGCTCAGGCTACCAGCCAGTTACCTGCCGAGGTTATACAGGCAGGGGTTACCACAGCCAAGCAGCAAAATAGCCTTATTATGGTGGCTGCACTATACTCTGAAGACGAAAAAACATACGACCAGACCTTTCTTACCAACTATGCCCAAATTAATATTATCCCTGAGATAAAAAGGATACCGGGTGTAGGTCAGGCAGCAATTTTTGGTGGTAATAAAGATTATTCGATGAGGGTATGGCTTAATCCGTCCCAAATGACATCTTATAACATTACTCCACAGGAGGTAATGGCTGCAATTCAGGATAAAAATCTTGAGGCCGCTCCGGGTAAATTTGGTGAAAACAGTGCCGAATCGTTTGAATATGTTATTAAATACAAAGGAAAGCTTAACAAGCCGGAAGATTATCAGAATATAATAATTCGTACTAATCCTGACGGGTCCATACTTCGATTAAAAGATGTGGCTAAGGTAGAGTTCGGGTCTTATACCTATGGTAACTTTACAAGGATTAACGGTAAGCCGGGTACTAACATTATGGTTATCCAGTTGCCGGGGTCTAATGCTAATGATATTCAGATAGCGATTAATGACCTTTTGGTTAAAGCCGAAAAAAGCTTCCCTAAAGGTATAAAAAGGGTAGGTATTTATAATACCAAAGTAATGCTTGATGCTTCTATAGCTCAGGTAAAATCTACCCTTATTGAAGCGTTCTTACTGGTGTTTATAGTGGTGTACATTTTCCTTCAGGATTTCAGGTCTACATTAATTCCGGCAATTGCCGTACCGGTAGCAATTATGGGTACCTTCTTCTTTATGAACCTGTTTGGGTTCTCCATAAATTTGCTAACGTTGTTTGCACTGGTTCTGGCGATTGGTATTGTGGTGGATGACGCCATTGTGGTCGTCGAGGCTGTACACTCTAAGATGGAAAATGGTATGGACCCTAAAAGGGCGACCACATCTGCCATGAGTGAAATTACAGGTGCTATTATTTCGATTACACTGGTAATGTCGGCAGTGTTCCTTCCGGTTGGTTTTATGGAAGGCTCTACCGGGGTATTCTACAGGCAGTTTGCATTTACATTGGCTATCGCAATTGTGATTTCGGCGGTTAATGCACTAACACTTAGCCCGGCACTGGCGGCACTTTTCCTAAAGGATAACCACAGTCATCATCAAAACGGACAGGAGAAAACCAGCTTTAAGCAACGCTTCTTTACCGGATTTAATAATGGTTTTGAAAAAGTGACAAATCGTTACTTAGGCAGTTTACGTTTTCTTGTGCGTCACAAATGGTTAAGCCTTGGCGGACTTGGAGTTGTGATACTGGCTACCGTATGGATGGTGAATACTACACCTTCAGGATTTATCCCGTCAGAAGATCAGGGATTTATAGCGGTATCGGTATCCATGCCGGCAGGTACATCCCTGGAACGTACAGTTAAAACACTTGAAGAGTCAGAGAGCATAATCCGTACTGTGGAAGCCAACAGGGAAATCGACGGCCTTTCGGGCTTTAATATGCTTACGCAGTCATCAAGCCCATCGTTTGGTGTGCTGTTTCTTAACCTTAAGCCTTTAAAAGAAAGGGGAGCGGTTAGTGATATTAATGATATTATGAATGAGGTAAGAGGGAAACTTTCTGCTATAAAAGGGGCTAACTTCTTTGTGTTTACTTTCCCAACCGTACCGGGATTCAGTAATATTGACGGACTTGATTTCGTGCTTCAGGATCGTAGCGGAGGCAAACTGGATAAGTTTAGCCAAGTAGGTAACCAGTTTATTGGTGAGCTTATGAAGCGTCCTGAAATTGCTGTAGCCTTTACACCATTTAGGGCCGATTATCCGCAATATGAAATGGAAGTGGATGATGTTAAGGCCGAACAGCTTGGTGTAAGTGTTAAGGACTTACTGCAAACCGTACAGGCTTATTATGGTAGTGCGCAAGTGTCTGACTTTAACCGATTTGGTAAATACTACCGTGTAATGGTTCAGGCAGATAAGGATAGCCGTGCTACAGCACAGTCACTTGATGCCGTGTTTGTGAAAAATAAAAACGGCGAAATGGTTCCGGTTAATACACTTGTAAAACTGGAAAGGGTTTATGGCCCTGAAAATGCTTCAAGATATAACCTGTTTAACTCTATTGGTGTAAATGCCATACCTGCACCGGGCGTAAGTTCGGGTGATGCCATTAAAGCTGTGGAAGAAGTAGCTGCACAATACCTGCCACAGGGATATTCATACGAGTTCTCGGGTATGACAAGAGAGGAAATTATATCAGGAGGACAGTCAACAGTAATATTCCTACTGAGTTTACTGTTCATTTACTTCCTGCTTGCAGCACAGTATGAAAGTTACATCCTTCCGTTAGCGGTTATACTTTCTATTCCTACAGGTATATTCGGAGTATTTGCAGCGATAGGTCTTACAGGGATTTCAAATAACATTTATGTACAGGTAGCACTGGTAATGCTTATAGGTCTTTTGGCTAAAAATGCCATCCTTATTGTTGAGTTTGCCGTACAGCGAAGAAGGGCAGGGAAATCATTACTGTCGGCTTCAATAGAGGCGGCTAAACTAAGGTTAAGGCCTATTATCATGACCTCATTTGCATTTATTGTAGGGCTTATACCTATGATGTTTGCCGTAGGACCATCTGCACAGGGTAACCACTCTATCAGTATTGGTGCTGCCGGAGGTATGCTTTCGGGAGTAATACTGGGTCTGTTTATCATTCCTGTTCTCTTTATAGTGTTCCAGTACCTACAGGAAAAAATATCAGGTAAACCACACCTTAAACCGGTTAAACATGAGCATCCGGCAACAGCCGAGCTTGAACTGATGAATTAAATTTTTAAGGCTCTCCGAAAGGAGAGCCGTTCTAATCGATAACAATGAAAAATTTAAATATATATATAGTATTCACGGCCTTTTTGGTACTTACGGGGTGTAAGGTTTCTAAAGATGTGGAGGTGCAGCCCGAGTTGCCCGAAGCTTACAGGAACGCTGTTGTAACTGCAGATACCTTAACGATTGCCGATGTTGAATGGAAAACATTTTTCCCGGATGCTGCACTACAGGATCTAATAGGTGAAGCTATATCTGGGAATTATGATTTACAGATTGCCATTAAAAATATTGAAGCCTCACATCAGATGCTAAAACAGGCCAAATGGGGTAATGTACCTCAGGCTAACCTGTATGTGAATGCCAATACCACAATTCCGTCTGAAAACAGTTTAAACGGGCTTAGTGCCAAAAACTTTTTGGGTACCAGTCATGTTGAAGATTATAACGCAGGGATAAACCTTTCGTGGGAGGCAGACATCTGGAGAAAAATTAATAGCAGGAAAAAAGAAGCACTGGCGCAATACCTGAAAACTGAAGAAGCTAAAAAAGCGGTGCAAACCGAACTGGTTACAGGTGTAGCAAAAGGTTATTATAACCTGCTAATGCTGGATGCGCAGTTAAGTGTTGCTAAAAAGAATCTTGAATTAAGTGAGAATACGTTACGTATGGTTAGCATGCAGTTTGATGCGGGTCAGGTAACATCACTTGCTGTAGAGCAGGCCAATGCACAAAAACTGACTGCTGCCAGAATTGTGCCTATGCTTGAAAAACAGATAGCTATTCAGGAAAATGCATTGAGTATACTTACAGGCGAACTTCCGGGAGAGATAGCTAGAATAACTTCTTTAGACCTGGAGCCTGTTTATGAAAATATAAGTACGGGACTTCCTGCTGCTATTGTAAGCAGAAGGCCTGATGTGAGAATGTTTGAGTACGATCTTGCAGCTGCCAATGCAAGGGTAGGAGTAACCAAAGCCCAAATGTATCCGGCTATTAATATAACAGCTACAGGCGGATTAAACTCATTCAAATCTGATAATTGGTTTAATATGCCGTCGTCACTGTTCGGTATGGTAGCGGGTGGATTAGTCCAGCCATTACTTAACAGCAGAAGGCTGAGGACTGAATATGAAGTAGCAAAAATAGAACGCGAAAAAGCAGTTCTGTCCTTTAGGCAGGGTGTACTTGTTGCAGTGGGCGAAGTTTCTGATGCGTTGGTACAGATTGAAAAGCTTAAAGATGAACAGGATTTTGCACAACAACGTGTGGAAAGCCTGCAAAAAGCAACTACGAATGCTGATAAACTATTTAATAGAGGGATGGCTACTTATTTAGAAGTGATTACCGCACAAAGTAATGTGCTTCAAAGTGAGCTTGATCTTGCAACCCTGAAGAGAGACCAGCTTAATGCAGTGACCGATTTGTACCGTGCACTGGGAGGCGGCTGGAAATGATGGTGTTTATTGTTTGTTTTATTTAAAAAAGAAAAAGCTGCCGAAAGGCAGCTTTTTTGTTGTTTATTTATATGGTTCGGGTAAATTATTTAGCGATGTTAACCGCTCTTGTTTCACGGATAACCGTAATTTTTACCTGACCCGGGTAAGTCATTTCTGTTTGGATTTTGTGTGAAATCTCAAAAGATAGGTTAGCAGCCATTTCATCGCTTACTTTTTCACTTTCTACAATTACGCGAAGCTCTCTACCTGCCTGTATAGCGTAAGCACTCTTGACACCACCAAATCCATAAGCGATATCCTCAAGGTCTTTAAGACGCTGAATGTATGAGTCAAGAACCTGTCTTCTTGCACCCGGTCTTGCACCAGAGATTGCATCACAAACCTGTACGATAGGTGAAAGTAACGATTTCATTTCGATTTCGTCGTGGTGAGCACCAATAGCGTTGCAAACCTCTTCTTTCTCACCATACTTCTCTGCCCACTGCATACCAAGTAATGCGTGCGGAAGATCACTTTCTGTATCCGGTACTTTACCTATATCGTGAAGTAAACCTGCTCTTTTTGCAAGCTTAACGTTAAGGCCAAGTTCTGCAGCCATAAGACCACAAAGTTTTGCCACCTCACGCGAGTGTTGTAATAAGTTTTGTCCGTAAGAAGAACGATACTTCATTCTACCAACAATTTTGATAAGCTCTGGGTGTAACCCGTGAATACCAAGATCGATAACAGTACGTTTACCTACTTCAATAATTTCGTCTTCAATCTGTTTAGCTGTTTTAGACACAACCTCTTCAATACGTGCAGGGTGAATCCTACCGTCTGTAACCAGTTTATGTAGTGCTAAACGAGCAACTTCCCTTCTAACAGGGTCAAAGCATGAAAGGATGATAGCCTCTGGCGTATCGTCTACAATAATTTCAACCCCGGTAGCAGCTTCAAGCGCACGGATATTTCTACCCTCACGACCAATGATTCTACCTTTCACATCGTCAGACTCAATGTTGAATACAGATACACAGTTTTCCACTGCCTCTTCGGTACCTACACGCTGAATAGTGTTGATGATAATCTTTTTAGCTTCCTGATGTGCTGTAAGTTTAGCCTCCTCAATAGTGTCCTGAATGTGGGACATAGCAGTAGTTTTGGCTTCAGCTTTTAGGCTTTCCACAAGTTGGTTTTTAGCTTCCTCAGCAGATAGGCCTGAGATCACCTCAAGTTGCTCTACCTGGCTTTTATGTAGCTTATCTATTTCCTGTTGTTTCTTGTCTAGGAAATCTATACGGTTGTCGTAATCTGTAACCTTTTTGTCAAGTTCGTCATTAAGCTTTTTGTTTTTAGCAAGCTCGTTTGAAACCTGAGATTCTTTATCACGTGTTCTTTTTTCTGCCTCGGCAATTTTTTTGTCTTTGCCAAGTATTACCTGTTCATGTTCAGCTTTAAGCTCAAGGAATTTTTCCTTAGCCTGAAGTAATTTATCCTTTTTAATGGCTTCGGCATCTGTCTTGGCATCCTTCAATATCGATGCCGCCTCCTTCTTCGCATTCTTGATTAGGGTAGATACGTTTTTCTTCTCAAGAATCTTTGCGATCCCGAATCCGATCCCTAACCCGGCGAAACTGCCAATAATTATAAATAGTGTCGAGTCCATAGTTTGTTTTTATGTAAGATATATATATAAAAAAAGCCTACATCAGGAAGATTGTATAAACTCGTAAATGACAAGTTTTGAGCTAACTCGCTGTTCAAGGATCTGCTCGGGGCAGCTTGCTTTAGTAACGATGATTCACCCATTTTAATTTGTTAGTGTTGAGTTTATCAAATATGTGCTAATGTAGGCAGTATTTTTGACGTATTTTTAAGAACGTATTTTATTTATCATCGAGAAATTTTCCCAATTTTTCATCCATTAACTGGAGTTTTTCAAAAGCATCTTTGACATCGGTAAACTTGTCTATCTGCTTTTGTTCTATTTGTGCGGCAAATTGTAATGCGCACATTGCCAGTACATCCTGCTTATCTCTCACGGCATAACTCTCTTCAAACTGCTTGATCATGGCATCAATTTTTTTAGAGGCGCTTCTCAGTCCCTCTTCCTGCGATGGTGTAACTGTTAACGGGTACACCCTATCGGCAATTGATATCTTTATTTTAAGTTTATCATCCATTTCATGCTAGTCAGAAAGTTGAGCTATGCAATAATCAATCTCGCGGATCAATGAATTTATTTTGAGTTTTGTTTCTCGTTTGTTATCGTCACTGCCCAGTAATGAATTAGCTGTTTTTAAGGTCTCAATGTGTTTTTCCAATGAGGCAATCTGTTCAGCCTGACTGTGGATTACCGAAGCCGATTGGGCTATTTTGTCCCTTAACTCCTGATTTTGCTGCTCAAGCGCTGCCTGTTTTTGGATCAGCTTATTTAGCTTATTTTCAAGAGAATCAACTATTTCGGATAGTCCGTTCATTACAGTCAATTTTCATTACATTATTCTACAAAGTTAATATTACTTTAATTAGAAACAATAGTTTGTTATAAAAAATGTTGAATTGTGTTAAGATTATATGTAATAATTTGCTATGTAAACAGTTATAACAAACACGGGGCGTTAGGCTTTTTTTAAGACGCTTTTTTTATATTTTAGCCTTATGAGAATTTTCTTTTTACTACTACTTTCAACTACAGCGCTGTTTGCCCAGGAAAATTATCCGGAAAATTATTTCCGTTCCCCAATGGATTTACCGTTGCACCCTTCGGGGACTTTTGGAGAGTTAAGGCGTAACCACTTTCATGCCGGTATAGATTACCGTACAGAACAAAGGGAAGGGTTGCCTGTTTATGCCGCTGCCGATGGTTATGTATCGCGCATAAAAGTATCCAGTTACGGATATGGTACGGCTTTGTATATAGATCATCCCAACGGATATACCACGCTTTACGGGCATCTTAGTAAATATGCTCCTGAAATTGAAGCGTATGTTAGAGAAAAGCAGTATGAAAAGAAAAGCTTTGATATAGAACTATTCCCTAAGCCGGGTGAGCTACCTGTTACAAAAGGTGAGCTGGTTGCTCTTTCGGGTAACACGGGCGGATCGGGTGGACCTCACCTGCATTTTGAGTACAGGGATACCAAAACAGAGGAAATCATAAATCCGTTATTTTTCGGTCTGAATAAAATAATGAAGGATGGGCAAAAGCCTACGGTTTATGGTGTTATGGCTTATGCTTTAGGAGATAAGGCAGTGGTGAACGAATCGGAAAAGCCTGTTGCACTAAATCTTAAACTTTTAAAGGACGGGACTTATCTGGCAGATAAAATTTATGCACGTGGTGCGATGGGGTTCTCTATAAATGCTACCGATAAAAGTACGGGGAGCCTGGGTAATAACGGAGTGTTTAAAATAGAAACCTTTATAAACGGTAACCGTGAGTTTAAGGTTGTTTTCGATCAGTTTGCTTTTGATGAGAGCAGGTATATTAATAATTTTATAGATTATCAAAAGTACAACGCTACTAAGCAACGCTACCAGAAATTGTTTATCAATACACCTTATACACTTGGAGTGATTAGAGATAATGCTACTAATGGTAAAATTGACATTAAGGAAGATGAAACAATAAACTACCGCATAGAGGTTTCTGATTTTCACGGAAACAAACGTATAGTAAACGGAAGTATAGAGTATAGCGACAAACCGGCTACTATAACCCAACCTAAAAAAGTTACGCCTTATTTTGTTAAGGCTGCAAATGATAACAGTTATACGAAAGATGGTGTTTCGGTATTTATACCGGCACATGCATTGTATGAAGATTTTTACATGGATTTTGATGTGAAAGATTCCATTTTGTACCTGCATGATGATTCGGTGCCTGTGCATGGCAATATAATAGTTTCGTTTGACGTTAGCCATTTGTCTCCGGAGGTACTGCAAAAAACATTTATAGCAGGGGTAGATGGAAAAAGACTGTTGTATAATAACAGTTACATGGAGAATGGCAGGCTTACGGCTAAGGTAAGGTACCTGGGGCAGTTTAAACTGGCGCAGGATGATACGGCTCCTAAAATTTACAGTGCAAGCTTTGCCGAAGGGAAATGGTTAAGCAACAAGGATAGGTTTAGCCTTAAGATTAGTGATGACCTTGCAGGTATTGCTACATTTGATGCATGGCTAAACGGTAAGTGGATATTAATGCATTATGATTACAAGACCCGAATAATATTTCATAATTTTAGCGACGGAATTGTAGACGAAGGGCGTAACGATTTGAAAGTTACGGTTACAGATAATGTAGGAAATTCTACTACCTTTGAAACGCATTTTTTCAGAACACAAAAAACAACATCTGTTGAAAAAGATAAATAAGTTATTTACACTGATGCTTTTTATGCTCAGTGCTGTGGCTTTTGCCCAACAAAAGCCTATACTATACGGAATTCTCTTAGACGAAAACAGGCAGCCTATTGAAGGAGTTAATGTTTACTATGCCGATATTGAAGGTACGGTAAGAACAGTATCTGATGCTAACGGTGTTTATAAAATTTCAATTCCGATTGACAGGGAAGTTGTTGTTTGGTTTGAACATACCAGCTTTAAGCTATCATCGCTTGATTTGGAAATGTCAGAAAATGATACTGCCGAAATGAATTTTATACTGCTTACAGGACATACTGAACTGGATAATGTAGTTATTGATAAAAACACTGAAGAAGACAGGATTGAGGGGATTATAAAAGTATCTCCGGCAACCATCCGAAAATTACCTTCGGCTTCAGGAGGAGTTGAGGAGTTTATCAAAATTGTGAGTGGTAATTCCAATAACGAGCTTAGTACGCAATATGCTGTAAGGGGTGGTAACTACGACGAAAACCTGGTATATGTGGAGGATATAGAGATATACCGTCCGTTCCTAATCCGTTCAGGACAGCAGGAAGGATTGAGTTTTACAAACTCCAGTATGGTGGAAGACCTGAGTTTTTCGGCTGGTGGCTTTCAGGCAAAATATGGTGATAAATTATCTTCGGTGCTGGATATCTCTTACAGAAGACCGGAAGAATTCGGTGCTCAGCTTGAGGCCAGTTTCCTTGGCGGTAGCCTTACATTAGAAAGTGCTTCCAAAAATAAAAAATGGAGTGGTATTATAGGCGGACGTTACAGGGATAACAGCCTTTTAGTTAACAGTCAGCAAACAGAGACAAACTATAAGCCAACTTTTGCTGATGTACAGACTATGGTAAACTTTAAACCTAATGAAAAATGGGAGATAAGTTTTCTTGGTAATATTTCTGAAAATAAATACCATTATCAGCCACTATACAGGCAAACTAACTTTGGTACTATTGATGAGCCTATTGCACTTCAGATTTTTTATGACGGACAGGAAAAAGATGAATACAAAACTTACTTTGGAGCAATAAAGTCAACTTACAAAGTATCTGACGATTTTACGCTTAAGGTTATAGGTTCTCTTTACCATACACAGGAGCAGGAACATTTTGATATTTTGGCTCAGTATGCCCTTGGTGAGGTAGATACCAATATTGGATCGGAAACTTTTGGTGATGTGCGTTTTGCCAGGGCTGTAGGTTCTCAGTTAAACCACGCCCGTAATAATCTTGATGCACTAATTGCTAACCTTGAGGTAAAAGGGTATCACAATATTAAAAAGAACAAAATAGAATGGGGTGTTAAATATACCCGAGAAGATATACGCGACCGTTTGTTAGAATGGGAAGTTATCGATTCGGCAGGATTCTCACTTAATCCACCGGTAATAGACCTGCCCGTAAACGATCAGCCATATAATCCATATACAGGTCCACTTGTGCCTTATAACAGTGTGAGGGCGCTAAACTTTACTCAAATCAACAGGATTTCGGGTTATGCACAGTGGAGCAGAAGAGCTAAAATAGGAGAAAGTGAAATATGGATGAATGCCGGTGTAAGGGCACATCAGTGGCAGGTTACCCAAAGAGATGGCGAAGACGGCGATAGCCAGATAGTAATTAGTCCGCGTGCACAATTTACTTTAAAACCAAACTGGGAAATGGATATGCTTTTCCGTGTTTCAGGAGGTTTTTATTATCAGCCGCCGTTTTACAGGGAGCTTAGAGGGAGTGATGGTGCTGTAAACCCTGATGTGAAAGCACAGCGTTCCATACATTTTGTGGTAGGCAACGATTATAGTTTTAAAACGGATAAGGGTAAGAAGTTCAAATTGGTATCTGAAGCGTATTATAAAAAACTTGACGATGTAAATACGTATACTATTGAAAACGTAAGGATTCGTTATCGTGCAAATAATGATGCTGTGGCTTATGCTTACGGACTCGATATGAGGCTTAACGGTGAACTTGTACCGGGAACTGAATCATGGTTAAGTTTTGGTTATATGAGAACCGAGGAGAATATTAACGATAGGGGGTATATTGCCCGTCCTACAGATCAGCGCCTTAAATTTGGTATTCTTTTTCAGGATTATGTACCTACAATCCCGAATCTTAAAATGTATCTTAACCTTGTTTATAATACAGGATTGCCGGGTGGTTCGCCATCGTATGCTGATTCTTATGTGTATCAGTCACGACTTAACGATTACCGCCGTGCAGATGCAGGTTTTGCTTATGTGTTTACAGATGGTAGTGAGAAGTTTGAAGACGGACACTGGCTATCGGTGTTTCAGGAGTTGTCATTAGGTCTTGAAATATTTAACCTTTTTAATAACCAAAATGCCATTACCAATACATGGGTAAGGGATGTGTATACAAAAAGCCAGTATGGTATCCCTAATTATTTAACATCTCGTGTATTTAGCATTAAGCTTACTGCGAGAATTTAATTTTTTGAAACATTTTCTTTATTTTTGATAGAGTATTCAATACTGGGTACCTAATATGTTGTGACGAATGAAAAAAGCTGTAACTGTTATATTGGCTCTTTCAACTCTTATTGCGGCTTATAGCTGTAAACAGGAAGAAGAGAAGCCAAAAGTGAAATACATGGAACCTGCAGAGGTGAAAAAGCCGGAAAAGAAAGATTCTTCCCAAATTAAGGTTGCCGATTTGCCGGTTCATATGGAAGGGACAAAATACCTTATACATCCGGTGGGAGATATGCGTATTTATGATAAGAGTGCCTACAAAACCTATGGCAGCAGGATGAATGATAACGTGAGTTATGCTATTTCCAACTACAACCGTTTTGAGCTTACAGGTTATTTTGAAAACCTGAAGTTTCAGCATATAGATTCTACAGCACTAAATCCACTAACCGATAAGCAGGTACAGATACAAACAGCAACCTATCTTAACACCATTGCCGAAAGGACCAAAAAACAATTACTGGTTTACACGTTGGTTGATAGTGATACCAATCAGGATGGCAAGATTGATGCAAACGATATCAGGTCACTATATATTAGTGATATAAGCGGAGCCAACTTTACAAAGCTCTCAAAAGATATGGAGGAGCTTATTGACTGGAATATTGTTGAGGTTCAAAACAGAATATACTTCCGTACTATTGAGGATATCAATAAAAACGGCGCTTTTGATAAAAACGATATGGTACATTACCAGTTTTGTAACCTGATTGCAAACGAGTGGGTAGTAGAATCATACGAGCCTGTAAACTAAATAAGGATATCGCTTTCCAGGTCAGATTTTTCGACTTGGAAATTAAAGCCTAATTGTTCCATTAGCTGGAAAACAAGGTTTTTATACCAGTTTTCTGATTTTGGGTGGATGTATATTTTTTCAATAAGCTTATTGATATCGATATTGATTTTTACCCCTTCATTAATATTAAGATTGTGTTTTGCTAGGTTTGATATTATCCTTACCTCTTTTTCATACTGAAAGCTTTTTCTTTTAAAAAGAAAAGGGAAAAAGTTATTATCAAACGGAATATGCTCCTTTTTGTAGTCGATGTATTTTACTTCTCCAATGTGCTGTTCATAACGCCCTTCGGGGATTAGGGCTTCCTGTAATCTTTTTACAGTAGACTGTATGGCTAAGCCTTCACTGTTTTGGGTGAAAATTTGCCACATAGCATACGATTCATATTCGTTAATATGCCAACTGCTTATCACTACATTTTTGCGGTGGCTTTTGTAGTAATCCATAAATTCCGGATTGTTTTCAGATATCTTTTTAAGCTCCTCGTAAGTAGGTTCGCTAAACGTACCCTCATACTGGTCTTCAAACTTATCTGATCGCGACATAAACAACTGTTTGCATAGCAATAAATCCAGAAACTTAGAAAGATCAAGGTATTTCCATACAATGGTATCTGTTTCCGGTAGTGTTATCTGTTCGTTAGAAACATACATAGGGGAAGTATTATTTGAACTTAAAGTTACGAATGTTTCTGTTACACTGATTAAAATACTGTTATTAGTTTTTTAACCTTTCAGGAAAATAGGTTTTAGTTCCTTAAAGTGTGATATGGCATAAGTTGCCGAGTCCAGCGGATGCCAGTCGAACTTATTGTATAAAACTGTATCTATGCCAAGATCTTTTGCGGCCTGTATCTCAGAGTTTGGATCATCACCAACCACAAGTACTTCTTCCGGTTTATAGTTATAACGCTTTAAAATATCGGCAAAAACCTCTTTTTTACTAGTAAGTACCGGGTTAACTACATGGATTTCCTTAAAGTCATTTTCTATACCCATTTTGGTGATTTTTGCCCTTTGCATTTTTTGAAAACCTGTAGTAACTAAAAATCGTTCGGCATCAATGGTTTTGATTTCGGGGTAATCATCAAAAGGAACTATAGGTTCGTCATAACCTAAATTCTCCTGTAGGTTTATAGCCTGGGTGGTAAGTTTTTCACTAAGTCCGAATTCTTTTGCTACGAGCCTGAAAGGAGTACGCATGGTTTCCTTTTTTATAGCTTCTATATCCTCATTATGTTCTCCTGTTTCGATAATAAGATCAAAAAGAGGACCGAATAGTTTTTCTCCTATAGCATGAACAGGGTATAGGGTGTTGTCAAGATCGTAAATTATAGCTTTTTTTGGCATAGTAATTTTTATGTAAAATTATCTCATAATAAGAAGAGCTGCAATAGTGCAGCTCTTCTTAACGTATTATTATATATCGTTTTAGTACTATTCAAACGACTGCATTTCTACCAGTTTTCTATAAGTACCATTTTTAGCCATAAGCTCGTCATGAGAGCCCTGTTCAACAATACGCCCTTTTTTCATAACGACGATGTTATCTGCTTTTTGGATGGTTGAAAGCCTATGAGCAATTACTACCGATGTGCGGTTTTGCATCATGTTTTCAAGGGCCTGCTGTACCAGTCTTTCACTTTCGGTATCCAGGGCCGATGTTGCCTCGTCCAGAATCATGATAGGAGGGTTTTTAAGTACGGCACGCGCAATACTTAAACGCTGTTTCTGTCCGCCCGAAAGTTTGTTACCACTATCACCAATGTTTGTATCAATGCCTTTTGGTAAATCTTTTACAAATTCGTAGGCATTGGCTATTTTAAGAGCATCTATTATATCTTCTTCGGTAGCGTCGGATTTACCAAGCATTATATTATTACGTATAGTATCGTTAAACAGAATACTATCCTGTGTAACAAGTCCCATTAGGCCACGTAGGGAATGAAGGCTGAAATCTTTTACATCGATACCGTCTATTTTTACGCTACCCTCCTGTACATCATAGAAACGGGTAAGTAGGTTAGCAATGGTACTCTTACCACTACCGGACTGCCCTACAAGGGCAACTGTTTTTCCTTTTGGTACGGTTAAGGAGAATTCTTTAAGTACATTTTCATCTTCATACCTAAAGTTAATGTTTTCTATAGCAATTTCTTTTTCAAAAGTATTTTTTTCAATAGCTCCCTGTTTGCTAACAATAGGGTTTTCCTGTTCCAGTATTTCCATAACACGTTCGGCTGCCGCGTTACCTTTCTTAACATTATAAGAAGCCCTTGATATGGCCTTTGCCGGAGTAAGGATGTTATATGCAAGTCCCATGTAAGAAATAAAATCGGGAGCATCCAGTGTGCCTTCAACAAGTACCATATGACCGCCAAACCATAAAAGGGCTGCGATAACTACTATACCCAAAAATTCACTTAAAGGCGTAGCTACATTTTGCCTGTTCAGTATTTTGTTAGATAAATTGAAAAATCTTGTGTTTGAGTCTCCAAATTTTCCTTCAAAGTTTTTTTCAGCGTTAAAGCCCTTTATAACTTTTAGTCCTCCCAGGGTTTCTTCAAGTATTGATATAAATAACCCTTGTTCTCTTTGAGCTCTGTCTGACTGTTTTTTTAATGATTTACCTACTATCGAAATAAGCCATCCTGAAAGCGGAATAAAAATAAAAACGAACAGCGTTAGTTTGACACTTATTACAAACATTGTTATGATTGTAAAAAGTATGGTTAATGGCTCGCGTACTATTAGTTCCAGTATAGAAAGGAAGGAGTGTTGTATTTCAAGTACATCCGATGATACACGTGACATGATATCTCCTTTTCTTTTTTCTGAGAAAAAAGAAATAGGTAGTGCTATCGTTTTGCTGTAAATAGCATCTCGTATATCTTTAAGTACTCCATTTCTTAAAAAGGTAATAAAGTACATAGCGCCATAGTTACAAAGGTTTTTTAACAGGAACAGGGAAATAATAAGCCCTATCATGATGGAAAGAACATACTGTTGCCCATGTTCAGCAGAAGTAGTACTGATGTAATACCCCATATAATCCTTTAGGTATCTTCCCGTATCCATAAAACCTTCATAAACAGGTTTGGCAAAAATTTGTTCCTCTTTTTCAAAAAGAACGGTCATCATAGGTATAAGTGCTACGAAAGAAAGCGCACTAAATAAAGCATACCATACATTGAAAAATATATTTAGGTAAGCATACCTTTTGTAGGGTTTCGCAAAGCGAAATATTTTTTTAAAATAATCCATTTATATCAAGTTCATCTCTTCAATAATATTCCTGATTTTATGATCAAGAATTGTTTCCACCTCACGTGCGTTTTCTACTTTATCTAGCATATCGTTTACACTGAAGTAAAATTTAATTTTAGGCTCTGTTCCACTTGGTCTTGCACAAATTTTTGTACCGTCTTCAAGGTAATATATCAGTACGTTAGATTTTGGTAAAGTTAGTGCTTCTTCTTCACCTGTAAACAGATTTTTTGCGGTAGAAGCCTGATAATCTTCAACCATAACCACACGCTCACCGTTTATTTCTTTTAACGGACTCTCGCGCAGGTCAATCATCATCTGTTTTATTTCCTGAGCACCATCCATACCTTTTTTGGTTAGTGATATAAGGTACTCTTTATAAAAACCATACTTCGTGTATAGTTTTAACAACTCCTGATACAGCGAACTCGCATTGGCTTTTGCCTGTGCTGCTATTTCGCATAATAAAAGGGTAGAGGTAACAGCATCTTTATCGCGTACAAAGTCGCCCACCATATAACCGAAGCTCTCTTCACCGCCGCCTACAAACTGTAGCTCAGGGAAATCAACAATCATTTTGGCAATCCATTTAAATCCGGTAAGTCCTACTTTACATTGTACGCCATAATTAGTAGCCAGTTCCATAAGCATAGGTGTAGACACTATAGTTGAACCTATAAACTGGTTCCCGGTAAGTTTGCCCTGCTTTTTCCATTCTTCCAAAAGGAAGTGCGTCATTAGCATCATGGTTTGGTTACCGTTAAGCAGTGTCATAATACCTTGGCTGTTTCTTACGGCAACACCAAGGCGGTCACTGTCGGGGTCGGTACCTACAACAATATCAGCATCGGTTTGGTTAGCCAGTTCAATAGCCATTGAAAGAGCTTCAGGTTCTTCAGGATTTGGCGATTTTACTGTTGGGAAATTTCCATCCGGTACAGCCTGTTCGTTTACAATATGTACGTTACTGTATCCGGCATCCTCAAGCAAATCAGGGATAAGCTTAACCGATGTTCCGTGAAGCGGAGTGAAAACCACTTTAAGCGCATCTTTTGCTTCCTGAGGTGTATTGAAAGTAGCTGCCCTCAATGAAGCTCCAAGGAAAGCCTTGTCTACATCATTATCTATATATTCAATCAGGTTTTCGTTAGCATTAAAGTTTATTTGATCGTACTCTAAAGCTTCAATAATACTAATGATTTCTCCGTCCTGTGGTGGTACAAGCTGTCCGCCATCCTGCCAGTATACCTTGTATCCGTTGTATTCCGGTGGGTTGTGTGAGGCTGTAAGTACAATACCTGCATGACAGCTAAGGTGTCTTACGGCAAAAGAAAGTTCGGGCGTTGGTCTGAGGTCGGTAAATAAAAATACTTTGATACCGTTAGCCGAGAAAACATCGGCAACCACTTTGGCAAGGGTATCACTGTTGTTACGGCAGTCGTAAGCAATAGCTACTTTAATTTCTTCACCTGTAAAAACCTTTTTAAGGTAATTACTAAGTCCCTGTGTTGCCTTGCCCAGAGTATATTTATTGATACGGTTAGTTCCCGGTCCCATAATACCGCGCATTCCCCCGGTTCCAAACTCAAGATTTTTGTAAAAGCTGTCTTCCAGTTCTTTTGGTGACGATGTCATCATTTCTTTTACAGCTTCCTGTGTCTGGTTGTCAAAAAGGGGTGATAGCCAAACATTTACTTTATCCAGTATCTCTTTTTTGATATCCATAATTTTATATTATTTGGAAAAAGACATATTTGTGTAATATGCCTTTTATAAAACTTCGCTTATTTTATAACGTTCTTCGTTGTTTTTTGTCCTCAATATTATCTCACCTAAAAATCCGGCAAGAAACAATTGAGTACCTATAACCATAGTGGCTAACGCTATATAGAACCACGGGTTACTGGTTACCAGTATGGTTGGTTCGTTGTTATATAACTTATAAAGTTTGATTATACCTATATATAAGGCAGAAAGAAAACCTATAATAAACATAAGTACTCCCATGGCACCGAAAAGGTGCATTGGTCTTTTACCAAAGCGGGAGAGGAACCAAATAGTAATCAAGTCAAGGAAGCCGTTTATAAAGCGGCTCATTCCAAATTTTGATGTTCCGTATTTTCTAGCCTGGTGTATTACTACTTTTTCGCCTATGTTACCAAACCCTGCGTTTTTTGCCAGTACCGGTATATAACGGTGCATTTCGCCCGATACCTCTACATTTTTTACAACTACGTTTTTGTAAGCTTTAAGTCCGCAGTTGAAATCGTTAAGTTTTACCCCCGATGTTTTTCTGGCAGCCCAGTTAAACAGTTTGGAAGGCAGGTTTTTTGCGATTACCGAATCGTAACGCTTTTTTTTCCAACCCGAAACCAAATCGTAATCCTTAGCTGTAATCATATTATACAGTTCCGGTATTTCGTCCGGACTATCCTGTAAATCGGCGTCCATAGTAATAATTACGTCTCCCTGCGCTTTGGCAAACCCGGCATGCAGTGCCTGAGATTTACCGTAATTGCGCAAAAAGCGTATACCTTTTATGTTGGGGTTTTGTTCCGCCAGTTGTTGTATGCTGTTCCAGGAACCATCAGTGCTGCCATCGTCAATAAAAATGACCTCATAGCTGTAATTGTTAGCCGTCATAACGTTAACAATCCACTGGTGTAATTCCTGTAAGGACTCCTCTTCATTAAGGAGTGGTATAACTATGGATATATTCATTAATTATTGCTCGTGTGTTGTATTTTTTTTGAATGCAGCGGCACATATAAGACCAACAACAGAATAACCAAGTATTGAAATTGCCAGACCTTTTAGTTGTGAGGCGACTCCAAAACTATCAGCTTTTTCCATTTCGTCAACCATTTTCTTTATATCCTCTGTGCTACTTCCGAAACTTTGAAGAGTTTTTGCTGTTGATTCAATAATAAGATCCATTACAGTTGTTTTTGCAGAAGGATCAATTACATTAAATAATAGTATAACAAATAATGTAGAGCCTAATGAGCCTATTACTATAGTTAAAAAATATGCTGTAAAGGCTTCTTTAAAACTTATAAAACCCTTTAATGCAACTTTTGCTTTTGCTATAGCTATAATCCCAAGAACAATAAAAAGGATCATTTTAATAATGTTAATCCATGGATTAACAAAAAGATTTATATCAACTGTATATTGAATAGTTATTAGTGCTATTAAAAGTATTCCCAGAATAATACCGAAGTTTACGCCATTCTTTTTTATTGCTTCTTTCATTGCTGTTGTTTTTTGATTTGGTTTATTTAATCTACAAATATACTAATTACTCTATAATGAGTAGCGAAAAACAAAAAGTGTTACAGTCAAAAAAAATAATTGTAATGATTTGTTTTTAAAAAAATAATTGTACTTTTGCGCTCTGAATTGAAAAGATTTAAAAACTAAAAAGCTGTGAGGCGTTTACACCTTTCCTGAAAGAAGGGAAGCCGCGAAATAGTTTTGCAGCCAGAACAATACAAAATTTACAAAGATGAAAAAAGGTATTCACCCAGAGAATTACAGATTAGTAGCATTCAAAGATATGTCTAACGACGATATTTTTATCACTAAATCTACAGCAGATACAAAAGAAACAATTGAAGTGGACGGAGTTGAATATCCGGTAGTGAAAATGGAGATCTCAAGAACTTCACACCCTTTCTACACTGGTAAATCTAAACTTATCGATACTGCAGGACGTATTGATAAATTCAAAACTAAATACGCTAAATTCAAAAAATAATTTTTGGATTTATCTATCATACAGAAAAGCCTTCCGTTTACGGAAGGCTTTTTTATTTGTAAGTATTACAATTACTACTGCCTGCCCGTTAAGAAACTTTTTTATTGAAAAGATTTGATGTAAATTCGTGCTGTTGCTTTTTAATGCTAAACACCACAGTAATGAATTATATATTATTTGACGGAACGGTGCGCAACGCCCTGTTACCTTTTACCTTTACTAGGCCGGTGGCCGATATACGTGTGGGAATACTTACCATACGTGAAAAATGGGAAAAATACCTGGGCTATACCACAACTACGCTTACCGAGGAGTACCTTATGGATAAATATCCTATGGTAGAGATGGAGGAGAATATAATGATTAATGCGTCATTCCTGCCAAATGAGGTACTTGCCGAAATGGTACAGAGCCTTGAGGAAAACCAGGCTATATTTTATGGTGATGAGATAATTGCCTTTTACACTAAAGATACTCAGGAAGAAGTGGATTTTGATAGCTATGAGGCGATTGAATATACCGAAGACTGCCTGCGTGTTGAAAATCCGTGGGATATATTTAAAAATAATGATGCAGCCATAAGGGAAGATTTTGAGCTTCTTACTGCCGACAGGGTTTCTCAGTCTATACCGTCGAGCGTTAATGTTATTGCAGCCGAAAATATATTTATTGAGGAAGGAGCCAAACTGGAGTTTGTAACTCTTAATGCCTCAACCGGACCTATATACATAGGTAAGAATGCCGAGATTATGGAGAACTCTGTAATCCGCGGGCCGTTTGCGCTTTGCGAAGGGGCACAGGTAAAACTGGCTACTAAAGTATATGGTGCTACTACTGTTGGACCTCATTCAAGAATTGGCGGAGAGGTTAATAATTCGGTACTTTTTGGTTATTCCAACAAAGGGCATGATGGTTTCTTAGGGAACTCGGTTCTTGGGGAATGGTGTAATATTGGTGCCGATACCAATAACTCCAACCTTAAAAATAATTATGAGGAAGTAAAACTGTGGAGCTATGAAAAAGAAGGTTTTGTGAAAACCGGACTTCAGTTTTGCGGACTTATGATGGGTGACCACAGCAAATGCGGAATCAATACTATGTTTAATACGGGTACGGTAGTAGGGGTGAGTGCGAATGTTTTTGGTAGCGGTTTCCCTCGTAATTTTGTGCCGAGTTTTTCATGGGGTGGTGCGTCAGGATTTACCACTTACATCACTAAAAAGGCTTTTGAAACTTCTCGTATAGTAATGTCAAGACGCCATGTGGAGTTTACTCCAGAAGATGCTGCGATATTGGAGCATGTTTTTGAGGAAACCAAAAAGTGGAGAAAAGAATAATTATACTGATTTGAATAAACGTAATAAAAAATCAAAATATAGTATAGGAAGCCTGCTGTTACTGCTGGCTTTCTTTTTTTATTTTGTATTCGTAAAAAACGGCAGCCTACCAGATTTAGAGTCAAAACCTAAAACTGAAAAGGAAGCGCCTTTTTCCCAATTTACAGGCAAGGTTGTTAGTGTAAGTGATGGTGATACTTTTAAAGTATTGTATAACGGTAAAAAAGTGAAGGTTCGCCTGCTAGATATTGACTGCCCCGAAACTAAACAAGCATTTGGCAGTAATGCTAAAGATTTTGCTAATAAATTATGTTATGGGAAAACGGTTACTGTTGATCCAAAAGGCGGGAAGGATCAGTACGGTCGTATATTGGGTTATGTATATGTTAATGATACCATTAATGTAAATGCTCTGTTGGTAAAGGAAGGCTTAGCCTGGAGGTATAAATATTCCGATAACGAGGAATTTAAGAAGTTGGAAAATCAGGCTCGTATACAATATAAAGGGTTGTGGGTTCAAAAGGATCCTGTTGACCCGTGGGAGTGGAGAAAACTCCATAATAGGAAATAAAAAAGGCTGCTAACAGGCAGCCTTTTTTGTAAAAAGAATATCAAGAATAATCGAGGTACTCATACCCGATTTGTTTTTAGTCGTCCAGTCTTAAAAATTTACCGTTGTTGTCAAACTCCAGCTCTAAGTCGTTTAAAAGTTCTACTTCATAACCCCAGCGTTTTTTCTCGGCTTTTTCAACTCCATGTCCTTTGTAATTTTTATGAATATATTCCATAATTACTTTTGGTAAAACGGTATCGGGTAAAGCATAGCCGTTTCCGTCTATTTCCTTGCAGTTTCCCTTTGCATCAAATTCCATTTCCACACCACCTGTCATTACCACTTCATATTCGGTTTCCCTTATGTCTTTATCTTCTATTACATAAGACGGAGCCTGATTGGGGAAGTTTTGGGAAATAAAGGTTTTTGCTGCAGGTGGCAGGTCGTTAAGGGTTATTTTTCGTTCCTGTCCAAAAGCAGTAACAGTGAAAAGAATAATTAATAATGTTGAAAGTCTCAAAAGTGTTTCCATAACTATATGTTTTTATTTTATAGTACAAGTTTATAACCCGAATCTGGAAACAATTGGGAAATTAAACTTTTAAGGGAAAATAATCCTGAAAATATGTTTTTGGTTGTATTCGTAACCAACCTTAAGATTGTAGTTTGAAGCGATAGACTGTACAATGGCAAGCCCCAGCCCGGTGGACTGTTCGTTTAATGTACTACGGAAGAAACGGTCAAAAATTTTGTTTTTATCAAGAGGATTTTCTCCGGTATTTAGGAATGTTAGCCTGTTTTTGTCGGCAATAATTTCAAGACTGCCACCAGATTTGGTATGTGTAATGGCATTTTTAAGCAGGTTGTTTACCAGTGTTACTGCCAGTCCCTTATTCATGGCAAAATTGAGTTGGGAAATATTGACGGTGTTAATGGTTACTTCCTTATAGTCGGCAAAGTCTTTAAACTCTTCGGTAAGTTCATTTATTAAAGTATTAAAGTCAATATTTTCCTCTTCCTCAAACTGTCTGTTCTCAATTTTAGAGAGCATGAGTAACGATTTATTAAGGCGTACCAGTCGGTTTAGGGTATCGTTTATTTTAGAGATTTCAATAAGCTGTTCTTCATTCAGGTTATTGTTTTCTGCCAGTAGTTCGAGTTTGTTAAGGCTTATGGCAAGCGGAGTTTGTAGCTCATGAGAGGCGTTTTCTATAAATTGTTTCTGACTGCTGTATACCGTTTCGTTTTGTTGAAGTACCTTTTCCAGTTCCTGTCCCAGTACTTTAAATTCGGAAACAGGGGAGTTGGGGGCTTCAAACTTAACGCCCGATCCCAGTTTGAAACCTTTAAGCCTGTCCAACATTACATAAAAGGACTTCCATACTTTTCTTAGGATAAAATGATTTAGTACCGCGATACTTACTACCAACATAATATAGAGCGCAATCAGGGCTGTCATTAAGTCTTCAAGTAGTTCGTCTTCCTCTACCATAGAGGCACGTATGGTTAACTTATACGGATTGCCGTGCCTGTCGTTAAATACGGTTTTCAGGAGGCGAACAGGTTCTTCATCATCGTCATACTCCATGTACTCGAAATCAGAAGAGAACTTATCTGAAAAATCATATAGCGGGCCTTTAGGTAACGGTTCTACCTTAAACTGGTTAATGCCATATTCCCTTATATTTAGTATATCGTCGTTAGCGTATGATTCCCTAATAATAAGAATCTTGGAGTTCTTGAGTCCGTCATCAATATTGTCATACACTTCGTCCAGTATAACCACATAGTAAAGGCTGGCCCATAGGGCTATAACAGCCAGTAGAGCTATAATAAGATAGCGTAATGTATAATAACGGAGTTTCATTTATGTCATTTTATAACCTATCCCGTAAACCGACTGTATATCGGCTTCGGCATTGTTGTCCTTTAGTTTTTTACGGAGGTTTTTTATTTGTGAATACACAAAATCCAGATTATCGGCCTGATCGGTATAATCACCCCAAACCGATTCAGCCAGTGCTGTTTTATTAATAAGTCGGTTAGGATTTATCATAAAATAGTAAAGCACATCATATTCCTTTCGGTTAACTGTGATAGAGTTACCGTTTATAAATACTTCACGGTGTTCGGGGTCTATTTTAATATTACTCCACTCAATGACGTTATTGCCATTATGGCTTTTTCGTCTCACTGCCGATTTGATTCTTGCATGTAGTTCGGCAAGATGAAAAGGTTTTGCAAGATAATCGTCGGCACCAAGATCAAGACCTTTAACCTTGTCATCAACAGCATCTTTTGCCGAAATGATTATAACGGCATCACGACGTTTCATATCCTTTAGCTCCTTAACCAGGCTAAGGCCGCTTCCGTTAGGGAGCATTATATCTACCAATATGCAATCGTAATCATATCCGCCTATTTTTTCCATTCCGGAAATGTAGTCGTAGGCAGTTTCTACAATGTATTTTTCTTTTTCAAGCGATTGGGTTATGGTGTCCCTAAGATTGGCTTCGTCTTCTATTATTAGAATCTTCATTCGGTCATTCAATTAGGTATATCAAATATACGCATTTGGAATCCCAACATAATTCCAAATTTGGAAAGAATTGGGAATTTCCTACAGAATGTAGGGGGTTGCCTTATTCTTTTTCGGCTTTTTTAACCCTTTTAAGTGTAAGCAGGTTTAACGGGTTAATGCCCAGTCCGCTTACATCTTTTCCTGTAAAACGGGAAGCCTTGTCATAAAACAATGCTATTACAGGAGCTTCTTCCATAACAAGTGCATCCAGTTGTTTGTAGATTTCCTGACGTTCCTTATCATCGGTAATCAGGAATGTTTGCTCGTACAATCTGTCGAATTCCTCATTTTTAAAGTGTGTATAGTTTGGCCCTCCCGGAGAGAAGTTCTTGCTGTAAAACAGGGAAAGGTAGTTTTCGGCATCCGGATAATCGGCAATCCAGCTGGCTTTAAAAAATGATGTTTTTCCGGTAGAAATAGCCTGTGTTAGGGTAGATGGCGGATTCACATCTACTTCCACATTTAGCCCTATTTTTTGCCATTCGCGTTGCAGATATTCGGTTATATCAAGGTATGAGGCACTGGTGCTGATTTGTATTTTAGGATTATTATCGCCCGTATCAGCCTTGTAGGAAGCTACGAGCTCTTTTGCTTTTATAGGGTTGTAATCATACCCTTCACAACCGTAACCTCCAAGTCCGGTTGGTATTATTCCGTTTATGGCAGGGGTACCCATACCGTTTCTAAGATACATAATCATTTTGGCTCGGTCAAAACCATAATTAAGTGCCTGCCTTATTCTTTTATCTTTTACGGCGGCATCGGGTCCGTCCAACCTGAAACCCATATATTCGGTATTAAGGTAAGGTCCGGTAATCATGTTTACCCTGTCGGCATATTTGGGTTGTAGCTGTCCCTTTGGTGTAAGTATCTCATCTTTATAGGATGGGTCAAGCCCCGATACAAAATCCATTTTTCCCTGTGCAAATTGCAGGAAACCACTTTGTTTATCAGGTAAAAAGGTGATGGCTACAGCTTCAAGGTAGGGAAGGCTGTTGCCTCGTTCGTCCTTTTCATAATATAACGGATTTTTGCGAAGTACCAGTTTTACATTCTCTTCCCAAATTTTAAACTGAAAAGGCCCTGTACCGATAGGGTTTGCCCTGAAATTATAACCCTGTTTTTCGAAAGCCTCATGAGGCACTACCGATGCATATTTCATGGTAAGTAATCCTAAAAAGGCAGGGAAGGTTTTATTAAGTTGTATTTGGAAAACCGAATCGTTAACGGCATGGAATGTCTCTACGTTTTGCAGTATCCATCTGCCGGGAGCGGCTACATTTTCATCTAGTAAGCGGTTGAGGCTGTAGGTAAAGTCGGCGGCTGTTACGGTACGGGTACTGTCACTGCCAAACAAGTTGCTTTTATGAAAGTATACATCATTTCGCAGGGTAAAGGTATAGGTCTTTCCGTCTGGAGATATTTCCCATTTTTTTGCGATGTCCGGTTTAATGTTCAGGCTGTCATCCAGTTGTACCAGTCCTGTAAACATCTGGTTACAAACCCAAATGGACGGTCTTATGCGTGAGAAAGCTGGATCGAGCGAGTTTACTGCAGCATTTTCGTTATACCTAAAAACAAGATGGTCGCGGTTTTGGCTTTTGTCGCCGGAGCAGGATGTAAAAAGGAGAAATAAGCAACAAATTGATATGTAGGTTATTATAGATTTCATCAAGTCGATTTTTGTATGTAAATTTGCAACCTCTTTTTTGTAGAGGTAAATATAATTAAAGTTACTGCTTTACAAGGAGCTTATACAATGGAAAACAGGAAAAAAGTCGCTTTTTATACTTTAGGATGTAAGCTGAATTTTTCAGAGACATCTACTATTGCCCGCAACTTTCAGGATGAAGGATTTGATCGTGTTGAGTTTGAGGATGTGGCAGATATATATGTTATCAATACCTGCTCGGTTACCGAAAATGCCGATAAGCAGTTCAAACAGATAGTAAAGAAGGCGATAAAGAAGAATGATAAGGCTTTTGTGGCAGCAGTAGGTTGTTATGCACAACTTAAACCCGAAGAACTTGCAGCAGTAGACGGTGTAGACCTTGTACTTGGTGCAACAGAGAAGTTTAAGATTACCGATTATATAAACGACCTTTCCAAAAATGATATGGGTGAGGTACACTCCTGCGAAATATCGGAAGCCGATTTTTATATGGGTAGTTACTCTATAGGCGATCGTACCCGTGCCTTTTTAAAGGTGCAGGATGGTTGTGATTATAAGTGTACTTACTGTACTATTCCATTAGCAAGGGGGATTTCACGTAGTGATACTCTTGAAAACGTACTTAAGAATGCTAAAGAAATATCTCAACAGAATATTAAGGAAATCGTACTTACCGGTGTAAACATAGGTGACTATGGTAAAGGGGAGTTTGGTAACAAAAAACACGAACATACTTTTTACGAACTGGTACAGGCATTAGATAAAGTAGAGGGAATTGAGCGTTTAAGGATTTCGTCTATTGAGCCTAATCTGCTTAAAAACGAAACGATTGAGTTTGTATCACAAAGCCGTACGTTTGTGCCACACTTCCATATACCGTTGCAGTCGGGCAGTGATGATATTCTTAAACTGATGAGAAGGCGTTACCTGCGCCATGTGTATACTGAGCGTGTTGCTAAAATTAGGGAAGTAATGCCGCATGCCTGTATTGGGGTTGATGTTATTGTAGGTTTCCCTGGTGAGACCGACGAACATTTCCTTGAAACCTATAACTTCCTTAACGAGCTTGATATTTCGTATCTGCACGTATTCACTTATTCCGAAAGGGATAATACTCCGGCAGCCGAAATGGATGGGGTAGTACCAATGAATGTAAGAAGCAAACGAAGCAAAATGCTAAGAGGGCTTTCGGTTAAAAAGCGTCGAGCGTTTTATGAAAGCCAGATTGGTACCACCAGAACAGTACTTTTTGAAGGGGAGAACAAGGAAGGATATATTCACGGATTTACCGAGAACTATGTAAAAGTTAAAACACCTTGGAATCCTGAACTGGTTAATACCCTACACGAAATAAACCTGACTAAAATTGATGAGGACGGAATTGTAAGGATGGAGTTTGTAAACCAACCTGTGGAAAGCATTTCCATTTCCGGAGAATTATAAAATTCAATATTCATATAAATAAAAACAGCCCTGCTTGTAAGCAGGGCTGTTTTTATATTATCGCTCTATTTTTTTACCAATAAATTTTTCCAGTTCTGTATACATATCTTCAATAGAAAGTACTTTCAGGTCTGGGTGTTTTCTTAGCCACTGCGCATTTAGTGCTACAAGTGCTTCGGGTATTTCAAAATAAGTGTCGTCGTCTATTTTTTGTTTCACAGGGCTTTTACCAAACTCCTGATTCATAAAACCGTCAAACTCCTTACGGGTAAGGGAGTCAATTTTTTCGGTTTGCATCCTGAAGTAATCCAGGTGTGCCTGCGAACCTACTTTTTCAAATCCTTCTTCCAGTACTTCGTTAAGCTCTTCAGTCCACTGTGAGTGGTAAACAAACTTAGCAAAACCATCGGTGTTTACATTTGAAGTATAGTAATCGAGGTAATAGCTTATAAGGGAGTCAGGGTGTATATCCTCATCAGAAACACCTTCTTCACGAAGCAGGTTGATTACGGCAATGTTAGAGTTCAATATGGCGTTGGTGTCCTCGCTGTTAAAAGCGCTTTCGGAAACAATTATCTTATCAAATTTCATATGTGTCTATGTGTTATTTACTGCAAAAGTAATGATTACTTATAACTCTAGTATTATGAGTCTTTTTTCTATGGTTAACTTTTTGAACTGCAGTTTTTCCCTAATCCACTCCATGGCATTAGCGTGGTACATAAAAACATGAGTATGGTCATTTTTGTAATACCAACTGCCAAAGTCCCGAGCCTCATCAAACAGGTCGGTCATCAGGTAGAGTTTTCCGTTAGGGAGTAGCAGGCTTTTAAGGAGTTCAAACTCTTTGAGCGGTTCTTTAAAATGTTCGGCTACTTCGGTACAGGTTATATAATCGTATTGTTTTTTTAGCAATGCAGTGTTGTTATGGAAAAACAGGTCGTATTGTTCAATGATATATCCGTTATCCTGTAAAACCTTAACTATGGGTGACCCGGTACCCGATCCAAAATCGAGTCCGTTATGTTGAGGAGAAAAATCCCTTAATACGGCATTGGTAGCAGGGCTAACAAAGTTTTGATAACCTGTATCTTCGGGATTGTTGTTATGGTGTTTATAGTGTGCTTCTTCTTGCTCTGTTGTTAAATAATTCTTTGGGTGCAGAAAAACAGAAAGGCAAAGGTAGCATTGTAAAAACTCCCTTTGCCCTTGTGTATAAAAGCTTTTAGATGAACCGTTGCATAACGGGCAGTAAAGGCTTTCCATATATTGTTAAGGATTAGTAGACCAAATTCCACTTTCCTTGATGAATACCCTACGGTTTAGCTTAAGTTGAGCAACAATTAACTCGGCAATATCTTCTGCCTGCATTACTTTTTCAGGGTTACCATCGGTAAGGTTCAGGTTAATGGCCATATCAGTAGCAACAGTACTTGGAGTAAGTGCAGTTACCCTAATGTTGTGTTTACGTACTTCCTGCATAAGGGATTCAGTAAGTCCCATAACGGCAAACTTAGAAGCACTGTAGGCACTTGTTATAGCAGCGCCTTTTAGCCCGGCAGTAGAGGAGATGTTAATAATATCTCCGCCCTGTTGTTCAATCATACCAGGCAGTACTGCTCTTGTGGTATAATAGATTCCGAAAAGATTCACTTTAATGATATTCTCAAAATCTTCAGGAGTCAGGTCAAGGAACTTTCCAAACTTACCTATACCTGCATTGTTGATAAGAATATCTATAGTTTTGAATTCGCCCAGTACAGTGTTTACCGCTTGGTTAACCGAATCGATATCGGCAATATCAGCAGTAACAACAACAGTTTTTACACCATAAGGTTCAATTTCTTTAGCAACCTGTTCCAGATCGGTTTTAGTACGAGCCAATAAGGCTACATTTACACCTTCGGCAGCCAGTGCAAGTGCTACGGCTTTGCCAATACCTTTCCCTGCACCTGTAATAAGCGCATTCTTTTCTTTTAAGTTTTGCATTATATTATTTAATAGATGTTTAGATCCTTATTCCAGGAGGAAGCATTTCCTTGTACCCAGGGTTCTTTTTGAAAAAAGCTGCAATTTTTGGATATGTAGGTACTACCCTCAACCTTTTTTCTTCAGCAATCGCTAAGATTTCTTTTAAAAAATCCGAAACAATCTCATCATCTTCATCAATTCCTTCAGGCACGTTAATTTTAGTCAGGAAAATTTTTCGCTCCTGTCTGGAATATTCAACTGACATCATTTTGTCGTCAACCGTTGTTTCAAATTGTCTTGAGAATTCGTTGTCTTTAATTTCCATGGTTTTTAGTTAAACTTCATGGGAACCTCGATTACCAGTATCTTGGACTGCTTGTTTGTTTTGATTTCAAAATTTTCAAACTCTACAATGCCATAGGCATCTCGCTCCCTGATGGTTTCATTATTAATTTCAACCTCTCCTTCTATAAGGAAAAGATATACTCCGTTTTCGGGGATTTTTAAATCATAAGTAATAGTTGTGCCAGCCTCAAAAATGCCAAGGCTCAAAAATGCCTGTTGGTAAATCCATAGTGCATTTCCGTCGTTTTTATCTTCAGGCGACACCACTGTAACAAATGAATTTTTACTTGCTTCCAGGTCAAACCCCTTTTGGTCGTAACGGGGACTAACATTATCTTTTTCGGGAAAAATCCATAATTGCAGTGTTTTGGCTTCTTCAGTCTCACTGGCATTAATTTCGCTATGCTGTATACCGGTACCTGCACTCATAACCTGTACTTCGCCAAACCTTACGGTTTCCTGATTACCCATACTGTCCCTATGGGTAAGCCCACCTTCAAGCGGAATAGTAATAATTTCCATATTATCATGAGGATGGGTGCCGAACCCGGTACCTCCTGCAATGGTGTCGTCGTTTAATACACGTAACATACCAAACTGAACCATGTCAGGGTTATAATAGTTGCCAAAAGAAAAAGAGAAGTTGGCTTTAAGCCAGCCATGATTTGCAGTTCCTCTTTTGTTTCTCGGAAAAAGCCTATGCCTCATAAATTATTGATAAATTAAAACGGTGTGTATTCCGGTGAATGGATAAAAACTTTAATTTTATACAAATTTCGTAATAAAATTTGATAAAAGGGCTTATTTAAGCGTTAAAACTCAATAAATGGAGAAGATTCCTGTATATTTTATGCCCGGACTGGCTGCAAGTCCAAAGATTTTTGAAAACATAAAACTGCCTGAAGACAGGTTTGAAATGTATTATTTAGAGTGGATAATGCCCGAACCACATGAATCACTTACCAATTATGCTAAAAGAGTGGCTGCCAATATTAAACATGAAAACCCGGTTCTTATTGGAGTATCTTTTGGCGGAATACTGGTGCAGGAAATCTCTGGGATTATTAATGCAAGGAAGGTGATTATTGTATCGAGCGTTAGGTCGAGCCTTCAGTTTCCGAGACGAATGCGTTTTGCTAAAATGACAAGAGCGTATAGGGTGTTTCCTACTACACTTATGCAAAAGGTAGACTGGTTGGCTAAAGTTTCTTTTGGTAATAATATGATTACCAGAAAACTTAATTTATATGAAAAATATATGTCGTTTAGGGATAAGAAATATCTTGATTGGGCGTTTGAAACTGTAATAACATGGAACAGGACAGAAATAGATGAAAAGGTAGTGCATGTACACGGTACTGCCGATGAGGTTTTCCCGGCTCATTACATTCATAATTTCATTCCCGTTAAGGGCGGCACACATATTATGATTGTAAATAAATACAAGTGGCTTAATGAAAACCTGCCCCGCCTTATTGAAGGAGAAAAGGAATGATTTTTGTAATTTTACTTAATAATTAAAAACAATATAAAACTAACTAAAATGGACTGGATGAAGAAAGCCGGAGTTATAGCTTCGGTGATAGTAGTGGGAGGGGCGGCAATACATACCGCAACAGATAATAAGACTGAAAAATCAGTACCGCAGGAAGCTGCTACTGAGTTTGTATATCCTTTTCCGGCTCAGGCCGATTTTGCCGGTGAAGCTGTGCCTTTAAATATTATTGATGTTCATGAAAGGCTGGACAGGGAGCTTATGGTTAATGCCAACCTGCATGCTTCTACCCAGTTGGTTATTAAAAGGGCTTACAGGGCCTTCCCCGTAATAGAGCCTATATTGAAAAAATATGGTGTACCGGATGATTTTAAATATTTGGCAGTTATTGAAAGCGGACTGGTAAATGCGGTTTCTCCTGCAGGTGCGAGGGGGGTGTGGCAGTTTATGCCGGCCACAGGGCGTGAGTATGATTTGGAAATTAACGATTATGTAGATGAGCGTTATCATCTTGAAAAATCTACTGAAGCGGCCTGTAGATATTTGGTTTCTGCAAAAGCCAGACTGGGTTCATGGACACTTGCTGCTGCATCTTATAACGGAGGTGTAGCCGGAGTGAGCAGACAGATTGATTTTCAGCAGGCAGATAATTATTATGACCTGTTACTAACAGAAGAAACATCACGTTATGTTTTCAGGATACTGGCACTTAAAGAGATTATGAGTGATCCGCTTAAATATAACTTCAGGCTACTGCCAAGTGATATGTATCCGGTAATTCCGGTAAGGCAGGTAGAGGTAACTTCTTCAATTCCTGATTTGGCTGTTTTTGCTAAAGAGCAAGGTATAAATTATAAAGTACTTAAACTGCACAATCCGTGGATGCGAGACAGGAAACTCGATGTGAAAAACGGAAAAAAATATGTTGTAGATATTCCTACCGAAGGATATTAACACAAAAGGCGCTAATGCGCCTTTTTTTATTTTCCTGCAAGAGATTCTTTTTTTAGTTCCTTGCCCATTATTATGGTTGATAGTCCGTCAAGGTAAGCGTTGTAGTTTAGGGCGTAAGCTTTTCTGTATGTAGTTCTTTTAGGGGATAGCTTAATGCCGCAACGCCTTATATCGACAATTTTTTTAGTGTCATCAAGATAAAAACTGGTTGGGAAGCCTAACGT
Source organism: Flavobacterium sp. C4GT6 (assembly GCF_036347315.1). NCBI lineage: Bacteria > Pseudomonadati > Bacteroidota > Flavobacteriia > Flavobacteriales > Flavobacteriaceae > Flavobacterium > Flavobacterium sp. C4GT6. The sequence goes on from NZ_JAZGZU010000002.1 coordinate 379,091, forward strand.
GTGCTTGATGGATGCAATAGCCGATTCATCGTGTTTATAGGTTTCATGAGCATAGCATACAATAACATTATGACTAAATTTGCGGGCAACTTTTTTCATGTCGCGCCTTTTGTTCCAAAAAACGACTACAAACTGTACATCTTTACCGTATTTTTTTGCCAGTTTATTTAAAGCCGGTATTTCTCCGGGGCTGGTAATGCACCATGATGCATAGGTTATTAATACGATTGGTTTTTTGATTTTGTTTAGCTTTAGTTTTCCGCCTCGTACTTTTTTGAAAACAAATTCGTCAAACCGTGTACCCACAAGTCTGTTTTCTACCAGTGAATCAAAAAGGAATTTTCCCTTTTCAAAATCACCTTTGCGGTAGGCCAGTGCACTTTCTCTTTTGTACTTTTTAAGGTCTATTTTGATGGCATCAGAAAAATAGAGACTATCGCTCTGGCTGTGTAACAGGAGCGGGAAAAGTATGATTACTGCAAGTAGTAATATTCTTTTCATAGGTTTTAACTATTTTATTGTATAAAAATAGTTAAAATTAACCTAAAAACATATTTTATTAAGGAGAATATGTAAACGGTAAAAAAATCCGCTAAACTGCTGATTTAAGAGTATACGTGTTAAATTTTGACTACAAAGCGGGATCCCGGAGGTTCTTTTTCACCCCATGTTTTCTCAATATCTTTTAGTTGAACAATTTCAAAATCTATTGTAAGTCTGCCTTCGGCTGCCAGGTGGAAAGCTTCCGGTAATTCCTTTTGCATGTAATTGTTTAGCTCCTGTGGAGAGATGCTGCCAATGCCCGAACCTAACATTTCTATTTGTGTACTACGCAATATCGATGAAGGAAGGTTAATATTTGCTCCCGCCATTTGACCAACAGTTATTATTTTAGTTTTATGCGGAGGCATTTTACCTATTACCTTAATGATTGTTTCGAGAGGAGAGCCCCACAAATAATCCAGTACAATATCAATAGGGGTAGATTTGCATATTTGTTCTAATTGGACTGAGATATCTTTTTCATTATTACTTAGGTTAATTACTTCATCAGCTCCTATTAATTTTAATTGTTCAAGAATTTCTTCGTTACGACCAGTCGCAATCACTTTTGCAGCACCACGATGTTTAGCCATTTGTACAGCTATTTTTCCTGTAACACCTGTAGCTCCGTTTATCAATACGGTATAGGCGGGCTGTATGTTGCCTCTGTAAAGTAATGCCGCGTCCGATCCTAATAATGCATTAGGTAAAACGGCTGCCGTTTCATAATCTATATTATCTGGTAAAACGGTCCATTGGTTTTTGGTTACAAGTGCTTTTTCGGCAATCATTCCCGTTTTACCCCAGGCGTAAATACGGGTGCCGTTTTCAAGTATTCCTGCTCCGTCTATCCCAACTGTTACGGGTATGGAAGGGTAGGAGATGTAATGTCTGCCTGCCGCTTTCATTCTGTCAAGCTGTTTTATGGATGCCGCTTTTATAGTTATTAAAAGCTCATTGTCGTTTTGTGGAGTCGGGGCATTAAAATCATCATATTTTGGAAGTGTTCCCAACTCATGTAATACTGCTGCTTTCATGTTTATTAATTTAAGGCAAAATTCGCAGTAATGTCTCGGACAGGCGATAACAATTGTTAAGAAATAGGCCTATTTACGGTTTCGTATACGGCTTAGAGAAACAGGGGTGATTCCTAAATAAGAGGCGATATAATGCTGAGGTACACGCTGTAAGATGTGAGGGTGTTTTTCTAGTAACTCATTATATCTGTCCTGTGGTTTATCTTTTAAATAAGTTATAAGGTGTTTGGAATAGTAAAAAAAGCGGTCCAGGATGAGTTTGTCAAACCATTTTTTGAATTCGGTGTCCGATTCCAGTGATTCCATAAACTGATTTTTAGGCATTACAAGCAAAATACATTGTTCTATGGATTCGAGAGTGAAGTCACTTTTTTCATTCTTTAGCAGGCTTTCCATTGAGGCGATTGCTTTTCCTTCAAAAAAGAACTGAGTGGTTATTTCGTTGCCATTATTATTAAACCACATCCTTAAACAACCCGACTTTACAAAATAAACAGCATGCGATTTTTCCCCTTCATTAAGTAAAATGGTTTTGGGAGGGACGGTTATTTCCTCTAAATCGAATGCTGTTATGAGTTGCAAAGTATTGATAGTGCTATTATTTTACTGATAGGTAGATATCTATTTCTGCATTGTTCCAGTCGGCAGCCTTAGCTCCGTAAACCTCAAAGTCAAAACCGTAGGCTCTGTTGCTGTCGTTTTTTTTCCAAATTTCCTTCCAGGTGTCGGCTACACAGTTGGGCATTTGTCCTTTTGCAATAACCGTTTCATAGTTTTGGGAAGGGATGGTTATGGTGTCAACTCCATTAGGGATTTCCGCATCTTCCGGAACACGATATCCTATAAAGTAAGCATAGGGATTTGTATGGTCGCCTTCGTAGTCAAAATATACCGCATAAACATCGTTGCTGAGTTTTTGTGGTAGTTTATTGCCTATAAAGCTTCCGCTGAAGTGCTGCCACAGTGCGCCACAGTCTTCCATGGCTTTGTTGTTTTCGTTTGTGGTTTTAAAGCCGAGCTTTAATCCGGCAAGTTTAAATGATGTGTTTTTGATTTCCATTTTTGATTGATGATATTATTTGATTGTAAAAATAATGTATTGCAATAAAAAAACCACCCGAAAGGGTGGTTTTAATAATATTTGGAGTCAATATTAATATCTTCTCATTTGTTGTACCGGTCCGCGCTTCATTTGCTGTTTCATCATAGTGATTTGATCTTTCAGCATACCTTGCTTATCCAGCTTTTTTGCTTCTGCTAAAAGTTTTTCGGCCTCCATTTTTCTGTTTTTGCTCATGGCTATACCGGCAAGGTTAAGTTTTGCCATGGCAAGATCCTGATCCATGCTAAGTCCAAGCTCAACAGCTTTTTTAAGGTACTTCTCGGCAGCATTAAGATTTGTTTGTGAAACCATAAGTCCGTTAAGGTAGTTATAGTATCCCTGTTGTTTTCTTACTAAAGATGCCTCAGGGTTCTTTATTTTATCCAGCCATTTTTTAGCTCCGTCAAAATCCTGCTTTCTAAGTTTAAGGAAAGCCATGATTATTATTTCGTTTTTGAAGTATAATAACACAAAAATCAACGAAAGTAAAATAAGGAAAATACCGTTACCTATATTCTTTTCGGTGAACTGCCATACGGCAGTAAAAATTAACAGGGCTGTAATTACCAGCTTAATGTTTTTGTTGAACATGATATTTTTTTAATTTTGTGACTGCAAAGGTAAGAAAATGAATTAAAAATATTTTTATAAAACCACTTGCAGGAAAAAAAAGACTTCGTATATTTGCACGCGGTTTTAGGACATCAGATTTCTGAAAGCTCGAGAAGATATTTCAATAAAGATTTAAAGATACATTACAATGAGTAAGAGAACGTTTCAACCATCAAAGAGAAAAAGAAGAAATAAGCACGGTTTCATGGAAAGAATGGCTTCTGCCAACGGTAGAAAAGTGCTTGCTCGCAGAAGAGCTAAAGGAAGACATAAATTGACTGTGTCCAGCGAACCAAGACATAAGAAATAATGTTTGTATTTAGAACATATATAAAGGTGTTACTTTTTAAGGGTAACGCCTTTTTTTATGCCTAAGTAAAATTTTGCCCCCAAATGCAGGGGGATTTTTTTAAAATATAAATAGTAACTTTGCAAAGTTTCTCAAGGAGAGAACTATAAACTACAACTACTTAATATATACAATGCCGAAAGACACTTCTATTAAATCAGTTTTAATTATAGGTTCAGGTCCAATCATCATCGGACAGGCCTGCGAATTTGACTATGCCGGATCACAGGCAGCACGATCTTTAAAGGAAGAAGGGATTGAGGTTATCCTGATTAACTCTAATCCTGCAACAATCATGACCGACCCATCTATGGCCGATCATGTGTACCTTAAGCCTCTTAACACTAAATCTATTATTGAAATTTTAAAGGCTCACCCGAATATCGATGCTGTATTGCCAACAATGGGAGGTCAAACAGCTCTTAACCTTTGTCTTGAAGCAGAGGAAAAAGGGATTTGGGAAGATTTTAATGTAAGGCTGATAGGTGTAGATATTAACGCAATCAACATTACAGAAGACAGGGAGCAATTTAAACAGCTTCTTGAAAGGATTGAGATTCCTGCAGCTCCGGCTAAAACGGCTAACTCTTTCCTTAAAGGTAAAGAAATTGCACAGGAGTTTGGATTCCCGCTTGTAATTCGCCCTTCATTTACACTGGGTGGTACAGGTGCAGCTTTCGTATATAAAGAAGAGGAGTTTGATGAGCTGCTTACACGCGGTCTTGAAGCTTCACCAATACACGAGGTTCTTATTGATAAAGCACTTTTCGGATGGAAAGAGTATGAGCTTGAGCTTCTTCGTGATAAAAATGACAATGTAGTTATCATCTGTTCAATTGAGAACATGGACCCTATGGGTATCCACACGGGTGACAGTATCACTGTTGCTCCGGCTATGACCCTTTCTGATAGCACTTATCAGAGAATGAGGGATATGGCAATAAAGATGATGAGAAGTATAGGTAACTTTGCGGGTGGTTGTAACGTGCAGTTTGCCGTAAGCCCTGATGAGAAAGAAGATATCGTGGCTATTGAGATTAACCCTCGTGTATCACGTTCATCTGCACTGGCTTCAAAAGCAACGGGTTACCCAATTGCAAAAATCGCTTCTAAACTGGCTTTAGGTTATCACCTTGACGAACTAATGAACCAGATTACTAAGTCAACTTCAGCTTACTTTGAGCCAACACTTGACTACGTAATCGTAAAAATACCTCGTTGGAACTTTGATAAGTTTGACGGTGCTGACAGAAGACTTGGCCTTCAGATGAAATCAGTAGGTGAGGTAATGGGTATTGGTCGTTCATTCCAGGAAGCACTTCACAAAGCTACACAGTCTCTTGAAATTAAGAGAAACGGTCTTGGAGCCGACGGTAAAGGATATACTAACTACGAGCAGATTATAGATAAACTCACTCATGCCAGCTGGGATAGAGTATTCGTAATCTATGATGCTATCCAGATGGGTATTCCGTTAAGCCGAATCAACGAGATTACTAATATCGATATGTGGTTCCTTAAACAATATGAGGAGCTTTATATATTAGAGAAAGAGATTTCTACATATACTATAGATACGTTACCGAAAGAACTTCTTCTTGAGGCGAAACAAAAAGGTTTTGCTGACAGACAAATTGCTCACATGATGGGTTGTCTTGAAAGTGAAGTTTACAAAAAACGTGATGAAATGGGAGTTAACCGTGTTTATAAACTGGTTGATACCTGTGCGGCAGAGTTTAAGGCAAGAACGCCTTACTACTACTCAACGTTTGAGGCTGAAATCCAAAAGGCTGACGGTACAAGATTTGTAGATAATGAAAGTACTGTAACAGATAAGAAAAAGGTTATTGTACTTGGATCAGGCCCTAACAGAATTGGTCAGGGTATTGAGTTTGACTACTCTTGTGTACACGGTGTACTTGCAGCTTCAGAATGTGGTTATGAAACAATCATGATTAACTGTAATCCTGAAACGGTTTCTACCGACTTCGATACGGCTGATAAGCTATACTTCGAACCGGTATTCTGGGAACATATTTATGATATTATCCGTCATGAAAAACCGGAAGGTGTAATTGTACAGCTGGGTGGACAAACAGCTCTTAAACTTGCTGAGAAACTAGACAGATACGGTATAAAAATATTAGGTACAAGCTACGAAGCACTTGACCTTGCTGAAGACAGAGGACGTTTCTCTGAACTACTTTCCGACCTTAAAATTCCATTCCCTAAGTTTGGTGTGGCAGAAAGTGCTGAAGAGGCTTCTAAACTTGCCGATACACTAGACTTCCCACTACTTGTAAGACCTTCTTACGTGCTTGGTGGTCAGGGTATGAAAATCGTTATCAATAAAAAAGAACTTGAAGAGCACGTTATCGACCTGCTTAAGAGTATTCCGGGTAACAAACTTCTGTTAGACCACTACCTTGATGGTGCAATAGAAGCAGAAGCTGATGCGATTTGTGATGGTGAAGATGTTTACATCATCGGTATCATGGAGCACATTGAGCCTTGTGGTGTACACTCTGGTGACAGTAACGCAACACTACCTCCGTTCAACCTTGGAGAGTTTGTAATGCAACAGATAAAAGACCATACTAAGAAAATTGCAGTAGCACTTAAAACAGTAGGTCTAATCAATATACAGTTTGCTATTAAAGATGATACAGTATACATTATCGAAGCAAATCCAAGAGCATCGAGAACGGTTCCGTTTATCGCAAAAGCTTACGGTGAGCCTTATGTAAACTATGCTACTAAAGTTATGCTTGGAGAGAAAAAAGTAAAAGACTTTACTTTCAACCCTCAGCTTAACGGATATGCTATCAAACAACCGGTATTCTCTTTCAACAAGTTCCCTGGTGTAAACAAAAAACTTGGACCAGAAATGAAGTCTACAGGTGAAAGCATCCTGTTCATTGAAGATCTAAAAGACGATCAGTTCTACGAGCTGTACTCAAGAAGAAAAATGTACTTAAGCAGATAAGTTTAGCTTAATATATAAGAGCCCGCTTTTAGCGGGCTTTTTTTATTGTAAAACTTGTAGATAAAGCTCCGTTAATTCTTTTTCATTATCTATGTCTTCACCTATGATTTTTAATTTATTTAGCATAATGAAGTCAGGGTCAATTTGAGATATTACATCGGGAAAAAGGTCTCTAATATTAGTGCATATTAGGTATATTATTCCATCAAAGAGTATTTTTTCCGAGATAGTATTTGGTATTTTATAAATCTCTACTTCATCAGTAGAAAAGAAAGATTTGTTATTAGTTCTAAAGTTATGGGCTACTAATTTATTTCTAAAACTATATAAATCTTTCCATTTATTTATTCTTTTTAAAATAGGTTTATTTAATTGTTTTAGAGATGTAATACGATCTTTGTATACGGAATTATCGATTTGAGGTGTTAAATAACGATTGTATTCATCTAAAAAAGAGCAAAACATGATTATAGATTGGTTTGATAGTAAGCCTTGAACTGATTTTTGAAAATTAATATCTGAATTAAAACTAGTTAATTCAATTTGATTAAGTAGGTTCTCATTTTTAGTACACTTCTCTAATGTTTCTATAAGTAAATGTATTTGTCCTTGTAGATGGAATAAAGTAGAAATTACATTTTTTAACTCACTCATAATTATATTATCTATGTGTTTTCTGTAAAAATAAGTCAAATGTCGCCTTTTTTACCATTGCTTTTTGTAGAAATAATTCGAGTGTTTAATTACGGTTAAGTTATTATGATATATTTGTTAAAAATACACGAAACCAACTAGTTAAAAACATGAATTTAAAAATTACTCTTAAGCATTTATATGCTTTTGTGCTATTGCTGCCCGCAATGGCATTTGCTCAGGTTACGTTTACAGACAGTAACCTTCCTATTGTGATTATTAATACCGACATCAATCCTGATACGGGGCAGCCGACAGTGATACCGGATGAACCTAAAGTATGGGCCGATATGAAAATTATTTTTCATCCTGACGGTACCCGTAACTATATGACCGATCAGGATAATGCCGATTTTCTGGATTATGATGCCCGTATTAAAATTGAATTAAGAGGCTCGACCTCACAGTCACTTCCTAAAAAGCAATACGGATGGACAACCTATGATGCCAACGGAGATAAACAGAACGTAAGTATACTGGGCATGCCTAAAGAAAACGATTGGATATTAAACGGACTGGCGTTTGATGCTACCCTAATGCGAGATTACCTTGTGTATAACCTGTCCCGCCAAATGGGTCAGTATGCATCGCGTACACAGTATTGTGAAGTAGTGATAAATGGTAATTACCGCGGATTGTATGTGTTACAGGAGAAGCTGAAAGATGATTCTAAAAGGATTAATATTGAAGATATAAGTGAAGACGATATATCGGGTATTAATTTAACCGGAGGTTATATTACTAAGGCCGATAAAACTACAGGGGGCGACCCTGTAGCATGGGTAATGCAGTCTGACGCACAAAATACCGATTTTATCCATGCGCTTCCTAAACCGGATGATGTTACCGTGGAGCAGGATACTTATATTCATTCACAGTTTACAGCTCTGGAAACAGCAGCAAACAACAGTGATTCTGATTTGATTACCGGATATCCTTCTGTAATTGATGTTCCTACTTTTGTTGATTTTATGATATTGAATGAGCTTTCCTCAAATGTGGATGCCTACCAAATAAGTACTTATTTCCACAAGGACAGGGGAGGTAAGTTAAGGGCAGGACCTGTGTGGGACTTTAACCTGAGTTTTGGTCATGATGAGTTTGGAGACAGGAGCCATACTGATATTTGGCAATTTGATAATAACGATAATGAAGGACCACGTTTCTGGAAACAGTTATTTGCCAATACCGAGTTTAAATGTTACCTGTCTAAACGCTGGAATTCGCTTACCGCTACCGGTAATATTTTAAATTATGATAATCTTAGTGATTACATAGATGAAACGGTAGAACTTATTAGTGAAGCATCGGTAAGAGAGCAACAACGTTGGGGTACGGTGCCTAACCATGCGGCAGAGATTACGATACTTAAAGCTTTTATAGCTGAAAGAATTGACTGGATGACAGATCATGTAGGGACATTTACAGCCTGTAATGACCCTGATTTGCCACAACTTGTTATAAACAGAATAAATTACCACCCGGGAGAATCGGATGAATTTCCGGAGTCTGATGATCAGGAATTTATAGAGATTAAAAATGTGAGTAACGAAACTGTAAACCTTATAGGGGTGTATCTGCGTGAACTGGGTATTTCATACCAATTCCCGGCTAATGCTACTCTGGAAGCAGGGCAGGGGGTATTTATCGCCAGTAATCCTGAAGTTTTTGAAGCAAGGTATGGTTTTGCTCCTTATGATAAGTTTGAAAGAAACCTGTCTAATAGTACGCAGCGACTTGTGTTAGCTGATGGTTTTGGTAATGTTATTGATGATGTTGAATATGATGATGATAGCCCTTGGCCGGATGCCGATGGAAACGGAAGTTATTTGCTACTTACAGACACTTCTTTAGATAATAGCTTAGCTTCAAGCTGGACAGCAGTTGAAGAAAGCTCGCTTTCGATTTCAGATTATGTTATGGCTTCGCAGTTTATACTGTATCCTAATCCTGTAAATAATGTACTTACTATACAGGCAGCCGAAAATATTGATGCTGTTGCTGTTTATGATGTTTATGGCAAACAGATAATAGCAGCGAACACAAACGGTGTTGGTATTGAGGTAGATTTTAGCCAGTACCAGTCGGGTATCTATATTGTTACAATTACCACTGCTCATGGAACAACCAGCAAAAAAGTGATTAAGCAGTAAGTTTTAATCCATATATTTAGGGAAGTCCGCTTGTAAAAGCGGACTTTTTATTTTTATTAATGAAAAAATGAATCTTTATATTTGATAAATCAATTTTACCATAGCCCAATGAATGTTTTTAAAGGAATAATAAATACAAAAGCGAAGACCGACAGTAATACCGGATTTAGCAGTAACCCTTCTACTTATGGCGGACGTTTTATAAATAAAGACGGTACAGCCAATATTGAGAAAAGAGGGATTTCATTTTTAAACCGCATTAGTTGGTATCATATGATGCTTAACATGAACGGCTGGAAATTTATAGCTGTGCTTTTTACTTTTTATGCAGGCATAAACTTTATATTCGCCAGTTTGTATTATATAATAGGTTTAGAATATCTTGACGGAGTAGGGAACACGGGTAGTGAATGGGCTAAATTCGGTAAGGCTTATTTTTTTAGTGCGCAAACCTTTACTACTGTGGGGTACGGACATATTAGTCCTAACGGATTTTTTACCAGTGCACTCGCCGCTACCGAGGCTTTAACCGGGCTGCTTAGTTTTGCTATTGCTACAGGTTTGTTTTATGGTCGCTTTAGTCGTCCAAAGGCTTTTTTAAGATTTTCCCAAAATGCCCTTATTGCTCCCTATAAAAATATAAATGCTCTTATGGTAAGACTGGCTCCATTTAAGAATACTAATCTGATAGATGCAGAGGCTCGTATGACAATGGGTATGAGTGTTAATGAAAAAGGAATAATGGTTACCAAGTTTTATACCCTGAATCTTGAATTACAAAAAATCAATTCACTTACCCTAAGCTGGACACTGGTACACCCAATAGATGAGAATAGTCCGCTTTATGGTTTTACAGAAAATGATTTTGCCGGTACAGAAGGCGAGATTATAGTTTACATTAAGGCTTTTGATGATTTGTTCAGTTCTACTGTTGCAACCACCACATCTTATTTGTTTGATGAGATAGTGTATGGAGCTAAATTTGAGATTATGTACAACGAGAACGACGATAATACTACAACTGTATTGCATCTTGATAAGATTAATAAGTTTAATAAAATGGAATTAAACAAATACTAAGTCAAATTGGTTATTTACTAAGTCTTTTCTGTCGTATACTAAATAGGTAAAATGTTTTAGGTTTTTATAAAGTTACTTTGTAGTGGTAAATTAAGTTATTATATAAACTACAGCAAATCAAGTTTTAACAACCTAAAGCAAAACGTATGAAAAGAATTTTACTATTATCAGCATTATTTGCAACTATTGGCCTTTCGGCACAAACTACACACCATATTAACAACTGGGCTATGGGCATTACTAATCAGGATGCATCATTAACCATAGATGAGGGAGATACGGTAGAGTGGACATGGGGTGATGGCATGCCACATACAGTTAGTTCTACAGGCGGTAGTACAGAGACTTTTGACAGTGGTACCATTACAGGTGCCGGACAAACTTATAGCTATACTTTTACAGAAGTAGGATCTAATCCTTACCAGTGTAATGTACACCCTGCAATGAACGGTACTATTGAAGTACAGGCAATTTTAGGTATTGATGATGTAAACAAAGTAACATTTGAATACTACCCAAACCCAACTACAGATATTTTGACTATTAATGCAGGTGATGTTATAGATAATATTGCTGTGTATGATATGAGCGGTAAGCTTGTAATGCAGTCTGACAATGCTGGTAATTCAAGCAGCAAAATTTATATGCAAAATTATAATGCCGGTACTTATTTTGTTAAGGTTATGGTAGCCGGACAAACAAAAACCATATCGGTAGTTAAGCAATAATTAAAAACATCAGTTTTTAGCTAGATTAAAAAGTGTGTGTGTGAAAAAGCCTGTCTGTATAGACAGGCTTTTCTTTTTATAGAAAATTAAAAGAGGTTATTCTTTAATTATTTTTGATGTGTGGTATTTACCGGTATTATCCTGAAGAATTACCGCATAAGTACCCTGAGCAAGTTCCTTAACTGAAATAGTATTGTTAGTGATTTGACTGTCGCTTACAATTGTTCCGTTAACTGTATAGATAAGAGCTCTTGTTATTTCAATATTTTGGCCTTCTATCTGTATGTAATCTTTAGCAGGGTTAGGGTATAGTTTAAACAGGTTGTTTTCAATATCAGATATACTTAATACTGTTTCACCTTCGGTTACATGAGTAGTTTGGTTTATCTGCGGATTGTTTACAATATCTACAACACCCGATGGCCATTTGATAACCAATTGATCCACCGTTTCGGTTAATCCTAGACCGAAATGTACATTCAATGAGCTCATATATCTAAAACCGTCACCGCTTCTTACATCACGTATTTGCTGTGTCCAGGTTCCGGTAGAAGCATGTATTTCAACTCTTGCTCCAATACCGTTTCGGTTACTGTCTACCCCATCAAGGGTAATTTTCATCCAGTTATTGTCGTTGCCGTTATTGTAATAAATTTTATTCCCTGTAAATACATCAAGGAAACCATCGTTATTTAGATCGCCAATAGGACCATGACCAAAATCAATAGGCATAGGTGTGAATGTCATATCACCATTATTCATCATTATAGCATTACCGCCACCAAAAACATCTACAAAACCATCGTTATCAAAATCATGGCCTACATGTTCATTGTTAATTCCCGGAAAGGTATCATAACCGGAATCTTCTGTACCGTCAGTAAAAGTACCGTCGCCGTTGTTTATCATGAATTTATGTCCGCCATTTGCAAAAGAGCTTGCTCCTATAAGTGCATCCATATCTCCGTCATTGTCATAATCAGCCCAGGCAGATGACCACGTTTGTATCATGTCTGCCATGTTAGACTCATTTGTGTCAATACTGGCAACTGTGGTAAATACTCCATTTCCGTCATTTCGGTGCAGTTCATTAACAGAAGCGAGGCTTGTACCGCCTTTACATTTAGATATAAATAGATCTGGGTCATTATCATTGTCATAATCTACCCAAATGGATCCGTAGTTTCCGCCATCAGGGTGATCACCTAATCCTCCCTGAATAAATTCGTATCCGTCTTCACCATTGTTTAAAAAGTAAACATTGGGCTGTACATCGTGGCAAATGAAAGCATCCAGATTTCCGTCGTTGTTAATATCTACAAAGTTTGTTCTTTGTGAGAAAAGGAAAAATTCGGGATTACTTTCTATTTTTTCTGAAAAAGAAGTTCCTTCATCATCGGCCAGCATAATAGCTGCTCCCGATCCGTTGCCGTAAAGTAGGTCATTGTAACCGTTTCCGTCATAATCACCGGCTGCCATACTCCATCCGGGCATAAAAATTGTTGAAGGTGCTGTTAACTGAGCAGATGTAAATGTACCATCTGCCGTTTGATACAATACATTTACAAAACCTTCCACGGGAGATACAATGTCATCAAGATAATCGCCATTAAGGTCTACCACGCAGTTTTTAAAAGATCCTGATAAGGTTACATACTGTGATGTGAACATAGGCGGACTAAATGGCATTTCGGTTAAAATAAAACTAAAGTCATCAGAGTTCCATTTGTTGTCAAAAGCGAAAATAAAAGTTTCTCCTGCCATTGCACTAAAGGTAATGTATGAAGTAAGACTTCCTCCGCTATCATCATCACCACCTATACAGGTTAAGTTGCCACATTCACCTGAATAAAGCATTATTCGTGTATCAGTAGTTGCAACACCCTGTACGTTAGTAGAAATATTAATATTTTGATCTTCAGTCGCTGTATAGGAATACCATGCACCCATAGTTGCTATATCGGTATTTATACAGTTTTGCGGGACTTCACTCCCTTCATTAAAAGACACATTATACTGTCCTTGGGTAACACTCAGTGCTTCATCACAGCTTTGCTGTGCATACAGGCTACAGCAGCCTGTAAAAGCTAATAATAGAGTAGCAATTCTTTTCATAAGCTTAGTTTGGTTGTTGGTTTGTTTTTTAATTTTTTAAGGGCATGGTTCTTCCATGCTGCTAATCCATTCGTCCATAAGTTCAAGCGCTTCTGTATGCTGTATAGTCCTTCCCAAAAGGGGCATTCTTTCGTTTTCCAGTACCGAGTTTAACCTGTAATACATTTCAGATCGTTGCGTACTGCCTCGTGATATGATATGAGTAAGGGAATTGTTTATAAATTCCTGTGGTTCTACACATACTCCGAGGTTTGAAGGAGTAACAGTTTCATTAAAGGCTAGCCTTATAGGGCGATAATCACAATGTGACCCTTCGCGATGGCAATGGGCACAGTTAATGTCAAGATAAGAGCGAACTCTTAATTCCAAAGGCTGGGTTTTATCTGTCCAGTCTGTACCAGTAGTAATATTTGTTGGTAAATTATTTTCAAGATAACCCTGTTCAACCCACTTAGTTAACTGGTTTTTTGTGCCGTCACTATAATTAAATAGTTTGTTTAAGTTTTGAGGCTTTGGACCTATAGGGAGTGAGTCCTGTTGTGATTTATGGCAGGTAAAGCATTCTATTCTTGAAGGTATACGGTAGTTTGTAGTTTTAGTTTCGTTGCCCTGTTGCCAAGATATATTGGTAAAGCTTCCGTTCATACTAAACGAGGCTTCTGTTTGCTCATCATTCCAAACATAATTAGCAAATATCCATTTGCCTTCTTTTTTTATCATTAGTCTGGTTTCTATAATTCGGGTGGTGTTGTCAGGTTGTATATTGTTGTAGTAAAAATTCTTTATGAGCACAGCACCATCAGGGAAGTTGAGTATATCGGTATCTGAAACATACGATGCCTTTACATTTTCCGGCATCCATACAAATCGTTTTTTTAAAGCATAGTCAGTAAAAAGTGTACTGTTAAGGTCGTACGGCATTACACCTTCAACAGGGGTAAGGCTTTTCATTTCGCCTTCAAAAAAGTTATAATCCGATAGTTTCGGATAAGGAACAGCATCAAGATCCATTACCACCTTAGAGGTGTCTGGTAATTCGGAATATTCGCCCGAATCGTCCTGTCCGCATGATAAAAGTGTAACTATTGTGCTAAAAAACACAACAATATATAGGGTAAGGCTTTTCATATTATTATATAAGTAATTTTAATTTAAAAATAACAAATATATAATAAAACCTTAAATTTCAAACATTTAGAGTTAAAAAAGCGTTAAAATGATGTTTTTGTTTGATAAAATCACTCACATGGAGTTTCCATATCGTTTATCCAGGCATTAATCATTTGGACCGCATCATCGTCTTTAAGAGTACGTCCTATTTGCGGCATCATTTCAACCGGATCAAGGCTTGCCATTTTAAAAGGAAGAAGCGAGTTTCTGGAATCTCCGGCTTTTATGATATATTCCTGTCCGCCACTGGCAAAATCTAATGGAGGTGTGCATATCCCAAAGTTTTCTGTAGCATTACCTGCACTGTAAGCCAAGTTCATTGGGGTATAACCACAATAGGTATTAGGAGAGTGGCAATGGGCACAGTTGATATCAAGATATGATCTAACCCTCTCTTCAAGAGGTTTGGTTTCATCATGCCAGTCTACTGTCGATACGATTTCTGAAGGTAGGTTACTACCGTTAAGGTAACCTTCTTCAACCCATTTTTGCAGTTGATTGCTGTTGCCATCACTAAAATTAAAGTTCTTGTTCAGGTTTTGAGGTTTAGGGCCAATTGGTGTATTGGCTTCAAAAAGCTGATGACATTTAAAACATTCCAACTCAGAAGGGATTCTATAATTGGTTTGTAATGTAACACCATTCTGTTCCCATGAAATAGGGACAGTATTTCCGTTTAGGCTATAGGTAGCTTCGGTTTGTTCATCATTCCATATATAATTGGCAAATATCCATCCGTCTTCTTTTTTAATCAGTACACGAGTTTCAATTATTTTGGTGCTATTATTAGGCTGTACATTATTATAGTAAAAGTTCTTTATAAGTACTGCGCCTGTTGGGAAGTTTAGTATACTGCCATCGGTATCATAAGTAGCAGTTACATTATCAGGCATCCATACAAAACGCTTTTTAAAAGCATAGTCTGTAAACAGCGAACTGTTAAGGTCGTATGGTAATACTCCGTTTACGGGCTCAAGGTTTTTCATTTCGCCTTCAAAGAAATTGTAATCAGATAATTTAGGATAAGGCACGGCTGTAATATCAAATACTACAGGTGACTCTTCAGGTATCTCAGAATAGCTGTCACTATCATCTGATCTGCATGATATGAAAAAGCTAAATAATAAAGAAATTACAGCTAAAGGTAAAAAGTATTGTTTTTTCATTCGTTATATCCTAAAATTATTGTAAGGATAACAAATATATATAAAACTTTAAAAAAACACCTTTACAGCTCAAGTTTAACATTATACAGGCTCAAACCATCCAGAGCTTCTTTAGAGCTGTGGTCAAAAGTTTCCCTGTGCAGGTTTCTTTCTTTTTTAAGAGCCACACGTTTAACAGAGTTATAAAATCGTCTTACCTCTTCAAGGTCTGATAGTATCAAGGTGGGTACTTTTACATTATTACCTTCCTCATCTTTTGCTACCATAGTGAAGTAAGATGAGTTACAGTGTTTAACAACCCCAGTTTGAATGTTTTGTGCAGTAACCCTTATACCTACAACCATAGAACTGTTACCAACATAATTTACCGATGCTTTCATGGTTACCAGTTCGCCAATTTCAATTGGACTTAGGAAATCTACCGTATCTACCGATGCGGTTACACAGTATCTACCCGAATATTTAGAGGCACATGCAAAAGCAATCTGGTCCATTAACATTAGTATGTAGCCACCGTGTATCTTTCCGCTAAAGTTAGAGTGCGACGGTAACATCAGTTCTGATATAGTAACCTTAGAGGTGCTTACCTTTCTTGGTTTGGTATTCATAGTATAGGATATTAGTTACAGGTTGGGCAGTTCGTTATTTTCATCTTCATCAGTATCATTTTCATTTGCAGCGAGCAGAGCCCTGTTTACAATATTTTCAGGAAGTGCTTTTTTAGCTTTAGCTCCCATTTTTTTAAGTTTTTCGATACTGGTTATTATGTTTCCGCGACCGTTAACCAGTTTATTCATAGCGCCTTCGTAGGCTTTTTTACCTTCGTCCATACGTTTACCTACCATAATAAGGTCGCCTACAAAACCTTCAAACTTGTCGTAAAGTGCTCCTGCCTGCCTTGCAATCTCGTAGGCATTTTCCTGTTGCTTCTGGTTGGTCCACATACTGTCTATAGTACGTAGGGTTGCCAGCAGGGTACTTGGAGTAACGATTACTATATTGCGCTCAAAAGCCTTGTTATATAGAGTTGTATCTTCATTAAGTGCTATAGCAAAAGCTGGTTCTATAGGGATGAAAAGCAAAACAAAATCAGGGCTTTCCATTTTATAGATATCATGGTAGTTTTTGTCACTTAACTGGTCTACATGCCTTTTAATAGACCCAACGTGCTCTTTTAAGTGTACAGTTTTAAGAGTTTCATCTTCTTCATTTACATAACGCTCGTAAGCTACAAGTGAAACCTTAGAGTCAACAATCATTTTCTTGCCATCAGGAAGGTTTATAACCACATCGGGCTGAATTCGGTTTCCTTCTTCATTAACATGACTTTGCTGTACCTCATACTCACGTCCTTTTTCAAGACCCGATTTTTCCAGTACGCGTTCCAGTATAAGTTCCCCCCAGTTACCCTGCATTTTAGAGTCACCTTTAAGTGCTTTGGTAAGGTTAAGTGTTTCACGGCTCATTTGTTCGTTCATTTCACGAAGCCCTAATATTTGTTGGCGCAGAGCCGCATGGTAATCAATACTTTCCTTGTGAGTGTCTTCTACTTTTTTCTCAAATAGGTGTATTTTTTCCTGTAATGGGGAAAGTATGTTTTTGAGATTTTCTTTATTCTGTTCGGTAAACTTATTGGATTTTTCCTCCAATATCTTATTGGCAAGATTCTCAAATTCTTTAGTGAATTTTTCCCTTAACTCCTCGGTTTCCTTTCTTTGCTCGCGCATGCGCTCCATAAGGTTATCAAAGTCGGTTTCCTTTTTGGTAAGTTGTACGGTAAGAGCATCTTTAGCCGTTCTTAAATCGTCACGTTCGGTAATTATCTGGGTAATTTGTTTTTCTAAAACACCTTTTTCATTTACAGTCTGCTGTTTAAGCTGTTCTATGGTAAGCATCAGGCTGTTGTTGCGTTCTTCAAGTACTTTTTTGTCTGAAGATGATTTTGAAGAAAATAAAATCCTTCCCAAGTAAATTCCTAAAGCTAAGGCAATAATAAAGGCGAATAGTAATGTAATTGTATCGGGCATTTGTAGTGTATTTGCTTAAGGGTAAAATTAAGGAAAATATTGCTAGGCATTACGCAAAAAAAATACTGTTATATTTGTTTTTATAAACCAACAATAATGAGTGAAATAGTAGCCTTCAAAAAATTTACTGATGTGGTTCAGGCTAGGGAACTGAAAGAGTTCTTGCAAAAAAACAATATAGAGTGTTATCTGGCAGATAATGAACCCTCGGTAGATAGTTTTATAATAGGTAGTCCTATGACCGACTATGAGGTGAAAATTAAGCAGGAAGACTTTGAAAAGGCTGCCAAGCTGGTAGAAGAAAGGTTTGCCGGGATGCTGAATAATATTGATCCTGATTACTACCTGTTTTCATTTACCAATGAAGAACTGTATGATATTTTATTAAAACAGGATGAATGGAATGAGTTTGATTATTTGCTGGCTAAAAAGCTTTTAACTGAAAGAGGTAAGACTGTTGATGAGGATATGTTAAACAGCCTAAAAAAACAGAGGATTGCTGATATTACTAAAAAAGATCCCAATGAAAATGTATGGATGGTAGCAGGCTATATTTTTAGTTTGCTTGGAGGCTTTATAGGGATTATTATTGGGTATATGTTATGGAAATCTAAAACATCACTTCCTGATGGTAAATCGGTATATAGTTATACCAAAAAAGGAAGAAGTCATGGTTTTAATATCTTTTGTATAGGTATTGTGGTTACGGTTATCTCTCTTGTATATCGGTTTAATTTGTATACGTCTTAAAATTCAGTTTATTAGTGTTTTAAGAAATATATTTTAGTACTATTTTAAATACAAAATAATTGTTAAAGTTGTTTTGCTATCTTTTTGATGATTTTAATTTTACGGAAATCCGCATACAGAGAGGTTTTGTTAAAACTTATCTATAAGTTTTCTTTAAATTATTGGTTATCTGATATGTAAATGAGATTTTTAGGAGGTTTTTCCTATATTTGGAGAACCACCATCTATATAAACCAAATGAAAAGAACATTTACTACTTTAAAGACTTTTCCTGATTTAGATCAGGCAAAAGAACTGAAGCGTTTTTTGTGCAAAAATGAAATCAGAAGCTTTTTAAACGACAATCACGACTCTCCTGCTGGTGATTTTGAGGTTAAGGTAATTACTACCGATCTTAAAAATGCCACAAGGTTGCTGGAAGAAAAAACCGAGCAAATGGTAGGGGAGGTAGCAGGTGATTATTGCTTATACTCTTATACAACACAAAAGTTGTATGACATTCTGGTTAATAAGGACGTTTGGAGTGACTTTGATTTTATGCTTGCTAAAAAGATACTTCATGAGAAAGGCATGCCAACAGATGCTGATACCCTGTACAGTATAAAACAGGAAAAAGCCAAAAATACTGCTAAACCAAAAACCAACCAGATATTGCATATTCTTGCCGGATATGTTTTAGCACTTTTAGGAGGTGTTGCCGGTATAGTGATTGGTTTTTTAATGTGGAATTCCCAAAAGCAAATGCCCGGAGGTGTAAGTGTATTTAGTTACACAGACGTTGAAAGGAAACACGGCCGAATAATTTTTGGGTTAGGTATCCTGATATTTGCGGTTATAATTAGCTTAAGATTAAGGCAGATTCCGAATTAAATCTCTAACCAGTTTTTAAGTATTGCCTTCCCGTTAGGAGTCAGTACCGATTCAGGATGGAATTGCACACCCCTAACGTCATACCCCTTGTGACGTAGTGACATTATCTGTCCGTTTTCATCCAGAGAAGTTATTTCCAGTGTTTCAGGAAAATCTTCTTTATCCACGCACCAGGAATGGTAGCGCCCCACACAAATTTTTTTATCAAGCCCTTTAAAAAGCGGGTCGTCTTCTGCTACAATAGTTATCGTAGTGGCTACGCCGTGGTATACCGTATCGAGGTTTATGAGCTTTCCGCCAAAAACTTCGCCAATAGCCTGTTGCCCTAAACAAACGCCTAATATACTTTTAGAAGGGGCATATTTTTTAATTATACTTTCCAGTAATCCGGCATTGGCAGGAAGGCCCGGGCCGGGTGATAAAAGAATTTTATTAAAATCTTCAACATCTTCAATAAGGAGTTCGTCATTCCTTATAACGGTAACCTCACAATCCAAACTTTCCAGATAGTGTACCAGGTTATACGTAAAGCTGTCGTAGTTATCTATTACAAGTACTTTTTTCATATTTAATGCAGGTGTGCAAATGTATGAAAGTGAACCGAAAAAAAATAATCTTAAAAATCTACTAAATTGGTAGACTAATAAAAATATTTAATTATATTTGTTAGGCACAAAAGAATATATGGCAGTTTTAACAAGCAAGTGTACAGAGTGTAAGTGTTTCCCTTTATACGGGGATGCATTAACTGTGCACGAAAATTAGGTTCATTCCTAAACAGTAAACAGTTAAAGGCTCCTCGTTACCACGAGGAGCCTTTTTTATTTATAGCCTTTTAATGATTAATATATGAAACATCCCGTTTATACCGCAAATTATTTGAAATCGGGGGTGTTGCCCGATAAACAGAAAACAGGGTACTGGACAGAAGAATTTTTTCAGTGGTTGTTTTGCATAGGGCCGCAGTTTACCGATTATGATTTCTTTTTAAATAAAGAAAAAGAACTGGACGGAATACTATCTGACCTGCTTTGCCTTTCGGGGCTGCAGGAAGAGAGAATACAACCGTTAATAAACCACCTAAAGGAAAAGGTGGTAGTGCTGCACCAAAAAATGGAAGATAGCCTTAAAGCGATTTTTGCTTTTGATCCCGCAGCGAAGTCAAGGACCGAAGTATTGGTGTCCTATCCTGGCTTTTTTGCAATAGCAATTTATCGTGTTGCACATGAGCTTTGGATTAATGATGTGCCTGTATTGCCAAGGCTCATAAGTGAATATGTACATGGTAAAACAGGTATTGATATTCACCCGGGAGCTACTATAGGTGACCGTTTTTTTATAGACCACGGTACAGGTATCGTGATAGGGGAAACATCAGTAATAGGTAACGACGTAAAAATATATCAGGGAGTAACACTTGGTGCGCTTAGTGTGCATAAGGAGGAAGCATCTGTAAAGCGACATCCTACAATTGGTGACAATGTTACCATTTATGCCAATGCCACCATTTTAGGAGGAAACACCTTAGTAGGCAACGATTCTGTAATAGGAGGTAACGTTTGGCTTACCCACTCAATACCGGCACATTCTCTGGTATATCATAAAAGTGAAATAACAATAAAATCTAAGGAAACATTTCCTGAACCATTAAATTTTGTAATATAAAACAGCATAGATATGAAAGCAAATAATATTTTAGAAACTATAGGTAATACCCCTCACGTAAAACTTAACAAGTTATTTAAAGTTAAAAACGTTTGGATTAAGCTGGAACGCAATAATCCGGGCAACAGTATTAAAGACAGGATTGCACTGGCAATGATTGAAGATGCCGAGGCTAAGGGTCTTTTAAAGCCGGATAGTGTTATTATTGAGCCTACTTCGGGTAATACAGGTATCGGACTGGCATTTGTAGCAGCAGTAAAAGGATACAAACTTATTCTTGTAATGCCTGAGTCGATGAGCGTGGAACGCAGGAAACTAATGTCTATTTATGGTGCCGAATTTGAGCTTACGCCACGTGAAAAAGGGATGAAAGGAGCTATTGAAAAGGCAAGGGAATTAACAGAGTCTACACCAAATGCGTGGTCGCCAAGTCAGTTTGATAATCAGGCGAATGTTGATATTCACCGTAAAACCACTGCTCAGGAAATTCTTGCCGATTTCCCTGAAGGAATTGACTACCTGATAACGGGTGTAGGTACAGGCGGACACATAACAGGTGTGGCTGATATTTTAAAACAGAAATTCCCTAACCTTAAAGTGTTTGCTGTTGAGCCGGAAGCCTCTCCGGTATTAAGTGGTGGTGATCCTGGGCTTCACCCTTTACAGGGAATAGGAGCAGGGTTTATACCTTCTATTTACAGAAATGATCTTATTGACGGTGTAATTACAGTAGGGAAGGATGAAGCATTTGATTTTGCCCGAAACATTGCAAAAACCGAAGGAATACTGGCAGGTATCTCTACAGGGGCATCATTAGCGGCAGTAAACAAAAAGCTGGCTGAAATTCCTGATGGAGCTACAGTACTTACCTTTAATTATGATACAGGAGAGCGTTACCTCTCTATTGAAGGATTGTTTTAAGAATTGCTAACATTAATTTTGGTTAATAAGAAAAGCCCCGATGGAAACCATCGGGGCTTTTAATTTCAATTTAAACTCTAATTATTAGAACTTAAGATTTACAGTAAGTTCAAATTCGTCGTAAATCATGTTGTCACCAAGACCGTCAAAAATACTTCCTGACTTGTACTCAATACCATACTTAGTTCTGTCTACATTAAACGCTGTAGTTGCAGAATTGTTGTTTACAGTTAAATCAAAAGTAACTGGTTTAGTGATGTTTTTAATAGTTAAATCAGCAGTTACAGTGTAAACATTACCTGATTTTACTTTAACTGATTTGAATACTAATTTAGAAGTAGCATGTTTGTCAGTACCAAAAAAGTCGGCTGCTTTTAAGTGACCTTCCAGTTTCTCTTTACCTTCACCTGCTTTAAGATCGGTAACAGTGATAGATGTCATGTCTACAGTAAAGTTACCACCTGTAAGTTTACCGTTTTTAAAATTAAGTACACCATCTTTAAGGCTGATAACACCTTCGTGCTGACCTGTAACTTTTTTACCTACCCAGCTGATTTGACTTGATGAAGTGTTGATTTTCTTGTCCTGAGCAGATGCTGTTATGGTTCCAAGAGCTACTACTAGCGCAACTACGATTGTTTTTAAATTTTTCATTTTTTTAAATTAATTGAATTTAGAATATTAGATAGTGATAAATAATTCGTTTTGAGGTTTTCTAACCTTTTTAAAGTGCTGGAAACCATCTTCTTCATGACGGTAACCTACTGCTGCAATAACTGCTGTGCTAAGACCAAGTTTGTCTAAGCCCAGTATTTCGTCAAATTGCTGAGCATTGAAGCCTTCCATTGGGGTAGCATCAATTTTAAGTAATGCAGCAGTATTGATTAAAGTAGAAAGCGCAATGTAAGCCTGTTTAGCAGCCCATTCATTTTTACCTTCCTCGGTTTGGTTATTGATAAAACCATTAACCATATCTTCAAACGGTTTTAGGGAGTCTTTTTCAACTTCTCTTACTTTGCTTATGTTGTCCATATAAGCTTCTACATGATTTTCGCTTACGTTTTTCTCATAAGCAAAAACGAACAGTTGAGAAGATTCGGTAATACCATCCTGATTGTAACCGGCAGCTTTAAGCTTTTGGCGTACTTCCGGGTTTTCAATAATAAGTACTTTATACGGCTGTAATCCCATAGATGAAACACTTAGCTGTACCGCTTCTTTTAGTGTTTCAAGATCCTGAGCCGATACTTTTTTTGTAGGGTCGTATTTTTTTGTGGCATAACGCCAGTTTAAACTTTCAATATAATTTTCCATTCTTTTTTATCTTCTTATTTGATTATGCGTTTCTGTATTTTTCTAATAATTTATTTAGTGTTTCCTGCTCTTCAGGAGTCAGGTTTTTAGCAAACCTTTCTTCGTGACTGTCTATAATAGGATCCAGTTCTTTTAGTAAATCCAGTCCTTTTTGGGTTATTGCGACTTCCATTTTCCTTCTGTTATCAGGGCAAACCTGTCGGGTTACCAGTTCTTTTAGCAACAGCTTGTCTACCAGTCGGGTAGTGTTGCTGGTTTTGGCAATCATGCGTTCCTGTATCACGCACATGTTTGCAGGTTTCCCTTTTTGACCTCTAAGTATCCTCAAAACATTGTATTGTTCTGAAGACAAATCGTAAGCTTTAGTTGCTTCCGAAAAGTTTTCTCCAACCACATTTTGGGTATACATAATGTTTAATATTATCTTTTTGGAGAGACTCATTGGAGCTGTAGCTTTTATAACTTCTTCAATCTTCATAATTGTATATACAATATTTGTAGATACAAATGTAGTCTATTTTATATTTGTATATACAAATGTTGTGTTAAAAATTTGTTAACGATAAATGAATAGCCTTTTTTGCCTTAATTTTATTGGCCTTAATGTAAATTGACATTCATGAAAAAAATGCTATTAGCAGGATTTGTATCAATATTTTTGTTGTATTCCTGTAATGAAAAGAAAGAAAAAGAGGGTAAAGAAGAGGTAAAAGGGACTATAGAAACAGTTGCCGAGGAAAAAATGCCAACTCCCATGCATGTATATACTAAAGATAGTGTTACAGTAAATGCGTATAAATATGACGGACTGGAATACTTCCTTACCAAAAGTAACGATACTACTTATGTGGTAAATTTTTGGGCTACCTGGTGTGTACCCTGTGTAGAGGAATTACCATATTTTGAGCAACTAAACGAAAAGTATAAAAACGATAAGGTAAAAGTGCTGCTGGTAAGCTTAGATATGCATAAGTCGGTTGAGAGCAGGCTTATCCCTTTTATTAAGAATAAAAAGATTCAAAGCGATGTGGTTATGCTTCGTGATTCTGATGCCGATACCTGGATAAGAAAAATAGATACCACATGGAGCGGGGCATTACCGGCAACCATTATTTACAATAAAAATGAACGTAGGTTTTACGAACAGTCGTTTACTTATGATGAGCTGGAAAAAGAATTGAATAATTTTATCAAACCATAATAAATCATAAACCATGAAAACAATAAAATTTTTAGGTGCATTTGCCATAATAGGAGTACTGTTTGCCTTTACAGTTAGTAAGTCGGACAATACTGTAAACGGATACAAAGTGGGTGATGTAGCGAGCGATTTCAGTCTTAAAAACATTGACGGAAAGAAAGTATCACTAAAAGACTTTAAGGATGCCAAAGGTTACATTGTAGTGTTTACCTGTAATCACTGCCCATATGCAAAGGCATATGAAGACAGAATTGTAGCGTTGGACAAAAAATACAAAAAACAGGGATATCCGGTAATTGCCATCAACCCTAATAACCCGGAGAAACTAAAAGACGACAGTTTTGAAAATATGCAGGTTAGGGCAAAAGAAAAAGGATTTACGTTTCCATATCTTTTAGACGAAGGGCAAAAAATATACCCGCAATATGGTGCTACAAAAACACCACATGTTTATGTGCTTCAAAAAACAGCTAAAGGTAATGTAGTTAAATACATAGGTGCTATAGATGATAACTATGAGGATGAGGCTGCCGTTACTAAAAAGTATGTTGAAGATGCAGTAAACTCACTTTTAAAAGGAAAAGAAGTTAGTGTAAAAGAAACTAAGGCTATTGGCTGTTCGATAAAAGCATAATACCTTTGTCAAAAATAACAGAATGAACTTATCACAACAGGAATGGTGGGACAAAGCACAGGAAGACGAAAATGCCGTTATTCTGGATGTCCGTACAGAAGACGAATGGAATCGCGGTATTATACCGGGAGCCATTAATATAGATATCTATAAAGGTCAGGGATTTATTTATGCCGTAGAGGAGCTTGATAAATCTAAAAACTACTATGTGTATTGTGCAGCCGGAGGGCGAAGTGCACAGGCCTGCAGTATTATGAATCAGTTAGGTTTTGAAACGGCCTATAACCTTATTGGGGGTATTACCCAGTGGGATGGTCCGGTAAATGAACCTGAATAAGATAAAAAAAAGAGAGCCAAATGGCTCTCTTTTTTATCTTCCCGATGAGGTAAACGAGTTAATGTTTTCTTTCCAGTAATCAATCAGGCTTTTTATGCGCTCCTTATAGCTATTATAGTCGCTTCCCTTGTGGATATAATCCTGAATAGAAAGTTTATTAGCCTGCCTTACGGAATGCTCGTCCTGAGCGTTTGATATAAATACATAAGGTATGTCCTTGTCCATAAATATCTCTTCCTGTAGTATTAATTCTCTTAGCTCAAAACCGCCCAGTTTTGGCATATTAATATCAGAAATTACAATAAAAGGCTCTACTTCAGGTCTTCTTAAATAATCAAGAGCTTCTACACCGTCATGGAAAAATACCAGTTTGTTTTTATATCCAAGATCCCTGAATATTTCCTGTAAAATTTCCCTGTCGTCCTCATCATCCTCAATAATTAAAATATCCCTATGTTTTTTCATGATGGATTCTCGTTGCTGTTTTGGTTTTTACTATGCATAGATAGTAAATATTAAAGGCTTTGGTGTTATAATATTAAGCATGTTTTTTATCATTCTAATGTTTGAGATATAAGTATTTACTTATATTTACTTAAATTGCACAGGCATACAACTTTGTAATCCAACTAGAAAAATGAAAATAAAATCAATTTTACTTTGTCTCTTCCTATTAGGAAATTTAACCGTGGTGCATGCTCAGGAGGATGCTTCTACGGTTTTGCAAACGGCTTATACACAGGCTAAAAAAGAAAATAAAAAAGTGTTTGTAATATTCCATGCTTCATGGTGCGGCTGGTGTAAAAAAATGGAAAAAAACATGCAGAGTCCGTCATGCAAAAAACTTTTTGATGATAATTATGTTACTACTTTCTTAACGGTACAAGAGTCACCAAAGAATAAGAATCTTGAAAATCCGGGTGCTGCTGATCTTTTAGCAAAATATAAGGCATCGGGTGTAGGTATACCGTTTTGGGTAATACTGGATACCGATGGCACCTTGCTTGCTGATGCGTTTAACAGCAAAGGTGAAAACCTTGGTTGTCCTGCAACGGCAGAGGAAGTAGGCGAATTTGTAACCAAACTTAAAAAAACGTCTAAGCTTACAAAAAGCCAACTTAACGTAATTTCACAGGTTTTTACTATAAAGAAATAACTGTTCCGTACTTCGGGACATAAAAAGATGTCCTACTATGGCCTTACTTTTTAAAACATTAGAAAGCACTGCAATACCTCAGTTACTGGAGGTGTTTAACAGTGCTTTTTCTGATTATGCCATCCCTATGAAGCTGGATGAGGCTTTTTTTTGTCGTAAGCTTCTTACCGAAGGAGTATCACTATCACACTCGGCAGGAGTGTTTGATGGCGATAAACTTGTAGCTTTTATACTTCATGGTATGGATGAGTTTAACGGAAGTAAAAACGTATTTAATGCTGCGACAGGGGTAATCCCTTCACACCGTGGGCAACGTTTGGTAGAACAGATGTATAACTACATACTGCCTATATTACATAAAGAAGGTTACAATCACCATCAGCTGGAGGTGCTGGAAGGTAACAATAAAGCCGAAAGGGTTTATGAGAAAGTAGGCTTTCGCCGAACACGTTATGTTATAGGGTATGAAGGTGTGGTTGAGGCTGTCCCGTTTTCAGGTTTTGAGATAAGAGAGGTGGCCTATATCGACTGGAAATATGTACAGTCATTTTGGGATATAGAGCCTGCATGGCAAAACCATACACCTACAATACAAAGAGCTATGGACAGACAAAAGCTGATAGCCGCCTTTACAGGAGACCAAATGGTGGGGTACCTTGTATATGATACCTTTAACGGAAGAACTAAACAGTTTGCCGTTAAACAGGACCATAGAAGAAAGGGTATCGGTAGTGCCCTTATGGCTACAGCTTCTCAGGCTTTGGGTAAAGTCGCCTTAGTTAATTATGATGATAACGATGAGGAGGCAAAGGCATTTTTTAAAGATTTAGGATTAATACCTAATTACCGACTTATTGAAATGGTATATATTTACCCTTAAATTTGCATACACATTAAAATTTTAATCATGAAAAAATTATTTTATATCACAGCACTATTAATTACATTAGTTTCCTGCCAGGCACAGAAGAAAGAAGGAACCGAGCTGGTTTCTCCTACAGAGTTTTCCCATAAGGTAGAAGCAGAAAAAGGTCAGCTTATTGATGTACGTACTCCGGGAGAATTTAAGTCGGGGTATATAGACGGAGCTCTTAACATTCATCTGTATGATAAGGACTTTGAACAGCGAATTGATAAACTGGATAAGGAGGAAACGGTATATGTTTATTGCAAAGCCGGAGGGCGTAGTGCTGAAGCAGTTGAAATAATGCACGAAAAAGGTTTTAAGCACATTGTAGAGCTTGA
This sequence comes from Flavobacterium sp. C4GT6, assembly GCF_036347315.1. Taxonomy (NCBI): domain Bacteria; kingdom Pseudomonadati; phylum Bacteroidota; class Flavobacteriia; order Flavobacteriales; family Flavobacteriaceae; genus Flavobacterium; species Flavobacterium sp. C4GT6. The sequence goes on from NZ_JAZGZU010000002.1 coordinate 406,945, forward strand.
TGGTGGTATGGATGCCTGGAATGAGGCAGGAGAACCGGTAAAGAAATAATTAACCTATTAGGAAAATAAGATAGCAAAAAAATGCTATTACCAAACATAAAGGTGAATAATAACGGGTATCATTCTTAGCAAAGAGGGTACCCTTTGTTTTTTTAAAGAAACCTATATATTTAAAATTGCCAATAGCCCTTAATGAAAATATTACCCCTATTACCAGTGTTGCATATTTAAAAAAGGTCAAACTTACATAAGCTTTAAAAATATCGAGGTTACCTATCATTATAAAGGCGAATATACCCAGCCCGGCAGCAACGGCAAGCGTTATTAAAGGTCCGGGTTCAAAGGGTTTGTCATCTCCTTCCAGTACAGGGATTACGGCATTAGTACCACGGGTGCCTCCCATAGCCCAATAAACATGTAAAAAAGACCGAAATATAAATATGGAGGTATTTATTAAAACAGGAAAAATCATTACGGTTAAGTTTGGTTCCTATAAAGTTACCGCTTTAAATCGTAATGATTTTAAATCGTATTAAAAATGTGTTACTGTGCTAAGACATCATGAATTTCTTCATGTTTGTCAAACATTCTTTTAGCAAAAGGACATAAAGGAATTATTTTACTGTTGTTATTCCTTGCAAATGTAACGGCCTCGTCCAGTAATTTTTTACCTATACCTTTAAAGTCAGGGTTACCTATTGTGTGCTCAATAATAAATTTATCTCCAGCCCATACATAGGTCATTATACCAGCCTGTACATCGCCTTCTACAGCTTTAAAGTGGCCTTTTTTGCCATCATCATAATGTTTTATTTCCATGGGGTTAATGTTTTGGTTTAAAGTTAGTGTTTTGCGGAGGCAGGGGTACAAAACCTGTTTCTCCTTCTATTTTAGGGAAGGTTTGGTCCAGCCATCTTTGCTTGGCATCTTCAATAAGTTCGTATGATGTTGCCACAAAGTTCCAGTATATATGCCTTGGCTCAGGGAAAGGTTCTCCGCCAAAAATATATACGGTACTGTTTTCACTAATAGTGAATTCACATAGTGAGGCTTCTTTAGCTACCAATAACTGTTTTGGTTCAAAGGTATTTCCGTCACTTTCTATGCTTCCTTCCAGTATGTATAGTCCGCTTTCGCCATACAGGTTTTTGCCTATACTAAGCTTTTGTTTTGTTTTACTTTTAATCTCTATGAAGTACAGTTTGCTGTAAACAGGTACGGGCGATTTTTTACCGAAAGCCTCTCCGGCAATCAGTTTGAAATTAACACCTTCCTCCTGCCAAGTGGGGAGCTGGTTTTCTTCCACATGAACGAAAGACGGATCCATTTGTTCAAACTCCTTTGGAAGGGCTACCCAAATTTGTAATCCATGTAGGCTCTTGTCAGAATGCCTTAGGTAATCAGGAGTACGTTCAGAGTGTACTATGCCTTTTCCTGCCGTCATCCAGTTTACCTGTCCGGGTTTTATTTCCACTTCAGAACCTAAACTGTCCTTATGCATAATGCTGCCCTCAAACAGGTAGGTTAGGGTAGAAAGACCAATATGGGGATGCGGACCCACGTCCATATTTTCGTTATCCTTAAGTGCAACAGGCCCCATGTGGTCTATAAATGCAAACGGACCCACAGTCCTTTTATCCTTAAAAGGTAAAAGCCTTCCTACTAAAAAGTTGCCTATGTCACTGGGACGTTCTTCTATAATTAGGTTGATATTTGACATGATGAAGTTTTAAAAGGTTTAAATTACGAATAATTGCCTTACAAAAACCAATTATATTATTCTAATGTAATAAACAGGGATGAGCGCACTTGGGTTGTAATATTACGGGTTTTATGTCCTTTACCTTCAGTATCTTCCACTAACAGGATATCTCCGGCCTTAAAGTATCTTTTTTCGCCTAATGAGGTTTCTATTTCAATCACCCCATCTATAAGGATAATGTACTGCCTGTTTGGAGCATTGTGGAAATCATAATCGTAGGTTGGGGCGACTTTCCTAAACTGAACAGTACCTGCCTTTTGTGCTTTCGAAAGGAAGCCTATTTCTCCGGCATCGTTTAAAGTAACGGAGACAGACTCAAAACGACTGTCTCCGTTAGCATCAGTGTGTATTCGTGTTATGTTAAAAGCTTCCATCAGGCAAAATTTGCATTAAGCCATTTGGCAGTAAGTTCAATGTCGTTTTGGGTAAGGTTATGCCCTGTAAGTAAATCATGATGCTCTACAACAAAACCTAACTCCCTTAACTTGTCCAAATACTCCACTGTTTCGTTTGAATTGATGGTAGGATCCAGCCTTCCCGAACTGAAAAACACAGGTACGCCGGTATCGGCGCCAATGGATTTTACTTCTTTAAACGACTGCATAGGTCTATATAGAATAGCTCCTGCCAAAAACTCAGGGTACTTAATTAATGTTGATCCTGCAATGTTGGCTCCGTTAGAGTAGCCTAAAGCAATGAGTTTGGTGATGTCAAAGCCTTCCTTATCGGCTACCGACTCTATAAAAGATACCATTTCATCGGTACGGAAATCAAGGTCTTTTTCATCAAATACCCCCATGCCAAGGCGTTTAAAAAAGCGCGGCATACCGTGTTCGCTTACATTCCCTCTAAGGCTAAGAATATTAAAGCGGTCGCCAAAGTCTTTAGCCAAAGGGATAAGGTCTTTCTCGTTGCCACCGGTGCCGTGCAGCAGCAATAGTGTATAGGCCGCTGCATTTCCGGATGGCTGATATATATATTTTAACGGTTCAAATTTCATTTTAAAAAGTATTAGTTAATAGGTGCCAAATGAGCTTCAAGTTCACTTCTGCGTGATTCATACTGTTCCGGTAACTTAAGTCCTTTACCTAAGTCTTCGAGTTTTTCATCTACTGTAAACCCAGGATTATCGGTAGCAATTTCAAATAGTACTCCGCCCGGTTCTCTAAAGTATAAAGAGTGGAAGTAGTTACGATCAATTTGCGGTGTTATGTTAAGCCCGGCAGCAACTACTTTCTCTCTGAATTTCATTAAGGTTTCATCGTCTTTCACCCTAAAGGCAACATGGTGAACAGTACCGTTTGCCACATGTCCGCGTTTTTCCTCTTTCAGTTCAACAATATCAACTATAGCAGCGTTCTCTACAGCATCGGTAACAAAACGATAACGATTAATATCCTGACTTACCAGATTGTAACCAAATATTTCGGTCAATATGGCTGCTGTACCTGTCATGTTGTTTAAAGTAAGGGTTACGTTATGGAACCCTCTGGTAGCAATATCGGCTTTAATTTCGTCGGTTTCCCAAGGTTTACGATCATCGGGAGTGGCCGATTCTATAAGCTCCAGTTTTAATCCGTCAGGATCAATGAAAGTTAAATACCTTTCTCCAAATCTTTCGGCAGGTTTATTATAAATTACATTGTATTTTTCAAAGCGCTCCACCCATTTTTCAAGGCTGCCTTTAGGAACGGAATAACCAATCTCTGTTGCCATACCCGAACCTCTGCGTCCCTCTGGTATTCCTGCTCCCCATGGGAAGAAAGTTAGTATAGTACCGGCACTGCCTATTCCGTCTCCAAAATAAAAGTGGTAAGTGCCCGGGTCGTCAAAGTTTACAGTTTTTTTGATGAAACGTAAACCAAGAACTTTAGAATAAAAGTCAAAATTACGTTTGGCGTCTCCTGCTATCGCAGTGATATGGTGTAAGCCTAATATTTTATTTTCCATGATATATGTTTTTTAATTGTTATGTAAAATTACGATTGGTTTAAAAGTTATGCATTGAACTGGGACAAGAAGCTAATTATCTCAGGGTCATTGTTTAAAGCGGTCTGAATCTCATTGTATAATAGTCCGCTGCCTCCACCGTAATGCTGAATGATTTTTGTTTTAGGGTTGTGTTGTGTAAAAAACGACCTTAGTGAAATTTCGGTTTGTTCATCAATTCCGCAGCCTAAAAGAACAAGGCAAATACTGTTGCTTTTAAATAGTGTTAAAGCCTCGTTTTCATTGGTAGTACCAAACCCGGTCCATAGTTCATTTTTATTAATGAGCCTTACAACCGTTTCCATAATTTCAGGATGTTTTCCTATGTATAATATATTTATCGTTTCCATTGTAATGCTGCTTTGATTTTACATTACAAAGTTCCGTTAAACGGTTACCGTGTGCATTGAACTGGGACAAGAAAAGTATATGAATACAAAAGGCAGCCAAACGGCTGCCTTTTGTAAAATGCTTATGTAGTAATTATTTTCGGTCGTCTATAAACTCACCTGATTTAGTATTTTCCTTTTCCTGATTGATAAAGTTAGGCATAGTGCCAAAAATATAATCCCAAAGCGGTGAAGATACTCCAAAGGCTTTGTCTGGTTGCCTGTAATGGTGTACAGCATGGTGATGCCATAAGGTTTTAAGGAAGTTGTTAGGCACCGTAAAAATATGCACGCTGTAATGGATACATAAATAAATAGTATATCCCATAAGGAAACCGGCAAGGAATCCAAAAACATAATCGCCCATCATGGCCCTATATACAAGAAAGAAAAAGGTAGCCAGTACAAGTGCGATAATAGGAGGCATGGCAAGCCTCTGTTTGTCTTTAGGGTAATCATGGTGTACTCCGTGCACTTTATAACTAAAGCTTTCGGTAGTAACTTCATGGTCATGATCTCCTTTAATATGATACAGATAACGGTGTACTATATACTCTATAAAGGTGAAAACAAACATCCCTGCAAAGAATAGTAATATAATTTGCGGAGTGGTAAACCCTTTCTCTATTATTCCATAATATATTAGTGAAACCGATATAACCGTGAAAATGCTAAGTGGCATAGCGATATGGGTACGTGTCAGTTTTTCCAGTGCCGGATTTTTAAACAGCGTGGCACTGCCTTTATGTTTTGGTCTTGGGCGTCTTATTTTGGTTGATTCAGACATTGTTGTGATTTTTTGATGGATTGATGATAAATGAACTTTGAACACACAAGTTACTAAATTTATCAATTTGTTTTATTCTTAAAAAGGTAAAAATGCCCCTGTTTGTAAACAGTTGCCTGTTGAAAACCCTTGTTTCTGTAACTGTTTTTTGTTTTAGTTTAATCATTTCTTAATGTGTCGGTAATGTGTATAGGTGCTTGGCTAAGTAAGTTTGCTTTTTGAATAAAGTATTTTTAAGAGATGATAGGTTCCTATAAAAAAATTGTTGCAGCTGTAGTGGTACTGGCAGGTTCATTTACCATTATTTCATTTACCCGAAATAACAGCTCGGCACCTCCCGAGGTACTAAGCAATTATTTTTCGCAGTTTAATCTTTCGTTAGAAAAGCTTGATAAAATCACAAATGATTTCAGGTATGGTAAAACCAGCCTGGATTCGGTACAGTTAGCTGTAAAAAACACCCGTTTATCTTACAAAAAGGTTGAGTTCTTTTTAGCCTTTTACTATGCCGAATATATAAAGAGCCACATTAACGGAGCACCTTTGATGCATATTGAAAAAGAAGGTACAATGCCAAAGGTTGTTAGTCCTGAAGGATTACAGGTTTTGGATGAACTTGTTTTCTCTGATGAGGCAGAGGCAGAAAGAAACCAGATAGCATCGTTATCAAAAACCATAAGGATGAAATATGCTGTGTTATATAGTAGCATTACCGGTCAGGAATTTAACAACCAGTATAATGTTACTGCCATGAGGCAGCAGCTTATTAGGGATTTTAGCATGGGAGTAACAGGCTTTGATACTCCGGGGTCGTTAAACGGGCTGGAAGAGGTGCAGTCATCTTTTCAGGGTATGCTTACTTTTTTCAAAGATAATTACAATGGTAATACAGTGGTCAAAAATGAGGTGATACAACTTTTTGAGTCAGCAATAGCTTATTTGAATAACCCGGTTTCTTTTGAAGATTTTGACAGGCTTACCTTCCTTAAATCATATATAGATCCTTTGTATAAAAAACTGGGAGAGCTGGAAGGCGCTGTTAACCCTGATTACCTTAAATATACATCGGGCTGGAACCCTGAGAGCACCTCTATTTTTGCAGCCGATTTTTTAAACCCTTACTATTTTACCGAACTTAAAAAGGGAGACGATAGTAAAGAACTTAGAGAGTTAGGTAAAACATTGTTTTATGACCCTATAGTTAGTAACGAAGGTAAATTAAGCTGTGCAAGCTGCCATAATCCGGATAAGGGCTTTACCGATGGTATTCCGAAATCACTAAGCAACATACAGGGCAAAACGGTTTTACGTAATGCTCCAACATTACTAAATGCAGTGTATGCCGATAGGTATTTTTATGATCTTAGGGCGTTCAGTTTGGAACAGCAGGCAGAGCATGTTATTTTTAATCATGACGAATTCAATACCGCTTACAGTGATATTCTTAATAAGCTTAAAGCTGATAATGCTTATGCCGATAAGTTTAAAACTGTATTTGGTAAAAATGCTGTAACGAGAGAGAATTTCTCAAAGGCTTTGGTTTCTTATGTAATGTCACTACAGTCGTTTAGTAGTCCGTTTGATAAGTACATAAGGGGAGAACAGGCAGATATACCTGCCGAGGTAAAACGAGGTTTTAACCTGTTTGCCGGAAAAGCAAACTGTGCAACCTGCCACTTTATGCCAACCTTTAGCGGACTGGTACCTCCTTTTTATAACGAGAACGAAAGTGAGATACTTGGGGTGCTGGACGATCCTAAAAAAACACCAAGGCTGGATATGGATATGGGAAGGAATGATAACAAAATACAATCAGAACAGGCTTGGATATTTGAGCGTTCATTTAAAACCACAACAATAAGGAATATAGAGGTTACAGGACCTTATTTTCATAATGGAGCTTACAGTACTCTTGAAGAAGTTATCGACTTTTATGATAACGGAGGAGGAGAAGGAGTAGGGCTTGGAGTAAGCAATCAAACCTTGTCGCCCGACGCTTTAAATTTAACCGATGAAGAGAAAAGCGACCTTATTGCTTTCCTGAAATCGCTTACTGATTTGTCATCAGCAAGATAGATATGGCACAGTTTACATTAAGTAAACATATCCACGATATTTCATTTTATAATTAATTGTTATTTAAACTAGGTAACACTAGTTTAAATAAACCTTAAAAGTGAATTGAGGTAAAGGAAACATGCTTGAAGTAGTTTCGCAGAGTAAAAACAAAAACTATATAAACAGCATGAAAAAAAGTTTACTTTCCCTTTGTTTACTGTTCTCTCTATGGAGTTTTGCAGTAATCAACTTTAATGTAGGGTCTATCTCTACGACAGCCCCGGCTTCTGCACCCGAAGCTAAGGCAACTCTGGCTAAAAAAGAAGTTGCTGCTAAAAAATCTACAGCTGTAAAGGCTGCTGCTATGCTACCTCCTTTAACGCCTGCAAACTACCCTCTTTCTAAAGATTCAGAGTGGGCTTATTTTGACTTAGGTACAAGCCTTGACGAGACTACATGGGCAGAAACTACTTATGATGTTTCTGCGTGGGCTACAGGTCAGGGACCACTAGGGTACGGAGATGCTACAAAAACTGTAATATCTTACGGTCCTGATTCCGGTAATAAGTACATTACAAGTTACTTTGTAAGAGACTTAAACGTTACTCTTGCTGAAGTTGCTGATATGGTAGAATTCGGTATCAGAAGAGATGATGGTGTTATCGTATATGTTAATGGTGTTGAGGTAATAAGAGATAACATGCCTGCAGGTGATGTTAACTACCTTACTCATTCGTCAGGTATCGTTGATGGTGCCGATGAGAAAAGATTCCAGGTATTCCACCTTTCTAAAACTATCTTTAACGAAGGTGTGAACAGAATTGCTGTTGAAATGCACAACCGTGACGGACAGAGTTCTGACCTTGGTTTTGATATGTATATTAAAGATGCTCCGGCTGAATTCGTTTGTGAAGAAGGTCACATAGGATGTTTTACGTCTATCGATCCAACTGCACAAACTACAAACCTAATTATACCTACAGAGCACAAATTCCAGTTACTATTCAAACAGGGAGATGCTTATATGGATGGTTCCGGTAACGTACCGGGTAACCACGATTTTACAGGTTATATTGCTATTGAAGGTAGCAGTGAGCAAGGTTACCTTTCGGTAAACCACGAAAACAATCCTGGTGGTGTATCTATCGTAGATATGCACCTTGATACTGATACTAACCTTTGGGTTATTGATAATTCTCAACCGGTTGAATTCCAAAATGACGGCCTTGTAACTACTATCAGAAACTGTTCTGGTGGTGTTACTCCATGGGGAACTATCATAACTGCAGAAGAAAATACTTCTGGTGGTGATGCTAACTCTGATGGATACCAGGATGTGGGATGGTTAGTAGAAATTGATCCTGTAACTGCAGCTGTAAAAGACTACGGTAACAATAAGCAGGAAAAACTTTGGGCTATGGGTAGAATGAACCATGAGAATGTTGTGGTTTCTGCCGATGGAACTACTGCTTATTATGGTGAAGATGGTGGTACAAACTGTGTTTACAAATTTGTTGCCGATACTCCTGGTGATCTTACTTCAGGTACTGTATATGTACTTTCTTTAGATACAGCTCTTTCAAGTGATGAGCCTACTTCAAGTACAGCTACCTGGGTAGAAGTTGCTAATGAAACAGCAGAAGACAGAAACAACTTAACAGCTAATGCTGCTGCTGCAGGCGGAACAGCTTTTTCAGGTGTTGAAGACTGTGAAATAAGCCCTATTGACGGTAAAGTTTATTTTACTGCAAAAGGTTTAGACCGTGTATACCGTTTTACAGATAATGGTGAGACTGTTTCTGATTTTGAAACTTTTGTAGGAGGTATGTCTTACGAAATTGAAACTGCTAACGGAGTTGTTACAGAACAATGGGGTGATGGTAATGATAACCTTACTTTTGATGATAAAGGTAACCTTTGGGTACTTCAGGATGGTGGATTAAACTACATATGGGTAATTCGTCCTAACCACTCTCAGGGAGCTCCACAGGTATTATTACATTCTTCTATGCCTGCAGGTTCTGAGCCAACAGGTTTAACATTTACTCCAGACTTCAAGTATGGTTTCTTCTCTGTACAACACCCTAACGGAGGTAATACACCTCAGGTTGATGCTACTTTTGGTGAAGTGAATTTTAACGCTTCTGCTTCTGTAGTTATTGCTAACAGATCTCAGCTTGGTATCCAGGCTCCTGTTGCAGATTTCTCTGCTAACGAAGTAACTGTTGAAGAAGGTGAGGTAGTAACCTTTACTGACCTTAGTACAAACAACCCAACTTCATGGATGTGGACATTTGAAGGTGGTGAGCCTGCTACATCTACAGATGCTAGTCCTGTAGTAACTTATGCTGAAGCTGGAACTTACAATGTAACTCTTGTATCTACTAATGTAGCTGGTGACAGTGAGGCAGAACTTAAAGAAGAGTATATTATTGTAGAAGAAGCTTTAGGTATAGATACTCCAAACCAGCTTAAAGGTATTGTTAACCTTTATCCTAACCCAACAAAAGGTCAGGTTACTTTAGAGCTTAACGATGAGGCTGGTAACAATGTGCTTGTTGAAGTATATGATATGCTTGGAAGAAAAGTAGTTGTAAAAGAGACTCAGTCTCTTGGAGGAACTCAAAAAATTGACCTAAACCTTACTCAGCTTAACGGTGAGCAGGTATTTATCATCAATGTTACCGTTGGTGAGAAAACAGGTACTTACAAAATGATAAAAGTAAACTAATACTTTTATCACAACACAATACAGGACCGGCAAAATGCTGCCGGTCCTTTTTTTTAGTTTTACACATATGAAAGGAAGATTTATAGCAGTGTTACTTTTTATAGCCGGCAGTTTTGCAGCAAAAGCACAATATGCCGACCCTATTAACATACCGGTTTATTACAGTGTTAAAGAGGCTTTGGCCGATAAAAATGCTAAACAGTTAAACTTAAGGGACCAAAAGCTATTTTATGTGCCAAAAGATTTAAGCAAGTTAAAACATTTAGAGTTCTTAAATCTAATGAGGAATAATTTAGAGTACTGGGATAAGGAAATTTTTACCCTTACTGAGCTGGAAGTGCTTAATTTTAAACTTAATGGTATTAAGTATGTGCCGGAGGATATAGCTAATCTTAAAAGGCTTATACGTATTGATTTTTCAGATAACAGCATATCTTATCTTCCGCAGGAAATAAAAGCACTCACTAAACTGCAATACCTACATCTTTCGTTTAATTTACTTATCTCCATACCAGAGGGGATAGGGAATTGTAAAGATCTTGAGGTGCTTGAGCTAGATAATAACCAGCTAAGTTACCTGCCGCTAAATATCACGAAACTTAAAAAACTTAAGAACCTACAGTTGGGATTCAATCAGTTTCATGAGTTTGACGGTAGCTGGCTAAACTTTCCTAATCTCGAAATCCTAAATATGGAGTCTAACAGTATTAGCTACCTTCCTCAGGAAATAGAGAAACAACAAAAACTGCGTACATTAATGCTTTCCAATAACAAACTGGAAGTATTACCGCAGGGTATTACAAACCTTAAAGAATTAAGGCTTTTATCGCTTGCTAACAATAAATTAAAAACATTACCGGAAGGTATTGAAAACCTTACGGAACTTAAAACTCTTCTACTTAACGGTAATCCCATAAGTAATTCGGAAAAAGAACGAATTAAAAAGGCATTGCCGTACTGCAAAGTCTATTTCTGATAGGTTATCTTGAATAGGTGTATACTATTTTACGTTAAAAAAGCGACTTTATATAGCCGCTTTTTTTGTTTTTATTGGTTATCTTTAATAAGGCTAACTGTTTGATAATTAAAATATTTTGGCTTATGAAAGTGAAAATGCTCTTTGTTCCCCTTGTTTTTTTGCTGTTTGTATTTAATGCCCGTTCTCAGGAAGAAGAGGGTAGTGGCAGTTTTCAAAGGTTAGGCGTTTCATTGAGTCATGCCAATATTTCCAGCGGTTTAAAGGATGCCGAAAATAAATGGATATCATTACCGGCTTGGGGTATTGATTATGATTATTGGTTTAACGAAAAATGGGGGCTGGGTATGCATGTAGACATTATAGTAGAAAAATTTACAGTAGAAGAAAACCTTGGTGATGATAGTGCTTTGGAACGTAGTTTTCCAATAGCTCCTGCAATAATGGGGCTGCATAAGTTTGGTCGTCATCATACTCTTATGCTTGGGGTAGGTGCAGAGTTTGAAAAAGAAGAAAATCTGTTTTTAAACAGGGTAGGATATGAATACGGGCTTGAAGTTTCAGAGAAATGGGAAGTAGGATTTTCCCTTAACTATGATTTTAGGTGGAATGCTTATGATAGCTACATTATTGGTATTGGCGTAAGCCGGGTTTTCAGGTAATAAAATATACAGTTAATAAGGCAGCTTTTTGAGCTGCCTTTTTTGTTATGTAACAAAAGCTACTGACGGGCTTGTAATCATTTTGTTGTTTTGCATAAAAAAGAACAAACGATGGATTGGATTTTAGAACCGTGGCCATGGTATGTGGCCGGACCGTTAATTACGCTAACAATGGCGTTACTTTTATTTATAGGAAAGAATTTTGGGATGTCATCTAACCTGCGTACGCTTTGTACCATGTGTGGTGCCGGTAATACCTGCGATTTCTTTTGTTTTGACTGGCGATCACAAAAATGGAACCTTCTTATTATGATTGGGGCTGTTTTAGGGGGCTTTATAGCTTTCAATTTTCTGTCGGTTAATCAGGTGCCTAAGCTTAATGATGAGGTGATAACCCAATTGAATACACTGGGCTTTGAAAGTGCAGGTAAAACTTATGTACCTACAGAACTTTTTGGGGGAGGAGCTTTCACCTCAGTTAAAACAATAGCAATACTTATTATTGGAGGATTTCTGGTAGGTTTTGGAGCACGTTATGCCGGTGGCTGTACTTCGGGGCATGCTATATCGGGGTTGAGTAATCTTCAGTTGCCTTCACTTATTGCTGTTATTGGCTTTTTTGTAGGCGGACTAATTATGGTTCACCTGTTGTTTCCATTAATTTTTTAAAGGTTTAAGAGTATGAGAAATATAGTTTTTTTAGTTGTAGGGACATTTTTCGGGATAGTAATGTTTAAATCAGAAGCTGCTTCATGGTTTCGTATTTACGAGATGTTCCAGTTCAAATCGTTCCATATGTATGGTATAATAGGCTCGGCATTAGTGCTGGGTGTACTGTTGATTCAGCTTATTAAAAGGAAAAGATTGAAAGATATATCTGGCAATCCTATAATGATTCCGCCTAAAGACAGGAGCTTTTCAAGATATATGTTTGGCGGTATCCTTTTTGGATTAGGTTGGGCGTTGGCAGGTGCTTGCCCGGGGCCTATGTTTGTACTGGCAGGAGCAGGTTTTTATCCTATACTTATTGTTATTGCAGGAGCCATTGCCGGTACCTGGGTATACGGACTTATTAAGGATAAGTTGCTACATTAATTCGTATATTTAACCAATCAACCTTAATGGAATTAAACATGGAAGAGCTGATAAAACAGGCCTATGGGTCGGTGTTTGAAGAAGAATTGATAAAAGAGATTGCCGAGGTGTCTACCCTTGTAGAATTTGAAGAGGGCGACAGGCTTATAGATATTGGTGAATACATACGAAGGATGCCTTTATTGCTTACAGGTGCCATTAAAATATTAAGAGAAGACAGGGATGAGGGAGACTTATTACTTTACTTTCTTGAAAAAGGTGATACCTGTGCCATGACACTTGCCTGCTGTATGGGAGATACCCGAAGCGAAATAAGGGCGATTGCCGAAAATAGTGGCTCCCTTGCCATGATTCCGGTAAATAAAATGGAAGAATGGCTGGGCAAGTATAAAAGCTGGCGCAACTTTGTATTTACAAGCTATAACAAACGCCTTAGTGAAATGCTTAATGCGGTAGATAACCTTGCCTTTATGAAAATGGACGAACGTTTGCTTAACTACCTTAATGAAAAGGCTAAGGTGAACAATTCCGATATTATAAACAACACCCATCAGGAAATCGCTTACGAGCTTAACACCTCAAGAGTAGTAGTTTCAAGGCTTTTAAAAGCATTTGAGAATGAGGGTAAAATTAAACTGAACAGAAATAATATTGTTCTTTTAAATAAATAAGCGCAGTGTAACTTTTGTTACTGCATGGCTCTAAACAGAGCACTAATTTAGCCTGAAATTATTAAAGCATACACTTATGGATGTAACAATGGTTTCAGGCTATTTTTTGGCCCTTTTGGTAGGGGTTTCCCTGGGGTTAATAGGAAGCGGAGGCTCTATATTAACGGTACCCATACTGGTTTATATACTTACAGTAAACCCTGTGCTGGCAACGGCTTACTCATTATTTGTAGTAGGAAGTACGGCACTTGTTGGGGGGCTTAGAAACGCTTTTCAGAAAAATGTAGACTTTTCCATAGTATGGGTGTTTGGTATTCCGTCGTTAATAGCGGCATACCTTGTTAGGGCATTTGTTATCCCTGCCATACCCGATGTGGTTTTTTCAGTTAGTTCCTTTATAATAACAAAATCTTTATTGTTAATGGTACTCTTTGCCGTGGTAATGCTTACGGCATCGGTACGCATGATACGATCCGGACAAACCGACACTCTTGCCGCTAATGTTGAGATTTCCTATACCAAACTGGTCGTTTTGGGTGTGTTTATAGGGGTTTTAGCAGGTGCGGTAGGTGCCGGGGGCGGATTCCTTATTATCCCGGCTTTGGTTTTTATAGCCCACATGCCCATGAAAAAGGCAGTTGGGACTTCACTTTTCATTATTGCCATACAATCTCTTGCAGGGTTTATGGGGGATGTGGGGCAGGCAGAAATAAACTGGCCATTCCTGCTATTGTTTTCATTAATGTCGGTTATCGGGATATTTATCGGTATAGGTCTCTCCAAAAAAATACCGGGTGAAAGCCTTAAAAAGGGCTTTGGCTGGTTTGTCCTGGCAATGGGTATATATATATTAGTTAAAGAAATTTTTATATAACTGATAGTAAATGGGTTGTGTAACTTTTGTTACTGCGTATTATTTACAGTTAAAGTAATTTTGGAGTATAAATTAATAAAAGAGTAAGCTATGTATTTTCAACATGTATATGATAAAACTTTAGCCCAGGCAAGCTACTTTATAGGCTGTCAGGCAAAAGGGGAGGCAATAGTAATAGATGCAAAAAGGGATATAGATACCTATCTTGAAATTGCCAAACAAAACAATATGACTATTACCCATATTGCAGAAACCCATATTCATGCCGATTTCCTAACCGGTTCAAGGGAACTTGCAAAGGTAACAGGTGCTAAAATGTACCTGTCTGACGAAGGTGGTGAAGGCTGGCAGTATGAGTTTGATCATATAGGGGTTAAAAACGGTGATGTAATTAAGGTAGGTAACCTTACACTGGAAGTTATTCATACACCTGGGCATACACCGGAGAGCATAAGCTTTCTGTTAACCGATCATCCTGCCACAAAGGAGCCTGTAATGTTATTTACCGGAGACTTTGTTTTTGTGGGTGATATAGGTAGGCCTGATTTACTTGAAAAAGCAGCCGGACTGGCAGGTACTCAGGATGCAGGAGCTAAACAGATGTACAAGTCTATAGAGAAGTTTGCTTCGTTGCCGGAATATATTCAGGTATGGCCGGGGCATGGTGCCGGGTCGGCATGTGGTAAGGCTCTTGGAGCAGTACCAAGTTCTACGGTAGGATATGAAAAAATACGAAACTGGGCTTTCCAGTACAATAATAACGAAAAAGGTTTTACTGATTTTCTGCTTGCCGATCAGCCGGAGCCGCCGAAGTATTTTGCCATGATGAAAAAGCTTAATAAGGTGGACAGGCCATTACTTATTGAAGTGCCTAAGCATGCAAAGCTTTCGAAAGCTGAATTTTTAGATGCTTATGAAAAAGGGATTAAAGTAATAGACACACGTAATAAGGCCGACTTTGCACAGGGGTTTATTCCGGGAAGTATAAATATACAGGGTAATAATTCATTTGCTACATGGTGTGGCTGGATGCTTAATTATGACGAGCAGTTTATACTGGTAGCCGATGAATCACAAATGGACGACCTGACCAGAAAACTGATGCGTATAGGTCTGGACAATATTTATGGTTTTGTAGATAACGTAAATGACTTTGGTTTTGAGCTCGAAAAAGCAGATGTGATTGACCTACATGAGTTTAAAACCTATTTGAACAAACCTAATGTACAGGTGCTGGATGTAAGGGGGGCTGCCGAATATGAAACAGGACATGTGGAAGGTGCAGAGAATCTTTTTGTAGGAACTTTAAAGGACAACCTTGATAAAATAGACAAAAACAAACAAGTGGTAATACACTGCCAGAGTGGAGACAGGGCTGCTATCGCAGCGTCATTACTTCATAAAAACGGAATAAAAGTCAAAAACTTTTCGGGTGGTATGGCAGAGTGGAAAAAAAATAATAACCTAACAGTGACTAAATAAGTAAGCGTATGAAAAATGTAAGGCAAAATGAATGGGAAGAGTTGGTAGCTCAGGATCCAAATGCGGTTATACTGGATGTACGAACAGAAGATGAGTGTGCTGACGGTACTATGCCTAATGCTGTTTGTATAAACTTTTTTGAGGCACAGCGTTTTTTTGATGAAATAAAAAAAATGGATCGTGACAAAAATTACTATGTGTACTGCAGAAGCGGAAACAGAAGTGGTATGGCTTGTCAGGCAATGGAAAGTTTAGGATTTAAAAACACGATAAACCTTACTGGAGGTCTAATTCTTTGGAAAGGTGAACTGGTTTAAGAGTTTTAAGTTATATTTTTATAATAATGTGATTAAATTGTGATTGATTTGAAAAGGCAGCTGTTAAGGCTGCCTTTTCTGCTTTTATTGTTATAATACCTGTATTTAACTAAATAGATGGGGCTATTTTTTGCATTAAAAGTATATTTGCGCCGAGTAATAAATCTTACAAAAATTTTGATTAGATTTATAGGATGTATATAGGGATAGGGATTAATGAAACTTAAAAACAATAAGCTAAAAAATAATATAAGGGTATTACTGCCGGTACTTCTACTGGTTTTTACCCAAGCTTTATTTTGTCAGGAAAACGACAGGCTTATTGTAAGCAAAGCTATTGAACTTTCCTTTTTTAGTCCTGATGAGTGCATTAAGTTAACCCAGCATCTTTTAAAAAAGGCAGAAACAGCTCCTCAATTTACTGAGGCATATCTTATAGAAGCCGATGCTTATAGGGCTAAAGGGGAATACAGCAAAAGTGCTAAAAATGTTTTTAATGCAAACCAATATCGTGAAAAGATAAACGACTCCTTAAAGGCTGAAATTCTTTTCAGGCAAATCTTTCTGTCAAGAACATTACGTTTATATAATCAGTTTGATAACTATGCTGCCAGTCTTATCAGTTTGTCCGAAAATCAGGATCAGGTATCATTATCTGCACTTATTACAATTAAACTGGATATTGAAAAGGCTTTTATTCTTTTTGGGAAAAATGAATATGCTAAAGCACTCGATGTTTTAAACACCCTTGAGAGAAATCATTTTCAGGAAATAAAGGCGTATTCTTACCTCGATAAATTTTATTTTGTAAAAGCCATAGCTTATAAAGGTCTTGAAGAATATGAGAAGAGCAATGACCATTACGTAAAGGCTACTAATGATTATTTAAAAAACCATTCCAAAACAAACAGGCTTATAGAAATTGCATTAGCAAAAGGACAGGCAGAGCTTCAGTTTTATAATAAGAGCTATGAAAAGTCAATTGAGAATCTGGGAATTGCGCTGGAAAAGGCTGAAAGGCTGGAAAATGTTTATTTGTTGGAAGAAATTAATAATCTTTTAGCTTTAAACTATCTTGCTCTTAATGATAAAGAAAACCATAACTTATATAACAACGAATTTTTAAGTTATAACCGAAAAGTATACGATTTGGAAATTGCTTCGGTTAACGAGTGTTATAGGCTTATAGGAGAACAGCAGGCTATAAACTATACTTCACGAGAAAACAGTCTCAGGTTATATATGTACAGTGCACTTGTAGTATTATGCTTAATACTGTTATTTGGTAATCTGTTGTATTTTTCAAACAGGGCACAAAAGAAAAGGTTAAAGGAAATTATAGGCTACCTGGAAGTGACAAATAAACTTTTGGTAGAGTCGACAGATAAGGTGAAGAAAATGACGCCTAAAAAATTGTCTATTCCAACTGAAACCGAACAGAATATACTGGCGAGTCTTAAAAAGTTTGAGGGAACAACAAAGTTTACTAATAAAGATATGTCACTCGCAACACTGGCAGCACAGCTGGATGTTAATACAAAATATCTATCGGAAATAATCAATAAGCACTATAACGATAATTTCAATACCTATATAAATAAGCTCCGTATTAACTATATAATAGAGAAACTTAAAAACGAGCCGGAATACCTGAATTATAAAATAAGTTATTTGGCCGAAGAAAGCGGTTTTTCATCACATAGTAGTTTTGCAACGGTGTTCAAATCTATTACCGGTATTGCCCCAACAGTTTTTATAGATTTACTGGGTAAGGAAATACATAATAAGAAAGCTTAATATGCTAGTTGTTATAAAAAGAGTAGTGATAATGTTGGCGCTTATAGTAATAAGTGCGGTATCGGCTTTTGCCCAACAGTCACAAAAAATAGACAGCATAGTACAGGCTAACAGGCTTACCATTTATAAAAATCCCGATGAGACCATACGAATAGGGGACTCCATTTATGAAGCCAGTAAAAGCTCGGGCGATAAAATAAGGGGACTTATTCTTATTTCAAATGCTTATTCATCCAAAAGAGACTATCAGCAGGCTTTAAAATATTGCTTGAGAGCCGATAGTATTTCCAAAAAACTGGATGAGCCTAACTTAAAGGCTAATCTGTTAAACAGTATTGCGGTAATCTATCAGCAGTTAAAGGTGTATGATAAAGCTATGGAGTACCTGGATGAAAATGACAGGTATATGGATAATCATCCGGTACGTGATTCAATTTATCTTAGAGCGACAAACAATGTGGTTAGAGGGCTTATTTATAAAGAAGACCTGAGTTGCGAGCTGGCCATTCCGTTTTTTAACAAAGCCCTTGAACAATATAAAAAGCTTAACACGGCTAATGAACAACCAAATATAAGTATCACATTATATAACAGGGCTTATTGCTTTTTGGCTTTGGAGCATTATGAGGAGGCAAAGGAAAGTTTTGAACTTTCTATACTATATGCCGAAAATACAAATGCAAAGAGCCTTAAAGCTTTTTCATTAAAAGGATTGTCTGAAGTATATACCCATGAGAAAGAATACCAGAAAGCAATAAATGTTTTAAAAGAAGCCTTTCTGTTAGCAGAAGATGTGGGAGACCTCATATTGAACAGGGGGATTTATAGTGCACTTGCCGATAATTATCTTGCAGTAAATAACTGGGAAAAATATCAGGAATACCGTAAACTCTTTCTTGAAAACCAATACATAATTAAGGAGTCGGAGAGAAGATCTATTAGTGATTCCATAGATGAACTTACTACAAATTATGCTCTTAAAACAGCTAATCTTACCAATAGATATTACATATATACAGGTGTAATAATCCTACTCATTTTAATGACTGTTTTTGTGGTTTTACGCTATCATAAAAAAGCTAAAAAATCATTAAATAACCTTAAATTAAGGTTTGAAGAGGTTAAAAAAGCCCGAAAAGGGATGGGTATTCTTTAAAATCTTATTTTTAAGTTAAAGCTCTGTATTATAGTGCTTTAATTCTTTATTTTTACTTTATAAATTACTGAATTCTAAAAGGATACTATTATAATGGTGTTTTCTTTTTGTTAATATTTGTTTACGTAATTAACACAAGCTATTAACTATTCTTAACACTATTAACTATGAATCAAAAACTACTAATAACGTTACGGTTATTATTGGTTAATTTCCCGAAATTATTCTTGGGGATTTTCCATCCGGTAGTTCCAAAAAACTCTTTTGGGAAAGTATCCATTTTGATGTTTTTTGTCCTTTTTGGCATTAATGCAAATGCGCAATTAGCTACCGAAGATTTTGAAAGTGGTATACCTGCAGCTTGGGCACAGGCAAACAACACAGTGGGTACATCTATTTTTGGTATTTCTACAGACGGATACAATTTAAGCACAGGAGCTGCTTTTATTGATCCAACTGCCGAGAATATTGGCGCGGGTAACACAGCACAATATTATTTGGTAACGCCATTGGTTACCGTTCCTGCAAACGGTGAGATTCGTTTTTTTACTAAGCAGGGTGATGCGGCAGAACATGGAAATGTTTACCAGGTAAAACTATCCACGGCGGGTCAAACCGATATTTCGGGCTTTACAACTACTTTAGCCACGTGGACAGAGAGTCAGATTTCTACAACTTATGAAGAGAAGGTTGTAACCATCCCGGGATCTATTGCTCCCGGTTTAAGTGTTTATATAGCTTTTGTTTTGGTTAACGATCAGCCGGGTGCTACACCGGATGCTGATACATGGTACCTTGATAATATAGGAGTACAATCGGCTGAGGTATGTGATCCTGTTTTGGCTGCTGATTTTACGGTTACTTCTGTAACTACCGAAACTGCTGAACTTACATGGACACACCCAACGGCTACTAACTTTGAAATCCAGATTGTTGCCGATGGTGCTACTCCCGGAACTGTAGGTACACCAACCGATAATACCTATTCGGCTGGTCCACTTACAGCAGAAACTGATTATGATGTATATATTAAAACTATATGTACCACTACAGAGAGTACATGGGCAGGCCCTTTTGACCTGACAACTGCTATTTTAGGTACATCTTGTGAGGCACCTATTGTTATACCGGACGACGGTAATACATTTACGCTTTCTTCAAACCTTAATGCATTTGTAAATCCAGATTTAGTGTATACTACTCCGGGTACCGACTGTGTGCCTGCTGGAGTAACTCAAAACTACTTAAACGGAGATAAAGCATTTTTGACTTTCACGCCGTCTCAGGATGGGCTGCTTAACCTGTCGCAAACTACTTTACCTTCTGCTTCGGGTACCGGGTGTTTTGGTAATTCAGGTTCCGGAGTATTTGTTTATGAAAGTTGTGCCGATGTTGGCGTACAATGTATAGGTGGTACTATAACAACCGCTACAGCAACTCCTGCTTATGTTTCTAACCTGTTTGTACAGGCTGGGCAAACGTATGTAATTGTAATTTCTTCAAATTATACTAATGGTGCGAGTGTGTGTTTTGATTTCACAGCAGATTTTTCTACCTGTGCACCACCAGCATCCTTTACATATTCTCATTTGTTACAAAATACTGTTTCCTTCTCATGGGATAACGAAGCAAACTTAGTTTCAAACTGGGAATATGCTGCTGTTCCTACAGGGTCTCCTGCACCTACATCAGGGCTTAACAGTACAGCTACAAATATTGATAATCCATTAACCGGCTTAACGGCAGGTACTGCTTACGATTTATATGTACGTTCGGTATGTGGTGGCACTCCGGGTGAATGGAGTAATCCATACAAATTCACTACACAATGTGATGTGTTTGATATTCCTTATACTACAAACTTTGCAGGTACATCGGCTACTGCACCACAGGTATGCTGGACATCTGTAGATGTTAATGCAGATGGATTAAAATGGACATACCTTGGAGGTTATGCTACTTTGCAAACCAACACTTATGCTGATTTTAATAACGATATGCTTGTTACTCCGCAATTTAACTTTACAGGAGCTCAAAAAAGAATTCGTTTTAAAGACAGAAGTACAAATGGTGTTTCAAGTTATTCTATAAAACTTTCTACGACAGGTATTGGTGGTGACGAGTTCACTACTGTTATTATGCCGGAAACCCAAATAACCAACACAGGTTTTGTGGAAAGAATAATTTATATTCCAACTACAGTAACGGGTGCAGCAAATATTGCATTTGTTGTAACTCCGGGGACAGGTAGTGTTGCTACAAGAATCTCTATAGATGATGTGTTTATTGAAGACGTTCCTGCATGTCCGGATCCGCTTAACATAGCTGCTGCAGATATTACTACTGATTCGGCTACATTATCATGGACACAAGGTTTCCAGGAAACACAATGGGAAGTAATTGTACAGCCTACCGGTACAGCTGCACCGGCAGATACTGATTCGGGTGACCTTACAACAAATAATGTTAACTATCCGGTTTCAGATCTTGAGCACTCTACACAATATGATGTGTATGTAAGGGCTTACTGTAATGATACAGATCAGAGTAACTGGGTTGGTCCATACGTGTTTATTACAGAGTGTGGAATATTTGATGTTCCTTATTTTGAGAACTTTGATACGGCAGATACTGAAAACTCACACAAATTCTGCTGGACTATACTTGACGCTAATGCAGATGGTGCACAGTGGAACTTCACTACTACTTTAGCGGCAATACAGGGTAACCCGTTTTTTGGTACACCGGTATTTGACGATTGGTTAATTTCTCCTGCTATCAACGTAGTTGGTACAAAAGAACTTAAATTCAAATACAGGGCTGCATTCTCTTTCTTCTTCCCTAATCCACGATTTGGGGTACAGGTATTAATGTCTACTACAGATACTGATCCTGCTAGTTTTACAGAGATTATGCCTTTGATGGAGTTTACTAATACTGATTATATAGAGAAGTCACTTTACATCAATGCAAACGGTCCTGTTTACATTGCGTTTAGGGTTCCGCCTACATTCTCAACAGTAGAAGGTACTTCGGTATTCCAACTGGAAGATGTAAGGATAGACGAAGCACCGGCTTGTCCTATGCCTAACTATGGTGAGTTAACTGCTTCAAACATAACTCAAACAGATGCAGTACTTGCATGGACTCCCGGTTTTATGGAGACCGAATGGCAGGTAATCGTTCAGCAACAGGGAACAGGTGTTCCGGCTGATACTGATACTGGTAATCAAACTACTAACAATACTCCTTATCCGGCAGCTAACTTATTGCCAAATACAACTTACGAATATTACGTAAGAGCATACTGTAATGATACAGACCAGAGTGAATGGGTAGGGCCATACACCTTCACAACATTATGTGAGGCATTTACTACACCGTTCCTTGAAACATTTGAACCATCATCAGAGTCTGAAGAATGTTGGAGATCTGTAAACGAAAACTCTGATTCATTTGCCTGGACGCTTGATGCTACATTAGATGCTTTTGAAGGGATTCATTCGGCAGGTATTTTCTCAGGTTCAAATGGTAATAATGATGACTACTTAATTTCACCAACCATTACGGTTACTGCAGGTCAGAGATTAAGATTCCAATACAGAACATACAGTGAGTATTTTGAGGAAGATTTAGAGATAAGACTTTCTGTAAACGGTAACGAACTGTCTGAGTTTACTACTGTACTTTATAATAGTGATGACGATCCAAACCCTATAAATAACCCATATTGGAAGGAAATGATACTTAATCTTCCTGCGGGTATAACGGGAGATATTAATATTGCATGGGTAATACCTCAAAGAGAGCCTAGCCCGCTGGGATACAGAGGACAGACATTACTTATTGACAATGTGGTTATAGAAGATGTTCCTACGTGTGCTGCTCCAAATAACCTTGCGGTTAACTCTATTACCGATGCGTCTGTACAATTATCATGGAATACCAATGGTGATGAAACAGCTTGGGATATTTATGTACAACCGGCAGGTATGGGTGCTCCTGTAGGAGATGGTGATCCGGAATACTTATCTACGGTCGATTCTAACCCAACAACAGTTAACGGACTTACAGCTGCCTCTCAATACGAGTACTATGTAAGAGCAGTATGTAGTGATACAGAAGAGAGCGAGTGGGTAGGGCCTTTTGTGTTTACAACACTATGTCCTTTAGCTACTGCTTGTGAGTATACATTTACGCTTACTAACGATGCCGGAGGATTCTCTGGTGAGTTACAGATTATCCAGAATGAACTGGTAGTAACTACTATTGATTTACCTGGTTCTGGTGCAGGTACGGTTACGGTTCCTGTATTCTTGTGTGACGGAGTTGAATTCTCTGTTTACTGGGATGGTTTAGGATCTTATGTTCCGGGTAGTAGTTCAAGTGCAGTGATTACAATAGCGCAGGGTGGTTCAACAATCTGGACAAGCCCGTCTCCGTTAGATCAAATGAATACTATTCTTTACAATGGTTTTGCTTCATGTAGTACAGTTACCTGTCCGCAGCCTACAGCACTTACTGTAGATGCTAACGGTGTACTTTCATGGACAGCAGGAGGTAGCGAAACACAATGGGAAGTTTACCTTCAGCCATTAGATAACGGTACATTACCACAATCAGGCATTATCGTTGATACTAACTCTTACACTCCATCGGCAGCCGATTTCAATATGCCTGAACAAGGTACTTATGAGTTTTTTGTAAGAGCCGTATGTGGGGAAGGAGATGAGAGCTTCTGGTCTGGTCCGCAGGAATTTGTTAGAAACGATTCTGCAGATACAGCACTTGTAGTTCCTGTAAACGGTACTGAGACTTGTGAAGAATCAGTAAGTAAAATAAGCTTTATCAATGCTACTGTATCACCTGCGCCAATGACTTGTGCGGGTGCCAACGACGGTGATGTTTGGTTGCAGTTTGATGCTGTTGCTAAAGTTCATACAATTAGTTTAACTAACTTCTCCGGTTCATACTACTACAGTGGTGGTAACCCACCACATGCAAACGTAACAATGACACTATACCATGTAAACGGTACTGTACTTGAAGAACTGGTTTGTTCTGAAAATAATGTTATAGTTGCAGCATATAGCTCTGAGCTTATAGTAGGTGATACTTATAAAGTGAGATTAACCCTTAACGGTACAGCTCCAAACGAGCATACTTTTGATGTGTGTATTACTACTCCGCAGGATTTATGTGCTTTAGATGCTATTAACGGTGGGTTTGAAACTCCTCCATCTGTTTTTGGTATAAACAACTTCTACGATCAGCATGTAGTACCGGGATGGAGAAACAATCTTACTGAAGAAGATACCTCTCTTTATAATACAATCTTCTTTAGTGATCAATTTGGTGTAATAGGCTATACTCCTTATGAAGGTGGTCAGTCAATCCAGTTAGTGTCTGCAGATAGTTCTGAACCAACAAACCCGGATGATTTAGTAAATATTAAAGGTACATACCAGGACTTCGATAGTTCTGAGGTAGTAACTTACAACTATAGCTTTGCTCACCTTTCAAGAACAGATGGTACAGTAGTACAACTATATGCAGGTCCTCCTGCTGGTCCGTTTGAGCTTCTTGTAGAGCAGGCAGGTACAGTAACATGGGCTGTATATGAAGGTGAATACAATGTTCCTGCCGGACAGGATGTAACAAGATTCATATTCAGATCTAAAGACAACGCAATTGGTAACATTATAGATGCAGTAAGCATTACAGCAAATAACGAGATTGTTACAGAGCCTTTAACTTTAGATTGTACCGAAGATACCCTTACACTTGAAGCTAAAGGTGTAGGTGAGTGGAGTGCCGATGAAAATAACCCTACAGAAGTTGTGTTTGAAGATGCTGCAAACAGTACTACAACAGTTAGTGGACTTATAGCTTCGGGTGATTATACATTCTACTGGAATACACGTTACTGTGAAAACAATTTAGTGATTACAAATATCGCTGTTGATGATGTTCCTGAGGTGACCTCTCCGGTAGAGTACTGCCAGGGAGCAACTGCTGAGGCATTAACTGCTACAGAGATTGAAGGTTATACTTTAGCTTGGTATACTGTACCAACTGAAGGTACTGCAGAAACTGAAGCACCTGTGCCTTCTACAGAGACTGTAGGTACAACGTCATACTATGTGGCTTATGTAAATGCTGAAGGTTGTGAAGGACAGAGAGCACAAATTGATGTTGTTATCAATGAGCCTGTTGCTGCTGTGGTTGAGTTTAGTTATGATTCTCCTTCATGTATCAATACTGGTGATGAGCTAATCCCGAATATTGGTACAGACTTCACTTTTGGCGGAACATTTACATCTGCAACACTTACTGTAGATACTGAAACAGGTATTGTAGATCTTACAACTGCTACCGAAGGTACTCACGAAATTGTGTACACTTTTGAGAATGATGTTGTAACCTGTACAGCTGTCGGTACATATACTGCTACTGTTGAGCTTGTAGGTGCAATTACTCCGGTAGTTGAATTTACATATAACAGCATTTACTGCTATGACAGTGGAAATGTATTACCGGAAACCGAAACAGGTTTCACAACCGGTGGTGTGTTTACTGCAGATGCAGGGCTTGTGATTGACCCGGTAACGGGTGAGATAGATACTATGGCTAGTACAGCCGGTACATATACGGTTACTTATACTATTGAGGCTGATGAGGCTACATGTAATGTAGGCGGAACTCATACTGTAACTTTAACTGTTGTAGGAGATCTTTCGGTAGGTATAGATCAGGAGTGTAGAGGCAGCAGCACTTGGCTAGTTGCTACTGCAGCAAACGGTACTTTTGGTAACGATGTGACTTATATATGGAGAAATGAAGATGGTATAGCTGTAGGTTCAGACAGTGCAGAATTTAACGTGTCTGAATACTTTGCTTCAAACAGTACACTTGAACTTCCGTTAGGCTTTACTCTAACAGTAACTGCAGGTTCATGTACAGGTGAGGCAGCTTACACAGTAGAAACAATGATGTGCCAGATACCACGTGGTATATCTCCAAACGGTGACGGAGATAACGATACATTTGATTTAACTGACCTAGGGGTTAGTGAGATCGTTATCTTCAACCGTTATGGTAAGCAGGTATTCGAGCAAGGTAACGGATACACTAACCAGTGGCATGGTCAGGATAAAAAAGGTAACGACCTTCCTGACGGTACATATTTCTATAGCTTAACAAAATCTAACGGTGAGCAATTAACCGGTTGGGTTTACATAAGCAGGGAATATTAATATTTAGTAAAGGCAGCCTGTCTGTCTGTTTAAGGCAGGCAGGCTTTTATTAATCTTCATTTCACATCGACATACTTCAATGAAAAGAATATATATAACAATGGCTATAGCTTTTGCGGCTGTATTTAGTGCAAAAGCGCAGCAGGATCCTCATTATACACAGTACATGTATAATATGAATGTGGTAAACCCGGCTTATGCGGGGTCTAAGGAAGGTATTTCCGGAGGATTACTGTACAGGGCACAGTGGGTAGATATCGAGGGGGCTCCAAAAACAGGAACACTTTCATTACATAGCCCTGTGGGTAAAAATGTAGGTTTAGGGCTATCTGCCATAACCGATAAAATTGGTCCGGTAGAGGAAAACAATGTTTACGGAGATTTCTCTTATACACTTGACTTAGGAGGGGAGCACAAGTTAGCCTTGGGTTTAAAGGCAGGTCTTACTTTCCAGAATGTAGGACTGTTTAGCGATATTGGCGATGGGTATGTACCATCAACATCAGATGTTGCTTTTAAAGAAAACACAAGTAATACTTATTTTAATATAGGTACAGGTTTGTTTTACTATACAAACAAATATTACCTGGCTTTCTCGGTACCAAACATGCTAAAAACAAAGCATCTTGATGTTAGAGAAGACGGAAGCGAAAGACAGTTCGGGTCTGAAGTTCAGCATTATTTCCTAACAGGAGGTTATGTGTTCGATTTATCGGCAAACACAAAAATGAAACCTTCTGCGATGCTTAAGTCGGCTTTTAATGCGCCTACTTCGCTTGATTTATCGTTAAACTTTTTGTTCTTTGATAAGTTTGAAGTAGGAGGTACTTACAGGCTGGACGACTCGGTTGGTGCTATGGTTAATTATGCTGTTACACCAAGTATAAGGATAGGTTATGCTTACGATCATGTAACGTCTGATCTTAATGTTACTACACCGGCATCACACGAGGTAATGCTTTTATTTGATTTGAACAAAAGGAAAAAAGTATCTGTTTCACCAAGATTCTTCTAACCAGATAAATGAGACTCTTTTAATATGAAAAAAATATATATCGCAGCAGGGCTTTTAATGGCACTGTACGGAAATTCCCAAACTAAAGATACTCAGAAGGCAGATGCTCTTTATGAAAACTCAAGGTATACAGCTGCTATAGAAGAGTATCTTGGTTTAGTTAACAAAGACAAAGCCGATGCTTATGTGTATAAGCAACTGGCAGACAGTTACTATTCTGTTTTTAATATGCCCGATGCTGCCACTTGGTATGCAAAAGCCATTGAAGAGAAACAGGATGCTGAAACTTATTACAGATATGCGGTAGCTTTAAGGGCTCAGGGTAAATATGCCGAGGCTAACCGACAAATGGATACGTTTGCATCAATGCTTCCTAACGATCAGAGAGCACAGCTACACAAATCAAATCCGGATTACATTCCCGCATTAAACAAACAAAACAAGCTTTTTGATGCTGCGGAGGCAGATGTAAACAGTACAGATAAAAGTGATTTTGGTGCTGTACTGGCAAACGATAACACACTTTATTTTGTAAGTACAAGAAACACTTCGGCTACCGATGATTATGGTCAGCCATACATAGATATATACAGTGCAGTAAGAAATGAAAATGGTTCGTTCTCTGAAGCTGTTGCTGTAAACGAACTGAATACACGCTTTCATGATGGTCCTGTTACTATTAGTGCCAACGGGCACACCATATACTTTGCCAGAGACGGTCATGCAGATGGTAACTATGTAAAAGGGAGTAAAGTTAAGCTGGCACAAATTGGTTTGTACAAAGCGACT
Organism: Flavobacterium sp. C4GT6; assembly: GCF_036347315.1. Taxonomy (NCBI): domain Bacteria; kingdom Pseudomonadati; phylum Bacteroidota; class Flavobacteriia; order Flavobacteriales; family Flavobacteriaceae; genus Flavobacterium; species Flavobacterium sp. C4GT6. Next base: position 434,751 of record NZ_JAZGZU010000002.1, read on the forward strand.
AAAACAGATGGTAAGTGGCAAAACATTATAGCACTGCCTTTTAACAGTACTTCTTACTCTGTAGGTAGTCCAAGCCTTAGTGCCGATGGTAAAACGCTTTATTTTGCGTCAAATATGCCGGGCGGACTTGGAGATACAGATATCTGGAAAGTAAGTGTAAACAGCGATGGTACTTATGGTGCTCCGGTGAACCTTGGTAAAGAGGTTAATACTCCGGGTAAGGAGAATTTCCCTTTCATTACAGATGATAATGTACTTTATTTCGCTTCTATTTCGCGTCCAGGATATGGCGGATTCGATATTTTTAAAGCCGATTTAAACAAAGGTGGAGAGGCTGTTAACCTTGGTAAACCAGTTAACAGTGAGAAAGACGACTTCTCTTTTAGCTTCAATACTCAAAAAAATGTAGGATATTTTTCATCAAATCGTAGTGGTGCAGACAATATTTATACTGCAAATCCAGTTTGTAGGGTAGAAGCGATTGCAACTGTTACAGATATAAAGACTGGTAAACTTCTGGCTGATGCCAAAGTAGCCATATTAGATAACCGTAATAATGTGATTGAAACAAAACAAACGGGTAGTAATGGTGTTGCATTTTATAATGTGGATTGTGATACTGATTATGTACTTGAAGTTTCAAAAGAAGGGTATGATAGTGCAACATTTGCCATTGCAAAAACGCAGGAAAAACAGGTAGCGGTACCGGTAGCATTAAAACCGGTTAACGAACTGATTAAGGAAACTCATATTGAACTGGCTGATATTAACTTTGAATTCGGGAAGAGCAACATTACAAGAGAAGGTGCTCAGGAGTTGGATAAGTTAGTAGAGATTATGAACGATTACCCTAATATGGTAATTTATGTAAAAGCCCATACCGACACAAAAGGTAGTGCTTCATACAACATGATGCTTTCTGAAAAGAGAGCACAGGCAACAGTTTCTTATGTAATTTCAAAAGGTATTAGTAAAGATCGTATTACAGGAAAAGGTTTTGGAGAGACAGAGCCAAAGGTAAATTGCGGTGAAAATTGTACCGATAATCAGAACGCTGCGAACCGTCGTTCGGAGTTTTTGATTGTTAAGAAGTAGTATAACTACTGTTAAATAAAGATTGCAAAGGCGAAAATAGGTGGTTTTCAGGTTTAAATCACCTATTTTTGCCGTTTTTAAAAAAGGCTTAAAAGAAATGAAAAAGATTATTGCCTCGTGCCTGATGTTCCTGTCAGTATTTACTGCTTTTGCTCAGGGCGAACCAAATGATTGTGTTAATGCAATTACAGTGTGTGGGAACGGCACATTTGTCTCAAATGCCAATGGTATTGGCCAAGTTCAGGAAGTTACCGGATGTGGCGGTTTTGAAAACAACTCTATCTGGATTAAAATCAATATTGTACAAGCCGGAAACCTTGGGTTTGACTTAGTGCCTGACGATACTGATATTAATGTAGATTATGATTTTTGGGTTTATCCCGCTAATGCCGAATGTGGCTCTCTTGGTGCGCCTATACGTTGTTGTACCACTAACCCTGTAATGGCTGGTTTAACTAACAACCATACCGGGATGAATGGTAATACGTTAATTACACAGTCTGGTCCCGGTGCCGATGGTGACGGATATGTAAGATGGCTTACGGTATCACCGGGGCAATCCTATTATATTGTAATAGACAGACCGATAGGTGACGGAGGCTTTTCGATAGACTGGACAGGTACTGCAACTTTTGGAGACGGGGCTTTCCCTCAGGCACCAGATGCAAACCAACTTGATGAGGTGAGAACCTGTAGCAATAATCCTAATGTTGGAGTTTTTGATTTAGGTGCTTTAAAGCCTCAAATAAATAGCGATACTACAAATAATACAATTGAGTTTTTTACCAGTGCTGCAAATGCGGTAGATGGTACTTCTCCGTTAAGTGATATTATTTCAAATACATCTAATCCTCAGCAAATTTATGCTAAGGTTACAGATAATACTACAGGATGTTCTTCTATTACTGATTTTACAATAGCAGTATATCCTTTACCAAATATAACGGTGACCGCTTCTCCACAAGACGCCTGTCCGGGAGCCGATGTAACAGTAACTTTTTCAGGTCCTGCAAATGCAAACTTCAATTATAATATAGATGGTGGTGCGCCACAATCGGCAATTCTTGATGCTAATGGTTCTTTTACTATAACTCAGGGTTATATGCAGGATACTACTTATACGCTTGAGGATGCTAACATAACTACTTCAGATGGTACTGTGGTATGTAGCCAGTCTTTATCCGCTTCAGTTACTATAAATGTAAACGATATGGAACCGCTGGTATTTACTACAAATGGTCCGGTATGTTCAGATGATGACGGTGTTATTACTTTAACAGGTCCTGCAAATGCAACAGTAAACTATACCATAGGTTCAAACCCTTCCCAAACAATTACTCTTGACGGTACAGGCCAGGGTACAATAATACTACCGGCTCTTACTGCTACTACTGATTTTGTAATTATAGATGTAACAGATGCTCAGGCTCCTTTTTGTACAGTAACACTTAACGAAACCGATGCTTTAGAGGTAACAGGCGCTCCTGTATTAACAGAGCCCGAACCAATGCATGAATGTATTGATGGTAATACTGGTGTGGCTTCTTTTGATTTAGAAAGTAATAATGATACCATAACAGGAGCAGGAACTTTTGTTTTGACTTACCACATGTCTCAGGCAGATGCCGATAATGATACGGGTGCGATTACATCTCCTTATGAAAGTGCATTGGCAAACCAAACCCTTTTTGTAAGGGTAGAGGTAGGTAGTGGTGCTTCGTGTGTTTCATTTACCACTATAGATCTTATTGCAACAAATGCCCCTGCCGTAACAGCTCCGGCTCCTCAGGTGGTTTGTGATGATAATGCCGACGGATTAATGCAGTTTGATTTAACTTCAACTATTAACGTAATTACAGGGAATAATGCCTCTTATCAGGTTTCTTTCTTTATTACCCAAATAGATGCAGATGCAGACACTTCTGCAATAGCAAACCCTGCAGCCTATACTAATACAGTACCGGGAGGACAAACTATTTTTGTAAGAGTAGTTGATCCTGCTAATACGGCATGTTATGCTACTACTTCGTTTGACTTAGTAGTTAACCCATCGCCACAGGTGCCGGCGGTAATTTCTGATTACGAGTTATGTGATTTTGATGGCGATAATGTAGAGATATTTGACCTTACCACAAGAGCTGCCGAGATAGGTTCGTTTACACTTAGTTACTATACCTCTCTGGCAGATGCTACTACTTCTGCAAACGCTATTACAGATTCTGTAAACTATCAGTCAGGTGGAGAACCTATTTATGTAAGATCAGAAAATCCTAACGGATGTTTTTCTGTTACGACTTTCAATACGGTTGTAAATATTTTACCGGTTATAAATAATCCAGCTCCTGTATTTGCAGGTTGTGAAGAAGTTAGTGGTCAGGCCGACTTTATACTGCATAACCATGATACTGCTGTAACAGGCGGACAGGCAGGAATGACAGTACGCTACTTTGCTACCCAGGGCGCAGCCGAGATAGGCGACCCAGCAGATGAGTTGCCAGCTGTATATGTATTTCCAACTACGAATATCTATGCTAGAGTTACTGCTACAACAACAGGTTGTTGGGTAGTGATAACAGTTCCGTTAGAGGTAATTCAGGCTCCTATAGGTGAAAACCCTGATGCTCTTGAAGAGTGTGACCTTAACGGTGACGGTTCGGCTAAGTTTAATCTTCAGGCAGTGCTTGATGATCTTGAAGCTCAAATGCCGGGTGTTATTGCTACGGCACACGAAACACAGGATGACGCTGATATGGCTACCAATGCTATAACAGATACAACAGAATATATTTATCTTCCTGTAAATAACCCTTCAGGAATTATATACATAAGATTACAGTCGGGGCAAACAGAATGCTATGACGTAATTGAGCTACAGTTAATCGTTCACCCTGTGCCTGAGGCTACCACACCACAGTCCTACGGACTGTGTGATAACGGTCTTGACGATGCCGACGGCGAAGGCATCTTTGACCTAACTACGGTAGAGTCGGAAGTACTGGGACTATTAGACCCTGCACAATACAGTGTAAGCTACCATGAGAGCGCAGATGACGCTGCTAACAATGCAGCTCCAATCGCCACCCCCGGTAACTACACCAGCACAGGGGGTATTGTATACATCAGAGTCACCAATAACGCCACGGGCTGTTATGATGTAGTGGAGCTTGAACTTATCGTTCACCCGCTACCGCAGGCCAACCAGCCTACACCCTACACGCTTTGTGATGAGAATACAGTAAACGGTCAGCCTGATGAAACAGAAGTGTTTGACCTAACGAGCAAAACAGAAGAGATTATCGGCACTCAGGACGGTATTAACCTTACCTTCCACCATACCTTAGCGGATGCCCAGGCGGGCGCCAATGCCATTGCTAACCCAGAGGCCTACACCAACCAGAGTACGGTTGAGGCGATCTATGTAAGAGTAACCTTTGAAGCTACGGACTGCTACAGAATCGTACTGCTTGATATCAGGGTAGCTCCGCTACCGGTACTTGTACCACCATCTGCAGAAGACCTGCTGGTATGTGACCCTGACGGTGACGGCTTTGCCCAGTTTGACCTTGAAGCACTGGTAGAAGATATGGTAGATAACGGAGAAGACCTTTTGGTTACCTTCCATGAAACCGCTATCGATGCAGAGAGCGGATTAAACCCAATCCCTAACCCTGATAACTATACCAATACCTTAGCCTATGCTCAAACCGTTTATGTAAGGGTTGAAAATACGGTAACAGGTTGTTATACCTCTACGGCTTATGCCTTAGACCTTGTAGTAGTGGATGCTCCTCAACTACCGGATCTTGAAGATATCACCCTGTGTGATGAGGACAACAACGATCAGGACGGAGTAACGGCTATCGACCTTACCATTCATGATGCTATCATCCTTGATGCCCTGGACGGCACGGATGCCGATTATACGATCCATTACTTTACTACCGAAGCTGCGGCTGAGGCAGGAGCACCACGAATCACCAACGCCACAGCTTACAACGGTGCTGACGGTCAGGTAATCTGGGTAAGGGTAGAGGATATCGCTACAGGCTGCTACAGCATTGCGACCTTCACCCTTCATGTAAACACGCCACTGGCGCTTACCACTCCACCGGTGCTTACGATTTGTAACGAAGCCCTACCGAATGACGCACAGGCCGAGTTTGACCTTACGGTAATGGACAACACAATATTAGGTCCGTTTGGCGTAGGACTGGGCTATACGGTAAACTACTATGAGCCGGGAGCTGCTACCCCAATTGCGAACCCATCGAGCTA